>JAMPIW010000004.1 GCA_040183005.1 Gammaproteobacteria bacterium
GGTTTGCATTCCACTATGCGCAGTCTCACCGTAATGCCGCCCTGGGTCTTCTCGATCCGTGCAGGCAGTTTCATTTCCATACCCTTGGTTGAAACTACCGGCTTTAGCCGGTGACTTTGACCTTAAATTTTTGGCTCCTCAGCAAAATCTGTGGGCCATTAACGCGGTTTCTTCGGGTAGGAGCACGTTAGTGCCCCGGATAAAAACAGGGCATCCCGCCCAATCTCTGAGAAGATGGAGTTGCGAAACAAACATCAGCCAGAGATGGGAGGGCGGGATGCAACTCAAGACTATCCTGAATCGGGTTCAGAAGTTCAAATCGTTTGTATACGCAGCGGTGCGGCTGCGAGAGGCCGCTGGGGCGCCGCTGCTGGAGATTGACGTGGAGGCGCGTGCCAACAGCCATCCAGTCTGTTCGAAGTGCGGTCGCCCGGCCCCGGCTATGACCGCCTGGCCGCGAGGCTTGAGAGGAGCGAGTTCCCGTGTTATGGAACCGTCCCGGTGTTCGACCTTGCGGTGGTGTTTAAAAAAGGAAACGTCATTGGTCGTGGTTTCAATGCGCAGCACGCGTTTGAACTTGTCGTATATTTTGACGGAGGCGCTGCCCATGCAATGTTTGATGCAGGTTCCCTCGATGCGGGTGGACAAGCGGGAGCCGAGTTCATGTGCAAGCTGCGGCGTGATCTTCTTGCCGAGGAAAGAGGACACGTGTTCGGCCTTGACCGCGATGACCGCCTGCCGGGAGATGTTCTCGTAGAGCGTGGAGAGAATGGCATCGAAACGGAAGACCAGATCGGTTGAATGCTCGGTTTGCATGAAGCTCCAGTGGTATTTTTGCTCGCACACATCGAGCACCGGGCAGCACATCATGGCGTAGCAGTCGAGAATGCGGTGCAGGTCATCGGGCTTGAATTGATCGGATAGTGGCTGTGCATTGGCAAAATCGTCGATGCGGATACACGCATTGTCGGCCATCGCATAGCCGATGCCATTTTCCGCGAGCTTGGTTTCGAGTCACGAATGGCCGTTGCAGTAAAACTGCAAACGGAAGGGGCGCCAGGTGGGCACGCGCAGGTAACACAGCCCCACCTCCTCGTCGATAAAGTAGAAGTAATAGTGCAAGCATTTACCGGGGGTCGAACGAAGAAAGGTCATATGGGAATTCTTATCATGCCAGGGTTCATAGGCGGAACAGGCCTCCATCGCGGATGTGTGGTTTGTTGACGTGCTCTATGGACACGCCCTGCGCATTGGCGAGTTCATGCGCGTGCTTACGGATGCGCTCGCGCAAAGGGTCGGCAAAGACTTTGGCATAGTCAAATATCTTGATATGGCGGGAATACAGGAAGCTGGTCATGCCGCTCGCATAGCAGGCACCGGGCAATGTGCCCGTGATAATCATCCGGTCATAGCAGGAAAGCACACCCAGCAGGTCTGCTTGGTAACGTTCGGTCAGCAGTCTCATGATCGGCGTCTCCTCGGAAGGTGGGCTACGCGGACTTTAACCTTTTTGGGCTCTTCGCGTGATCGTGTGGGTAAATTTCATGTTTTTTAGAGCCTCGGGAGCATAGACGTGAGTATTTTTAGTCGCAGATATTCTTCATCGCGCAGACCATATGCACGGCGTTGGATGACGCGTATCTTATTGTTGAGCCCCTCAACAAAGCCGAGTGAAACTTTATTCTCTGGCTTGCAATAGGCTGCGATCCCATCCCAATGGCGCTCAATCATCTCGGCAAATTTCTCGTAAGGTTTCAGGCGCTGCCACTTCAGGCTGGTTTTCCAATTCTCGAAGAAACGCCGCGCCCATGCTTCGCTCCTGTAATCCCACAACTGGCCAAACGACTCTTTCAGCAGGTACGCCGTGTTCAGCCGTTTGTTCGCTGCCAGCAAAGCCTTCAAAGAACGTCTGCCGTCCAGTGTCATATTTTCGTGATTGGAAAGCAGTACGTATTTCTGCCCCTTAATGTAGCGCCTATCCTTGCCCTGAAGACGTGCATATTCCATCTTTCTGACTTTATCCAGAGCATCGCCGAGATGGCTCATGATGTGGAATTTGTCGAACAGGATGGCCGCCTGCGGGGCGCGTTCGTTGGTTACGTTACGAAAGGGCTTCCACATATCCATCACTGCAAGACAAATGCCTTTGGATTTCTTCTCTCCCAGCCAGTCATAGAACTGTCGCATGCTGTCCTCCGAACGGTCGGCACCGCCAAACCAGATGGGACGACCACGGATCAAGTCGCTGACTACAATGCGATAGGTATGTCCTTTGCGAATCGATATTTCGTCGATGCCAATGGCCTTGGGTGCTGGCGTTCCGGCGCGTTCCAGTTGCGCGGTCATGTATTGCTTGTCCAGTTCCTTGACGGTGTGCCAGTCCAGAAGCAATTCGCGGGCAATGTCCGACACCGTGCTGGCGCGACACCGTCTGCCTACATACCAAGAAAATCGCTTTGTATAGAGTGGGTTGTCGGCGAGAAAGTCGAGTCGTTCGCGTTTCACTTTCCCGCAGTGCCGACAAAGCACCCGTCGAATTTCGATTTCCAGATAGATACGTGTGTCGCCACAGGAGAGGTCGCGAACTCGTCGAAGCCTCTTGTCGTACCAACCAGAGCGCGTTCTGCCGCAACTGTTGCAGGCCGTTTTTTTGAGCGCCGAACGAGCGTGATGATCCGTGCTTTGGAGTCGCCAAAGATGCCGCGTATCTTTTCCAGCGGGCGAAAACAGGGGAATCGGTATGCGTCGAGAATGCGTTTGGGTTTGCGTGAAATAGCCATTGAAAAAACCTCCCATTTTCTGCAACAGGTGCAGGATGCATTTTGCCTGATGCCACAAGGCTTGCGGAGGTTTTCATGTTAAATTTCACCCACTCGATTTCACGAAGACCCCCTTTTTGGTTCCGGCTCGTCCGGCTTAGGGTAATACAAATATCCACGGTTTTGTAATGCCATGCCTCGAAACAGGTTCTTACACTAAAATGGAAACAGGGAGTGCACTTGCGCACACGCCCTGTTGTACTGCGCACTGAAAATCGTGCAATCTACCCCGTAGCGGACCGACCAAACAGGTGAGTCTGCAGTGCATGATAAAGCCTATTTAAAACATATTGCTAACCGCCCAAAGAAGCAGTCAACTGCCGTTTTTAGGATGAAATCAGGCTGGGCTTCCTACAACCCCAGCCCCCTCGCCAATCTCGGCAATTTACCCACTAAACCCATGGTCTGGCGCGCCAGCAGATGTTTTAGCGGTGGCAGCAAATCCACTGCCAGCAATCCGAGGTTGCGCCCCAGCGCAAACGGTGCAAGCGGGTTGGTGAAAATGCGTACCAGGCTGTCGGTGAAGGCAATGGCGCGCATCTGGTCAGCGCGGCGCCAGTCCGCATAGTGGTTGAGTACATCGAGGTTGCCAATGTCGTAACCGGCGCGCTGCGCCTCGACAATGACTTGGGCAAGCGCGGCGGCGTCGCGCAGGCCGAGATTGAAGCCTTGACCTGCGATGGGGTGCAGGGTGTGGGCGGCATTGCCAATCACAGCCAGCTGCGGGCGCACGTGTTCGAGCGCGCGGGTCAATACCAGTGGGTAGGCGTGGCGCATGCCGGTTTTTTGCAATCTGCCCAGACGGTGGCCGAAGGCATGTTGTAATCCCGCGAGGAAGGCCTCGTCGGTCAGCCTCATGACGGTGTCGGCCTGGTCGCTGGCGACCGTCCACACCACGGCGCAACGGTTGTCGCTCATCGGCAGCATGGCGATGGGGCCGGTGGAGGTGAAGCGCTCGTAGGCGATGTTGTTGTGCGGGTGCTGCGGCGTGATGTTGGTGATGATGGCGGTCTGGTGGTAATCCCAGGTGCGGGTGGGAATCTTGAGCTGTTCACGCACCGCCGATTTGCCGCCGTCCGCCGCCACAACCAGGCGCGCGGTGAGGGTGCGCTGCTCGCCGTTTTGATCCACGATCACCTGTGCGTGATCGGCACGGGTGGTGATGTTGGTCAGTTGCGCCGGGCAGATCAGCTCGACATGAGGGAGGGCGTGGAGCGCTTGCATGAGTGTTTGGCCAAGCGTTCGGCTCACCACGACATAACCCAGCGCCTCGACACCTTCATCGGCGCAGTCGATATGCGTGACACCGAAATGGCCACGGTCGGAGACATGGATCTTTTTGATGGGGGTGGTAGCGCCCGCCAACGTAGCCCACAGCCCCATGCCCTCGAAGATGCGCCGTGATCCGTAGGCGAGCGCCAGGGTGCGGTCATCGTAGCTGGGCTGTGCCTGCGCGGATGCGTTAAACGGCACGGCCTCAATGATGCCGATGCGCAACGCGGTGTTGCCCAGCGCGCATGCAAGGCTCGCACCCACCATGCCGCCGCCGATGATCAGGATGTCGTAATCTATGGGTGCGGACATGATGATCAGCCCGGCGCTTGAGCCATGAGGGCTTCAATGTCCGCAACCGACTTGGGCGCGGCAGCGGTAAGCACTTCGTGTCCGTCCTTTGTTACCAGCACGTCATCCTCGATGCGAATGCCGATGTTCCACCATTTTTTCGGCACACCCTTGCTTCCTGCCGGGATGTACAGGCCCGGCTCGACGGTCAGCACCATGCCCGCTTCCAGCCTGCGCCAGTTGCCGTCCACTTTATACGCGCCTACGTCATGCACATCCATGCCCAACCAGTGGCCGGTGCGGTGCATGTAAAATTTTCGGTGGGCTTCGTCTTTGATGAGCTGCTTGGGCTTGCCTTTGAGCAGGCCCAGTTCCACCAGCCCTTCGGTCAGCACGCGCACCGCAGCCTCGTGCGGTTCGTTCCAGTGGTTGCCGGGCCGCACCTTGTCGATGGCGGCGAGCTGGGCAGCCAACACAATTTCGTAGACCGCCTTTTGTTCGGCGCTGAAACGGCCATTGACCGGAAAGGTGCGTGTGATATCGGCAGCGTAACAATCGAATTCCGCGCCCGCGTCGATCAACAGCAGGTCGCCGTCGTTGAGGCTGGCGTTGTTGTCCGTGTAGTGCAGTGTGCAAGCATTGCCGCCGCCGCCCACGATGGAGTTATAGGCTGGAAACCGGCAACCCTCGCGCACAAACTCATGCAGCAGTTCGGCCTCAACCTGGTATTCCATCATGCCCGCACGGCAGGTCTGCATGGCGCGGCGGTGGGCTGCTGTCGATACCTTGGCCGCGTAACGCATAGCGGTAATCTCGGTCTTGCTCTTGAACAGGCGCATCTCGTGCAGCGGCTCTTCCAACGCGACAAATTCCGCCGGGGCATGCACGCCGGTACGCGCCTTGTGGCGCACCTGATTCACCCATGCCATAACCTGTTGATCGAAGGCTTGCCGCTGGCCCATTGCATAAAAGGCCCGCCGCCGGTTTTCCAGCAGGCCGGGCAGCACCTTGTCGATATCGCCGATGGGAAATGATTCATCGGCGCCATACGCCGTGCGCGCACCTTCCTGACCCGCACGGGAGCCAGTCCATACCTCCATCTTTGGGTCACGCTCACGGCAGAACAGGATATATTCGCCTTCTTTGCGCCCCGGCACCAGCACCGCTACCGCCTCCGGCTCGGAAAAGCCCGTCAGATAATAAAAGTCGCTGTCGGGACGGTACGAATATTCACTGTCACGGTTGCGCAGCGCGTGGGGCGCGGCGGGCAGTATGGCAACCCCGCCATGGCCGATAGTGCGCATCAGGCGTGCGCGGCGTTGTGCGAATTCTTTGGTGTTCATGGATAGACTCTTAATGTACGATGACATCGTCTGGGCGCGGCTGTTTTATAGCGCGCAGTTCTTCGCGGATCAGCAACACGCCCATGCGGACGTATTCAACGATTTCGATAAAGGCGTCTTCGTCTTCGGCAGAGGCGTCGCCGTCATCGGCGTCGATGTGGGTGATCTCGGTCATGTCGTTGATGATCTCGGCGCTGGCTTCGGGTATCTGTTCCAGGTTTTTGAGACCACCCATGCTCAACCCGAGCAGAAAACTCTGGCACCATTCGGCCAGTGCAGCGGTGCGCAAGGCGAGGGGTTGGTCATCGTCAGGCAATAATGGCTCAAAACCATAGTCAGAATCATTCAGTTGGTCGAGCACCCGCCCGAGCAACGCGCTCAACAGAGATCTCCCTTCTTCCGTCAAGGCAACCTCTGTATCCGGCGTGCCGCCCAATACATAGGATATCCATGCGGCGCTGTCCACCGTATCCTGGGCGCAGAGCAAGCCGCTGAGCAGGCCGTGGCATTCGGCGGCATCGACCGAGGATCCGACACGATGCAGCACTTCATTGATTTGATCGAAATCGGTGGGTTGAATATCAGCAGACATGAGGTGGCTCCGTATTGTTATACGCTATGCTATCATCGTACCGGCAGTATCGAAACACCTGCCTTGACCCTGTTAAATAGCAGTTCTACCATTAATGACCATGAAACCCGTGAAATCCGACAATTCAACCCGTGCCATAGAGCAGGATCTGCGCAGCCTCGAATTTCGTATTGAAGAGCTGATTCAGGCCTGCGAGCGCCTGAAAGAAGAAAACACCCTGCTGCGCAGCCAGAACGTCAAACTGGCCGCGGAGCGCGCCGAACTGGCAAAAAAAACCGAGCTGGCCAGCACGCGGGTGGAATCCATGATCATGCGCTTCAAGTCCATGGAATATGACGCATGAGTGCTGACATCGTAGCGGTAGACGTTCGTGTGCTGGATAAGGAATACCGCGTGGCATGTCCGGAGGACGAGCGTGACGAATTGCTCGCCTCGGCGCGCTACTTGAACGACAAGATGAAAGAAATACGCGATACCGGCAAGGTGATCGGTGCGGATCGCGTGGCCGTGATGGCGGCACTGAACATCGCTCACGAGCTGTTGCTGGGCAAATCCCATAAGGATGATTATGCCCAGTCGATCACCAACCGGATAAAGCTGCTGAGCAACAAGATCGACACCGCTCTTGTCAATGGAAAGCAGATAGAGCTGTAAGCTGCCTTTTCGCCCAACTACCGTTGCAGCAATCCGGTACGTTGCGCAGCATTCATCTTGGGCGCGATATATGTCTCGAAGCCACATCACGCCAGCGATGGCGGCGTCCCTCATCATCTTTTTACAAAAAAATCCAGCGCGAATATCGAAGGCGCGCTTCTTGATAAGACCCTTCACGTTCATCGTCAAGCGCAGCTTGGTCAGGCAAGGCTGGTCGTGGGTCTCACGCAGCACCGCTTCGTTGCCATAGGCAATGTCACCGCGTAGCAAGGTGGGACGCTCCGCCTTCGGCAATGAATCCCCGTGAATGGGGCAATGTCCAGCCAGGTCCAAATCCCGGGCATGCTGTGCAGCGGCGCTGTCTCGTTGCCCGGCATCACTTCCGCCGCCAACGCCAGTCGGGTGTTTGCCACCTTTACGGTGGTAACTGTGCGAAAGGTGCCTTGGTTGTTGGCACGCCTCCTTTCGCTATTCAGTGATTTTCTTCGCTTGCGCCGGTACCGTGAATCAACATCCATGCCGGAAGGTTATCTTGAATTCATCGCACATTCTCTTGCTGTGGGCTTTGATATAGATCAATATTTGATAGGAAAATCGTTGACAACACCGGAAAAACTCTTCAAACATGGTTACCAGCACCCCCACCAATCACCTGATCACAGAAACCAGCCCCTATCTACTCCAGCACGCACACAATCCAGTGGAATGGTATCCGTGGAGCCAGGAGGTGCTGGACAAGGCGCGGCGCGAGAACAAGCCGATTCTGCTTTCGATTGGTTATTCCGCGTGCCATTGGTGTCACGTGATGGCGCACGAATCGTTTGAAGACGAAGCAACCGCCCAGGTTATGAACGCGCTATTCGTGAACATCAAGGTGGACCGCGAGGAGCGCCCCGACCTCGACAAGATCTACCAGACCGCGCACCAGTTGCTGACACAGCGCGGCGGTGGCTGGCCACTCACCGTGATTCTTACCCCGGATGATCACGCGCCATTTTTTGCCGGCACCTATTTCCCCAGAGAGCCGCGCTATGGCCTGCCGGGATTCAAAGATCTGTTGCAACGCATTGAGGCGTTTTACCGCGAACACCCGGAGGAGGTCCGGCAGCAAAATGCGTCTCTGATAAATGCCCTGGAGAGCATGGCGCCGATGGGTGGTGGAGAAATCAATACCGCGGCACTGGACATTGCGCGCCGCCAACTTGAGCAGAGCTTCGATGCCCACTACGGCGGTTTTGGCCGTGCGCCCAAGTTTCCCCATCCCACCCATATTGAGCGTCTGCTACGCCACTGGGCCGCCACCGGCCGGGCGGACGACAAGGCGTTGTCCATGGCCCGCTTCACGCTCACCCGGATGGCACAGGGCGGCCTGTACGACCAGCTCGGCGGCGGCTTCTGCCGTTATTCGGTGGACGAGCTGTGGATGATCCCGCACTTTGAGAAAATGCTGTATGACAATGGGCCGCTGCTTGCGCTGTATAGCGAGGCATGGCTGGTCACGCGCGAGCCGTTGTTCAAACGCGTCGCGGAGGAAACCGCTGCCTGGGTGATGCGCGAGATGCAATCACCGCAAGGTGGTTATTACTCGACGCTGGATGCCGACTCCGAAGGACACGAAGGCAAGTTTTATGCGTGGGACCGGGAGGAGGTCAAAGCGCTGCTCGATGCAGACGAATACCCTCTCTTCGCTCGCCGCTTCGGCCTCGATCAACCCGCCAATTTCGAAGGTTTGTGGCACCTGCATGTCTATCAGGACATCAGCACATTGGCGGGCGAGTTCTCCATGAGCGAGACACAAGCCGCCACGCTGCTCGATACCGCGCGCGCCACACTGTTTGCCGCGCGTCAAAAACGCATCCACCCCGGATGCGACGAAAAGATCCTCACTGCCTGGAACGGCCTGATGATCAAAGGCATGGCCGCGGCTGGCCGTCACTTGAATCAGCCCGGCCATATCGACTCGGCACAACACGCGCTTGATTTTATCCAGGCACACTTGTGGCGCGATGGCCGGTTATTGGCGAATTATAAAGATGGCCGGGCAACGCTTCCGGCTTATCTGGATGATTACGTCTTCCTGATCGACGGCATTCTCGAACTGCTTCAGGCACGTTGGCGCGATGGCGATCTAACCTTTGCCATCGCACTCGCCGACGCGGTGCTCACGCACTTCGAAGATAAAAAGCAGGGCGGCTTTTTCTTCACCGCCGACGACCATGAGATACTCATCCACCGCCCCAAACCGCTGGGTGATGATGCCCTGCCCTCCGGCAATGGCATCGCCGCGTTTGTGCTGGGACGGCTGGGCCATCTGCTCGGCGAGCCCCGTTATCTCGATGCCGCCGTGCGTACCCTGAAGGCCGCCTGGCCTACCGTGACTGAAATCCCCTACGCACACAACGCACTACTACTGGCTGCGGAGGAATACCTGCACCCGCCGCAAACCATCGTCCTGCGCGGCGCATTGGATGCAATGCCTGAATGGCAGGCGATATGTGTGAAGGACTACGCCCCGCGCCGGTTTATCCTCGCCATTCCTTCAGATGCGACTGGCTTGCGGGGCGTTCTCGCGCAACGCAAACCTCGCAACGGCCTTGTTGTTTATGTCTGCGATGGCCTGGCGTGCGGCGCGCCGCTGGAGGCACTGCAGGCATTGGAGGCGGCGTTGTCTGAAAATTCCTGAAATGAAAAACCTATTCAAAGCCATCCTGTTCAGCATGGCAATGCCTCTTGCCGCCGCCGCAACGCAAGCTCCTTCGCAACAAACCTGGGTCCCCGGCTGGCAGGATACTGCGCCGCTCACTACCCCACGGGCAGGTGCCGCAACGATTGAGGCCAATGGAGTGATCTATGCAATCGGCGGTATTGATGGCAGGCGTTTTTTATTTTCCGCCGAATACGCCCGCATACAGCCGGACGGTTCTCTTGCCCCGTGGCGCAGCGCCCCGCGCCTGATAGAAGAGCGCGGCTTCTTTTCGGCGGTGTCGCATAACGGTTTTGTCTATGCCGTAGGCGGTGGTAATGGCCCTAACGGCAGCCATCTGCTGCGCTCCGTCGAGCGTGCGCGCATCTTGCCTAAGGGTGGACTCGGCCCCTGGAAGAAGGAAAAACACGTGCTGGTCTATCCTCGCCGCTGCGCCAAGCTGGCAGTTGCGGGGCGCTATATTTATGCGCTGGGTGGTTATAGTGGAACATTGCTGGATACGGTGGAGCGCGCGGAGATCCTGCCCGACGGCAGTCTCGGTCCGTGGACGCTGGAGCCGCAGCATCTTACCCTGCCGCGTTACGTGCATGCCGTGGCGCAGACCAGTAACGCCATGTTCGCCATCGGCGGTCATGCGCTAAACCAGGCCACTGGCCAGCCTGAGGTGGAATGGGCCGCATTGAACACTGGCGGGGCACCACTGCAATGGCGGCAATCCCCCCCTTTGGCGACCGGACGCTACGGCCTCTCGGCTATCACCCACGGCACTCATGTATATGCGATAGGCGGCATCAACAATCTTGTCTATCTCGATAGCATCGAAAAAACCAGCGTCAGTGCGGACGGCGCGCTGCAACCTTGGCAGGCCACCACGCCGCTACCGGCAACCCGCGCCGACGCCGGCGTCGTGGTGTACAAGGACTGGGTTTACCTGCTCGGCGGCACCAACGCGAGCGGCTATTACAACACTGCTTCTTACGCCACCTTCAACGATGCGGGCGACATCGGTTTTCGCGGCACGGAGGAGGCCAATAACCAACGCCAAAGCACGGCGACATCTGCGCCCGCCGCCGTCATCTCGCTGCCCAACGAAGGTGTGATATCAGAGGTGATTGACACCGCGATGTACACTTATCTAAGAGTGACCTCGCCCTATGGCGAGGAATGGCTAGCCGCTGCCAAGGGTGGATACGCGGTCAATGCCCGCGTCCGCTACAGCGACGGGGTACAGATGACAGATTTTTACAGTAAAACCCTGCAACGGCGCTTCCCCGCGATTCGCTTTGTGGGGCGAGTTGAAATCATAGGCGCACTTCATTAAAGTTTTTCACGATCCACGAAAAACACGAAAGGCACGAAAAAGTGGGCTATGGTTTTCTTGATGTCCTGCTCTTCTCCGGTGCTATCCGAAAGCAATAGCCGAATGGATTGTGCTATGAACCCAGATTGTCCATTAGCCCTGAGCCTGTCGAAGCGCCGTTCATGGTTCGACAAGCTCGCCACGAACGGCGCTGTGCGCCCTATTTCGCCTAATGGACAATCCGGGATGAATTTTAGTGCCTTTCGTGCTTTTCGTGGACGGTGCATAACATCAAGTGATAAGTTATAGCCATGAAAAATTATATTGAAAAAATTCTCACCGCGCGCGTCTACGATGTGGCGCAGGAAACGCCGCTGGATTTGATGCGCACACTGTCGCAGCGACTGGGTAACCGGGTAATGCTCAAGCGCGAGGATCTACAGCCGGTGTTTTCCTTCAAGCTGCGCGGCGCATACAACAAGATCGTCAATCTGCCACCGGGCGCGGCGCAAAACGGCGTGATCACCGCCTCGGCGGGCAATCACGCCCAAGGGGTAGCGCTGGCGGCGCTCAAGCTGGGCATTCCGGCGTTGATCGTCATGCCACGCACCACCCCGGATATCAAGGTGGCCTCGGTGCGCAGCCTGGGTGCGACTATTGCGCTGCATGGCGACACGTATGACGAAGCCTACCAGCATGCGGCGCAGCTTGCCGAGGATAATGGTATGGTGTTTATACACCCTTACGACGATCCTGATGTCATCGCAGGGCAAGGTACCATCGGCGTGGAGATCCTGCGCCAGCACACCGATCCGTTGCACGCCATTTTCATCCCGGTGGGCGGCGGCGGGCTGATTGCCGGGGTATCCGCATATGTGAAATACCTCTGGCCGGAGATCAAGATCATTGGCGTCGAGCCGGAGGATGCGGCAAGCATGTACCACGCGCTGCGCACCGGCGAACGCGTGACGCTGGACCATGTCGGGATCTTCGCCGACGGTGTGGCAGTGCGTCAGGCAGGCGCCGAGACCTTCCGCATTGCACGTCAGTGCGTCGACGAAATCATCCTCGTTAGTACCGATGAGATCTGCGCCGCGATCAAGGATATCTTTGACGATACCCGTTCCATCGCCGAACCCGCCGGTGCGCTGGCTGTGGCAGGGCTCAAAAAGTATGTGGCGAGAGAGAGATTGGTGAACCAGAATATGGTGGCCAT
Organism: Gammaproteobacteria bacterium; assembly: GCA_040183005.1. Classification (NCBI taxonomy): domain Bacteria; kingdom Pseudomonadati; phylum Pseudomonadota; class Gammaproteobacteria; species Gammaproteobacteria bacterium. Next base: position 12,192 of record JAMPIW010000004.1, read on the forward strand.
CGACAGTGGTGCCAATATGAATTTTGATCGGCTGCGCCACATCGCAGAACGCGCCGAAGTGGGTGAACACCACGAGGCGATCATCGCAGTGACGATCCCTGAACGTCCCGGCAGCTTCCGGCAGTTCTGCGAATCCCTCGGCGAGCGCAGCATCACTGAATTCAACTATCGTTATTCCGACCCCGGCCAGGCCCACGTGTTTGCGGGCATAAAGCTGGGCCATGGCGAAGCGGAGAAGAGCGACATCATCGAGCAGCTGCGGGCGCAAGGTTATCCTGTTACCGACATGACGGATAACGAAGTGGCGAAGCTGCATGTGCGTTACATGGTGGGCGGACACCCCCCCGCTGTGGAGCACGAAGTCATTTACCGTTTCGAATTCCCGGAGCGGCCTGGTGCCCTGCTGCGGTTTCTCAACAAGATGGGGTGTCGCTGGAACATCAGCATGTTTCATTACCGCAATCACGGCGCGGCGTATGGGCGGGTATTGGTGGGTGTTCAAGTGCCTCCTGAAGAGATGCCCAGCTTTAAGTCTTTTCTCGCGGAGGTGGGCTACGAGCACCAGGACGAAACCAGCAATCCTGCGTATAAGTTATTTCTTAGTTAATCAGCTCTCCGACAAATAAAAAGGCCCGCAAAAGCGGGCCTTTTTATTTGTCGACTGAACCCAGAGCTACTTCTTCTTGGGTGCAGCTTTCTTCTTGGGCGCTGCTTTCTTGGCTGGGGCTGCCTTCTTGACGGCTGCCTTTTTGACTACGGCCTTTTTAGCAGGTGCTGCTTTCTTTGCAGGAACTGCCTTTTTAGCTGGCGCTGCTTTCTTTACAGGAGCCGCCTTCTTGGCAGGCGCCACCTTCTTTTTTGCGGGCGCTGCTTTTTTGGCGGGCGCTGCTTTCTTTTTTACTGCGGCTTTTTTTACGGCCATCTTGCTTCCTCCATGTTGGATGTACATAAATGTACGGAGCTAAGTATAAACAAGTTTGCACGAACTTCTAAAGTGCTAACGCTACATATATCGTACTTTCAGTCAAATCACTTTAGTTTTTGTGAACGAATTCATTCCAATTTCAAAATATAATCCCAATCTTGCGCGCTTACAGGCATAACAGAGAGCCGGCAGCCGCGCTGCAGCAGCGGCATATTATGCAGTGCGGCATGCTCTTTGAGTTCGCCGAGACTGATAACGCGACTGAAGGAAAGCGCATAACGCACATCCACCATATACCACTGCGGACGCGCCGGATTGCTCTTCGGATCATAATGCGGATCGTTGGGGTCGAAGGCCGTGAAGTCGGGGTAGCCTTCCCTGACGATTTCCGCAATGCCCACGATGCCGGGCGTCTTGCAGTTGGAGTGATAGAAAAATGCCTGGTCTCCCAGCTTCATCTGGTCACGCAACATATTGCGTGCCTGATAATTGCGCACGCCGTCCCAGTGCTCGGTTTGTTGCGGCCTGTCTTTAAGCATATCCAGGCTGAATGCGTCGGGTTCAGATTTCATGAGCCAGTAGTTCATGTCTTTTCTCTTTACGTAGGAAGGTATAGTCCGGTCTCGGTAGCTACCGCATAAAGCGGCACGTCCCACTCGCAGCTCTGCAGCTTGACCACCCGTTGAAAGTCGTAGGCAATACCCAGCAGGCGGGGCTTGCGCCAGTGATGGCGTCGCCTGAGAAATGAAAAAGTTTGATCATAAAAACCGCCGCCCATGCCGAGACGGTTGCCATGTTCATCGAAGGCAACCAGCGGCGTGAGAACAAGATCCAGCGCGCAGGCGGGCGTTCGGTTGCGGATAGACAGGCGCGGCTCGGGAATGCCAAAACGATTGGGAATGAGCGGGTCGCCTTCAACATACGGTACAAACCACAGCCGGTTGGCGTGCAGGGTGTTCAGCACCGGCAGGTAACAGATCTTGCCCATGGCCCAGGCGCGCCGCATTAATGGCGTGGGATCAAGCTCGCCGTTCTGGGGAAGATAGCAGGCGATGTGGCGGCTGCGCTGAAAAATCTTGAAGCGGGTGACCCGGTGTGCCACCTGAAATGCCGCAGCATCACGCTCCGTGGCGCTGAGCGCGGCGCGCCTGGCGCGCATCTGCTTGCGTATCTCGGGTCGGAGCGGGGTAGAAGCAGAAGATGGGGTGGGGTTCAAAGCGGCCACCGCAATGAGTTGAAGTAAAGGAGGACATCCTCCGCCTGTGACGTTATGAGCCTTCGTTCTTGAACCAAAGGTTCAAGTGGGTACCTGTGCGATGCATCAGGCGTCCCGCTCGGAGGCGGGCATGCACACCAACATCAAGCAAACAAGTTCCCGGGGTCCTAAAATAGGCTCAAGAAATGACCCAGCCCAGCACGGGCACCGCAGGGGATGTCCAAACTTAATTCTAACTGAAAATCATAGCTAGTGCCATGATCAGCCGCGCCATTTTCGTCTATGCGAGAATCACGCAGATAATGGATTATTTGGGTTCATATCAAGCTATATTGGATACCCAAAGCGGATAATCACCGGGAAATGCGTTGCTTGCATGCTATGTGCGGCAACACGCCTAAGGGGAATGGCGTGTATACTATTCGTCATGTTTATGCCGCCTAGGCGATCATTCGGAGACCGCTTATGGATAGCCCGCAGAGTCCCAATCAAAACCATCTTCTCGCCGCATTGCCCACGGCTGAATTCGAGCGTATCTTTCCCCATCTAGAGTTGGTCGCGATGCCGCTGGGCAATGTCCTTTATGAATCCAGCAGTCAGTTGCAGCACGTCCATTTTCCGACGACCGCCATCGTGTCCATACACTACGTGATGGAGAACGGTGATTCGTCCGAAATCGCGGGGGTGTGCAATGAGGGCGTAGTCGGCATTTCCACCACCGCCAGCCTCACCGTACACCGATAAGGTTAAATATTGATGGCCGCATTTGAATTTACAGCGTTGGATGCCTTGGGCCGCGAGCGCAAGGGTGTGCTGGAGGGTGATACGCCGCGTCAGGTGCGTCAGCAGTTGCGCGAGCAGGGTCTGGCGCCGCTTGCCGTGGCCGAGGTGCGCAGCAGTGAGAAACACCGCGCCGCCTCGCGCCTGTCATTCCAGCGCGGCATTTCTGCCACTGACCTGGCGCTGATTACACGCCAGTTCGCCACGCTGGTACGCTCCGGCCTGCCCATCGAAGAAGCGTTACAGGTGGTGTCGCAGCAGACCGAAAAGCCGCGTCTGCGCAATATGCTGATGGGGGTGCGCGCCCGGGTGATGGAAGGCCATACACTGGCTACTGCGCTACGCGACTTTCCGCACATCTTCTCCGATCTATTCAGCGCTACCGTATCGGCAGGCGAGCAGTCCGGCCATCTTGAAGTGGTGCTGGAACGGCTCGCCGACTACACTGAGACGCGCCAGGCGTTGCGGCAAAAGATCATGCTGGCGCTGATTTATCCGGTGGTGGTGACGGGCGTGGCGATTCTGGTGGTGACGGCGCTGCTCGCCTTTGTAGTGCCGCAGGTGGTGCAGGTGTTCGAAAATACTGGCCAGCAATTGCCGATATTGACGCGGCTACTGATTGCAGTGAGCGGTTTTATACGCGATTATGGCGTGCTGTTGCTGGTAATATTGGCAGTTCTGGGCGTGATGACTGGCAGCCTGTTGCGCCGCCCCGGTCCCAAGCTGCGCTTTCATCAGTTGCTATTGTCGCTGCCGTTGATCGCGCGTCTGGTGCGCAGCATGAACACGGCGCGCTTCATGCGTACTTTCAGTATTCTCACCGCCAGTGGCGTGCCGGTGATCGAGGCGATGCGCATCTCTGCGCAGGTGATGTCGAACCTGGTGATGCGCGCGGCGGTCGAAGAGGCATCGAGGCGTGTGCGCGAGGGCGCGAACCTGCACAAATCGCTGGAACGCAGTGGCTATTTTCCGCCGATTGCCATCCACCTCGTCGCCAGCGGCGAGACCAGCGGCAAACTGGAACAGATGCTGGATCGTGCTGCGGTGAGCCAGGAGCGTGAAATAGAAACCTTGCTGGCCGCCATCCTGGGGCTGTTCGAGCCGTTGCTGATTCTTGGCATGGGTGGCATGGTGCTGGTGATTGTGCTCGCCATCCTGCTGCCGATTTTTGATTTGAACCAATTAGTGAAATAACACAGGAACAGTTATGAAATTTGCTATACGAAATCCAAAGCGCAACCAACGCGGCTTCACGCTCATCGAAGTAATGATCGTGGTGGTCATTCTCGGCATTCTTGCGGCGCTGGTGGTGCCGCGCCTGATGGGCCGCCCTGACGAGGCGCGCGTCATCAAGGCCAAGCAGGACATCCGCACCCTGGTAAGCTCATTGAATCTCTACAAACTGGACAACTTCAACTACCCCACCACCGACCAAGGCCTGGAGGCGCTGGTGAAGAAGCCGCCTGACGTGAAAAACTGGAAAACGGGGGGGTACATCGACCGCCTGCCGAACGATCCATGGGGCAAACCGTATCAATACCTGCGCCCCGGCACTCGCGGCGAGATCGACGTTTTCACCCTGGGAGCCGACGGCCAGCCGGGCGGTGAAGGCACGGACGCGGATATCGGCAATTGGAATCTTGAATAAAATCGGGAAAAGTAGAAGCTGGAGCATCAAAAAGCCGCGAGGTAACGGTTTCACCCTCCTGGAAATTCTGGTGGTGATCGTGATCATCGGCATCATCCTGAGTTTCGCCAGCCTGTCCATAGGGCGGAGCACGGACCGTGTTGTTGAGGAAGAGAGCCGGCGACTGGCGGGGCTGATTACACTGGCGGCGCAGGAGGCGGTGATGCAATCGCGTGAGCTGGCCGTGCAATTTACGCCGGGTGGTTATGAGTTTGTGGTTTTCGACAAGGATCAATGGCGTCGTATTACCGGCGATGATACGTTGCGTGCGCGGCGGCTGCCTGATGAGGTGCGCCTCAATATAAACGTCGAAGGTGAAGCGGTGGCGCTAGGCAAAACCGATGCGGATAAATCCGCATCCCAGCCCCGTATCTATCTCCTGTCGAGCGGGGAAGTAACACCTTTTCAGATCACCTTGCAGAACAAGGCCAGTGGCGGGAGTTATCAGCTTAAAGGCGATGTTGGCGGTAAAGTTGAAATGAGTGAAACGGCAAATGCGGCTAAAAGGTAACCGCACCCAGCGCGGCTTTACCCTGATTGAAGTGCTGGTGGCCCTCGCGGTGCTGGCGATCAGCCTGGCGGCAGTGATTAACGGCATCAGCGCCAATGTCAGTAATGCCGCCCATTTGCGTGACCGCACTTTGGCGCACTGGGTGGCGATGAACAAGGTGGCGGAAGTGCAGACGGGCGGGATATTCCCGGACACTGGCGTTACCAAGGGCGAGGCGATGCTCGCCGAGCGCGCCTGGTATTGGAGTATGACGGTGGCGGGCACTGCCGACGCCAATGTGCGGCGCCTCGATGTGGAGGTGCGCACCCGCCAGGATGGCGGCCAATCCCTGGCCCGCCTGGTGGCCTATGCCGGGCGTCCGCTGTGAGAAAAGCACGGCAAGGCTTTACGCTGATCGAGCTGGTAGTGGCGCTGGCGATCTTCGCGGTGGTGTCGGCGCTGGTCTATGGCGGACTGCGCAGTGTACTCGATACACGCAATCGCGTTGAAGAACAGGCGGCGCGCCTGGCCGGGCTGCAAACCGCCTTTGTGCTGATGGCAAGAGACGCCGAGCAGGCCACCGCGCGGCGCATCCGCGACGACGCGGGCGGTCCTCAGCCGGCCATGAGGGGCGCTACAAGCAATGGCAACGGCGCGCTGGAATTTACCCGCACAGGCTGGAATAATCCGGCAGGGCGGGCGCGCAGCACCCTACAACGTGCAGGCTATTTGGTGCGTGATGGAAAGCTGCTGCGCGTGGCCTGGACGATGCTTGACCGCGGGCCGGGAGACCGTCCGCAGGAGACAGTGCTGCTCGACAAGGTGAAGGGTTTCGAGATGCGTTTTCTCGATCCGCAAATGAAATGGCAACTGCAATGGCCGCTCGCCACCACCGACAACAGCTCGCAAGTGATGCTGCCGCGTGCTATTGAGGTCAGTGTTGATGTCGAGGGTTGGGGGCGCATTCCTCGTCTGTTCCGCGTGCCGGGCGCTATTGCAGCGGCCCCGGCCGCACCGGCGGGTGTGGTGCGGTGATGCGCAGCATGAGATCTCAATCAGGTGTCGCACTGATCACTGCGATGCTGGTGACCGCCATCGTCGTGGTGATTGCGGTGAGCATGGCTACGCGCCAGCAGCTCGACATCCGCCGCAGCGCCAATGTGCTGGAGGGTGACCAGGCTTACCTGTTCGCGCTGGGGGTGGAAAGCTGGGCGCTGGGCATACTGGCGCAAGACCGGCGTGACAACACATCGGACAACCTGGGTGAAACCTGGGCGACGGTGCTGCCGCCGCTGGATGTGGAGGGCGGCAAGGTCGCGGGACGGATAGAGGATATGCAGGGGCGCTTCAATCTCAACAATCTGGTCAGTGCTGACGGTAAGCCAGGCGCGCCGGATATAGCGCGTTTCCAACGCCTGTTGCGGGCGTTGCAGCTCGATCCGGCGCTGGCACAGCCCATCGTGGACTGGATTGATCCCGACAGCGAGAAGGTATCGCTGGACGGCGCCGAGGACAACGACTATCTGTTGCGCGCCCCGCCCTACCGGGCTGCCAATGCGCCGCTGTCCAGCGTCAGCGAGCTACGGCTGATCAAGGGGTTTACCGCCGAGGCCGTGACGCGTCTGACACCGTTTGTCTGCGCCTTGCCGGTGCGTACCGATATCAACATTAATACTGCAAAGGCCGAGGTACTGATGACGCTGGCGGACAATATATCCAAGGCCGATGCCGATGGCATGGTGCAGGATCGCGGCCTGAAAGGGTATCCTGACATACAAAAATTCCTGGATAGCCCGATGGTGAAAAGCCGTAACATCCAGCAGGCAGGTTTTGCGGTGGCGAGCAGCTATTTTCTGATTGACGCCGCCGCTCAATACGGGCGTGGCCAGGCGCGGCTGTTCAGCTTGATCTCACGCACGACGGATGGTAAGACGCAAGTGGTCATGCGTGGACAAGGGGCATATTGATGCGCGTGAAATTATTTATACGCTTTAATCCATCCAGCCCGGACGAGGTGGACTGGCTACGTATGGACGAATCGGCCAGGCATGATCTCGCTGTGCATCACGATCCCCTGCCGGACATCGCCGCCGCTGCGGCAGCCTGCCGTGTCATCCTGCTGGTGCCGGGCGCGGAGGTGCTGCTGACCAGCGCTGCCGTGCCGGGCGGCAACCGCCAGAAAATCGCCAGTGCCGTGCCTTATGCGCTGGAAGAACAACTGGCCAGCGATGTCGATAACCTGCACTTCGCGCTGGGCGAGCGCCGCGACGACGGACGTATCAGTGCTGCGGTGGCGGTCAAGACGCAACTCGACGCGTGGCTGGAACGCCTGCGACAGGCCGGCATCGAGCCGGATGCCGTCGTGCCGGATATCCTGGCGCTGCCTTGGGCCAGCGGGACATGGACGGTACTCATGGACGGGGACAGGGCGCTGGTGCGCACCGCGCGTCAGGCCGGCTTCGTGGCCGATGGCGACAATCTCGACACGCTGCTGCGGCTGGCGTTGAATGAGGCGGGTGACGCACGGCCTGAACGGATCCGCATTATTCACCCGCTGGCCGCTCCTGCGCAGTCGGAAAACAGCCCATCCGAACTGTCGTATGACTTGGACGTGACTGTCGACACCGAAACCGTTGGTGAACCCGTCTTCGCCATACTCTGCCGTGGTTATGACGAGCCAGACGCCCTCAACATGCTGCAGGGCGCATACAGCCGCCGCGAGCAACTGGGCAAGCTATGGCGGCCTTGGCGGCCTGTAGCCGCCCTGGCGGCGGTATTGCTGCTTATCCAGGGCAGCATGATGGTGACTGACTACATGCGCCTCAACAGCGAGCGGCAAGTCCTGGCGCAACAAATCGAGCAGGTTTATCTGCAAACCTTCCCTGATGCGCGCAAGGTGGTCAATGCGCGCGTGCAGATGGAGGAGCGTCTGAAGGAGTTGCGGGGTGGTGGCGCGGATGAGGCTGGTTTCATGGGGCTGCTCGCCGATATCGGCCCAGGCCTCAAGGAAACCCCCAGTGTGGAAGTGCAGCGCATCAGCTATAACGAAGGAAAAATCGACCTCGCCCTGCTCATCGCTGATCTGCAAAGCCTGGACAAGCTCAAGCAGCGACTGACAACGCAACGCGGATTGAATGTCGACATCCAGTCCGCTGCCAGCCGCGACGGCAGGGTGGAAGCACTGCTCCAGATCAAGGGTAAGGCATCATGAAGGCATGGTTCGCAAGCCTCGATCCGCGCGAGCGCAACGCCCTGATCCTCGGCGGCGCACTGCTTATCCTGATTCTGGCCTATGTCCTGCTGTGGCAGCCGTTCAGCACGCGCGCCGCACGGCTGGAGCAGACCGTCCAGGAACAGCGGGCGCTCAAGCAGTGGATGCAAAACGCCGCTCTGGAAGCGCAACGCCTGCGGATGACCCAGGTGCCGGCGAGCATGAGGGCAGGCATGGGCGGGCAGTCGCTGCTCGCAGTGGTGGATCAGGCAGCCCGCAAAGACCGGCTGGGCGCGGTACTCAAGCGCATTGAGCCGGAAGGTACCAGCATCGTGCGCGTCTGGTTTGAGCAGGCCATCTTTGACGATGTGCTGCTGTGGCTGGGTGATCTGCAAAATAGCTACGGCGTGCGCATCACCAGCATCAGCATCGACCATCAAGACGGCAGCGCTGGTTCGGTCAACGCCCGCGTAGAGCTGGAAGGTGGCGGATAAAATGAAATCCTTCCGCTTTAGCGGGTTTCAACTGGGTGCAGTGCGCGCTTTTGCTTTTATAGCTCGCGCCTGGCGCTATGCCGCATTCGCGCTGCTGATCTATCTGGCATTTCTGCTGATCACAATGCCCGCCGCGCGCGCCTATGCGCTGCTCAAGGAGCGAATCGCCCCGCTCCAGCTTTATGAACTTGAGGGTACGGCATGGTCAGGAAAAGCGGCGCTGGCGGTAGCAGGTGCGCGACAATTTCAGGCGGTGAGTTGGCATGTTCATCCATGGGCGCTGCTGCTGGGGCACACTGAAGTTGCCCTGGACTTTGACGAGGCGGGCCGCCACACACAGGCTGTCGCCGGGCGCACGCTGGGCGGTGGCATCTACCTGCGCGACATTGAAACCCGCCTGCCCGCAACAGCGCTGGAAAACATGCTGAATATCAGCGGCACCGGCCTGGACGGCACGCTGAACATCGCCCTGGCGGAGGTCGCGTTTGCGGACAAAAAATTGTCTACGGTAAATGGCACGCTCACTTGGAGCAACGCCGGCCTGATGTCGCCCAAAACCGCGCTGGGCAATTTCGTAATGACGCTGGAGACCAGCGGCCAGGAGATTAAAGGCGTGCTCAAGGACAGCCCCGGCAGCCCGCTGCGCGCCGAAGGTCTGTTGCGCCTCAAGCCCGATGGCGCTTATCAATTCACCGGCAACCTGTCCCTGCGCGACCCCGGACGCCCCGACCTGGAACAGGCCCTGCGCTTCTTCGGCAGTCCCGGCCCGGGAGGCAAGGTAGCCATCTCGACGCAGGGGATGATGCCGTTGCCTCTGTGACAAGGTGTGGCGGCATTTTTACACTTTGAGTGCCGTCTCCACCTCTGTATAAGGCATCCCCAAGCTCTCCGCTACGCCACGACAGGTTAGTGCGCCAGCATGGGTATTGAGCCCCGCGCGCAAGGCTGCGTCGCCGCGTAAGGCGCTCAAGCCGATGTCCGCCAGCGCAATGATGTAAGGCAAAGTCTGATTGACCAGCGCAAACGTGCTGGTGCGCGGCACCGCACCCGGCATGTTGGCAACGCAGTAATGCACCACGCCGTCGACGATATACGTGGGATCATGATGGGTGGTGGGATGGGTGGTTTCCACGCAGCCGCCCTGGTCGACCGAGACATCCACAATCACACTGCCGGGGCGCATGCCCTGCAGCATGTCGCGCGTTACCAGCCACGGTGCGCGGTGGCCGGCGATCAGTACCGCGCCGATCACCAGGTCGGCATGGAACACGGCATCTTCGATATTTGTCTCGTTGCTGGTGCGGGTCTGCAGCCGTCCCATGAAAATGTCATCCAGATATTGCAGACGCTCGTGGCGCGTGTCGAGGATGGTTACCTGCGCACCCATGCCCACGGCGATTCTGGCCGCGTTGAGGCCCACCACGCCACCGCCCAGAATCGCCACCTGCCCCGGCGATACCCCCGGCACTCCGCCTAGCAGTACACCACGTCCGCCCATATGCTTCTCAAGGCAGATTGCACCCACCTGAGTAGCCATGCGTCCAGCCACTTCGCTCATCGGCGCAAGCAGGGGAAGATGACCGTTGGAGGTCGTCACGGTTTCATAGGCAATGCCGGTAACGCCTGACGCCAGCATGCGCTCGGTCAGCGTGCGATTGGCGGCCAGGTGCAGGCAGGTGAAAAGCGTGAGATCCTGGCGCAAAAAGGCGTATTCGGACGCAATCGGCTCCTTCACCTTCACAACCATCTGCGCTGACCACGCCGCCGCAGCGTTGGGCACAATTTCGCCACCCGCGGCATGATATTCGCCATCCATGATGCCGCTCCCCAAACCCGCGCCTCTTTGCACTAAAACGCGGTGACCGCGGCGGGAGAGTGTTTGCACCACGCCGGGCGTCATCCCAACCCGGTTTTCGTCGTCTTTGATCTCTTTGGGAAGGCCGATAAGCATGGGGAACTCCTTGTGAAATTTACGTATAGCCAGCAAAGTCGGCGCGCACCTCTAGATGCATCATGATGCAGCCCTTTGCGGCGGCTTCGAGAAAGACGCGGGCGACGCCGCCTGAACCAAAGAAAAACTATCCACGACAGCCAAAAAAATGCCGAGAGACTGATGGCAGTATAAGTCGCGGGCTTGGGATCATCCAGCGTGCTGATTGAACCGGCATATGCCGCGATTGCGACATAAGGATAAGAGCTTAGAAGCCGTCGCACAATAATTTCACCGTAATTTGCCCAGTACCAGCCGAAGCATGGTGATTCTGATCATGTTTTCAGCGGTTGCGGTGAGGATTTCAACACGCGGGTAGGTTACATGTCTGAAGTTGTATTTAATAAGGCGCTTAGGTGCGAACTGGGCGTTCTGCCTGGGGAGTTTCGGCGTAATCTGAATAGCGTATGAATCAGCGCTATATCGAGAGTAGTATTCGGGTCATATCTCGTGCTTGGCCATTTCTGCTTCTTTGGCAAAGGTGGTTATGGTGTTTTCTCATCGAGCATCAGCGCAATGGCTTTGGCGCTGCTCAGCAGTGCTGCGCTGTTCATCAGCAAAGGCGTGCGATGAGGTCGTCACGAGGCTTCGATCTCGACGCGTACCCGTCGCTGCGATATCCTCAACGCGTGAAGCGTGAGATGTGGCCTCATGATCCTCATTTAAATACACATAAAATATGTTGCGCCAATTATTCCCTGGCATGTTCTATATGGGTCAGCCTATGATCAACGCACGCTCACAGCATCATTCACAACCTTTGGCGTGACAAAGATCAACAGCTCGACCTTGTCGTCCACGTTTCCGGTATTTCTGAACAAGTAGCCAATACCGGGCAGCTCGCTGAGGAAGGGAATTCCGGTGACTTTCTTGCTGCGCACTGTCTCGTAAACCCCGCCCAGCACCACGGTTTCGCCATTGGCAATCAGAACTTGGGTACTGACTTCCTTTTTGTCGATACTGGGCACGCCATTGAGTATTTGCCCCACCGTGTCTTTGGTGACCAGCAGGTCCATAATGATATGATTATCCGGGGTGATTTGCGGCTTTACCTTGAGGCTAAGCAGCGCATCCTTGAACTCCACGGTCGATGTACCACCTATGCCGCCCGGGCGAATGTATGCGATTTGGGTACCCTGCTTGATGGTCGCCTCTTTGCGGTCGGCGGTAATGACTCGCGGGCTAGATACAACCTCGCCGCGCCCTTCGGCTTGCATGGCAGACAACTCCAGATCAAGCAGATAATCGGATCCCAGGATGGCGAGCGCCAGCCTGCCTGCCGAGGGATTGAGTACCGGGAAATTTACGTTTAACCGGTTTGGCAGAGACGGCATACCTACGGGGAAGGGCTGGCCGCTCGACTGCAGGTTTCCCAAGGCACTCGACACAACAGTGTCCGTACCGGCAGCGCTTCCCGAGGTGGTGATGACGCCGTTATTGCCATTGGCTTTCACCCCGCTGGCCCCGAAGCGTACGCCCAGATCCTTGCTGAAGGTGTCGTTGGCGATGACAACCCGTGCCTCAATCAGCACTTGGCGTATTGGCACATCCAGCTTGACAAGAAGCCTGCGGATTTCCGCCAGCTTGTCGGCGACATCCTGCACCAACAAGGCGTTGGTGCGTTCGTCGATGGTAACGTTGCCGCGATCTTTGGTAAGAAGTGAATTTTCTTTTGATTTCAGGATATTCGCAAGGTCTGCCGCCTTGGCGTAATTGATCTGAATCAGTTCGGAACGCAGGGGTTCCAGCTCCTCTATCTGTTTCTTGGATTCCAGCTCCTGTTTTTCACGCGCCGAAACTTCCTCGCTGGGCGCTACGAGAATCACATTGCCCGTTTGACGCATTGCCAGGCCCTTGCTTTTGAGTACGATATCCAACGCCTGGTCCCAAGGTACGTTTTGCAGCCGCAATGTCAGATTGCCGGTGACAGTATCGCTGGTGACCATATTCAGCTTGGTAAAGTCGGCGATAATTTGCAGGACTGCGCGCACCTCAATGTTCTGGAAGTTGAGCGAGAGTCTTTCACCTTTGTAGGTAGGCTGTTGCTTTTCCTTGATGTCTTGCTCTTCTTTGGAGATGCCTTTTACCTCGATGGTGAATCGTGTATCGGCTTGATAGGCAATGTGATCATAATTTCCCGCTGCGGAGATAACCATCCGCACGTTTCTGCCCTGCGCCGAAGTTTCGATATTTTGCACAGGCGTGGCGAAATCCGTTACATCAAGGCGTTGTTCAAGATTTGGCGGTAAACGCGTATTCGAAAAATCGACGATGATTTTTCCGCCCTCTTTACGCACGTCTACTACGGTGGCAGGGTCAGACAGGTTCGCTATTACGCGGCCTTCGCCTTTGGGGCCGCGCTGGAAATCAATCTTGCTTATGTCATGAGCTGGTGCTGAGGAGGTCGCTCCAGTGGCGCCCTGGGCGGCGTTTGCCATTGCCGGATTTGCGTTGTCTTCTTTTAATGTTACATAGAAGTTGCTGCCCTCAGTGCGGGTTTCATAAGGCGCCATCTTGACAAGGTTAAGTACCGCACGGGTACGTCCATTGACTTCAACGGTGTTGATGCTTTTGACCATGCCCAGTCCGACAGGCTGATTTTTTGGACTGATCTTGTTGGCAGTGTCAGGAAAATCAAAAGCTATGCGCGCCGGATTATCTGTGCTAAAGCTAAGCGGTTGCGTGACGGGAGAGGAAAGTGCGAATTTGATCTGCACCTGATTTCCCGGTAGCGATGAAAAGCTCACTGCGTTCATCGAAGTGGACGGTGCCGGACGTGTGTCGGCGGCAGTGGCGGCGCCATGGATCAAGAAAAGACCCATGAGGATATTCATTCCGGCGGTGCGGATAGATATCCTGGTGTGCCTCGGTGCGCCGATGGGTGTTTTGAAGGTATTAACCATTTTTGATTCCTGAATCATTTCTGTTACTCCCTGTAGGGGGTTATTCGGCCATTACCAGAGATGTTGAATTTTCCTGCCAACCCCCCATCCCGTCAGGCACTACTTCAATGAACTCGGTTTTGGTATCGGTGATCTGGGTGATTTTCCCGTTATTCTGGCCAATATAGTTGCCGCGCTTTACCCAATAAACATTCCCGTCGGAAGCCTTGATGATCACCCATCTTTCGCCGCCACGCTCCAGTGTCCCCGTCATTTTCAGCGCGTCTAGCGGAAATCCTTCAAGCGGCTCTTTGCGGCGTGTGCTATCAAGCTCGACGGCGGGAGCGCTGGAGGCGGCTCCTGGGACAGCTTTTGCCGATGTTGGGCCAAAGGGGTCGCGCCGGTCGTTTGCCTGGTACTCATAGGGAACGAATGGCTCGATTTTGGGCATCTTTTCTATGGGGCCTTTGTGCTTGGCCTTGACCTGCGCAACATATTGGCGCAAATCCTCGACATGATCGGTGCTGCATGCCGCCAACAAAAAGGCGGTCATTGTTAATGCAGCCGTGCGGTTGCGCAGCCTTGCGTAGCTCACTTCGATTCCTCCTCGAGGTAGCGATAGGTTTTTGCGGTTGCTTCCATAACCAATGAGCCCTTCAGATCTTTTTTGTCTTTGCTGTCTTTGTTTCCCGATAAGGGAGTTATGGATATGTCGTGCAGCGTGACGATACGAGGCAAGGCGGCGACCCCGCTCACGAAATCGCCAAATTCATTGTAGTTTCCCGCTACCCTGATTTTTATCGGCAATTCCGCATAAAACTCAACGGGGGATTCCTGTTCTGGCTTGAAAAGATCAAATTGCAGTCCGCTATTGATCCCTTTCTGTGATACGTCGTCTATCAGACCTTCCACCTCTGTTTTTCCGGGCAACTGGCGCAGCATGGTGCCGAAGGATTTTTTGATGTCCACCAGTTGCTTCCGGTAAACATCAAGATTGGCGGCCTTGTTTTGTTTTTGCTCGAAGACACTTTTTAATTCCTTTTCTTTTTCCTCGGCTTGTCCCAGCACTTTGATCTGTTCCTGCGTATCAAACCAAAAGCCAGCGGCAAGCACGACGACGCACACAATCGCTATCGCCGCCACCTTGGTGGGCAGGGGCCACTTGCCAACATTGTTGAAGTCCAGTTGACTCAAGTCGGAGATTTTCATTTCTTTTTGTTCTCCTTGTCTTTTTTGTCCTTTTCTTCTTTGTCACCCTCATTACTGCCGGTCTGCTTGACGTGAAGAGTGAACTGATTGTTGTAGCGCGTTTCTTTGGTTTTTTCGGCGGTCTTGTCAGGTGACTTGTTGATGGATTGGATGACTTCCAGCCAAGGGGACTCAAACCAGTCGGATGCCTCAAGGTTGCGCATAAAGGAAGAGACGTCGCCGTTTGATTCCGCCACGCCATTTAAAACGAGATCTCCTTTCTCCTGTTTCATACCTGTCAAATAAACTCCCGCAGGCAACGTCTTTTCGATTTCATCAAAGATGTGGACAATTTGAGAGCGCCGGGCTTGTAATTGTTGAATGACATTCATGCGAGCAAGAAGATTGTTTTTTTCTGTCTCCAGATTTTTTATTTCTTTGATCTGATTGTCGATACGCACCGTTTCTTCCTCCAGGAATGTGTTCCTGGAGTTTTGATTGTCAATCATGCCGGACATATGTATGTGGGCGTAAAAAATCACCAGCCCCATCAGCAGTACTGCGCCAATTCCAATCGAGATGAATTGCCGTTTGCTTTCCTTGCGCGCCATTTCGCGCCAAGGCAGTAGATTTATGCGGGTCATTGGTCAAAGCTCCTCATTGCAAGACCGCAGGCGATCATCAGCGCCGGTGCGTCACTGCTGAGCGCCTGAGCATTGACCTTTGAGGCTAATGTCATGTTTATGAATGGATTGGCGACGGAGGTAGTGGTGCCTATCTTGTCCTCGATCATCTCATCCAATCCGGGTATCGCCGCGCAGCCGCCAGCGAGCACCACGTGATCCACGCTGTTGTAATGGCTGGAAGAAAAGAAGAACTGCAAGGAACGGCTGACCTGTTGCACCATGGCTTCCTTGAATGGCGTCAGAACATCGGGAATATAGTCGTCAGGCAATCCGCCCTGCTTCTTCGCAAGGCCGGCTTCTTCGTAGGACAGGCCGTAACGTTGCTGAATCTCGTCAGTCAGTTGTTTGCCGCCGAACACCTGCTCCCGTGTATAGATAATTCTGGCGTTGTATAGCACGGTAAGGGTGGTCATGGTGGCGCCCACGTCAACCACGGCAATGGTTTTGCCAATCCCGGCATCGGGAAGCTGTTGTCCGAGCAGGGCAATCGCTGCTTCCAGGGCGTAGGATTCTATATCCACCACCTTGGTTGTAAGCCCACCCAGTTCGGCTGCCGTCACGCGCACTTCAACATTTTCGCTGCGCGATGCGGCAAGCAACACATCCACGGTGTCGGGTTTTTTCTCCGAGGGACCCAGCACTACGAAGTCGAGATTGACCTCTTCCAGCGGGTAGGGGATGTACTGGTCGGCCTCCACCTCGATTTGGCTGGCAATCTCGTCCTCCGAGAGGGAGGCGGGCATGGAGATGATTTTTGTGATCACCGCCGAACCGGCAACCGCGATAGCCACGTTTTTGCAGCGGACTCCCGCGCGTTTGACCACGCGACTGATGGCGGCGCCGACAGCTTCGACATCGGCAACGCTTTTTTCAACTACGGCATTGGGTGGCAAGGGTACAACCGCGTAGCTTTCGACGCGATAGCGCGTGCCACTTTGGCTTAACTCCAGTACCTTGACCGATGTAGAGCTGATATCGAGCCCGAGTAGGGTTGGCGATTTTCTTCCGGGAAATTTCAGCATTTCCGTGTTTAATCCCTGAAATTACGAGTAAAGTTACAAGGGGTGTTGGTCTAACACCGTTAAAGGCTTTATAATTACGCCTCATCCTCTTACATGCCTTATCGGCACCCGATTTCCCTTCCTTGAGTTCAATGAACGATTTCTTTAAAAAATTGCGTATCGTGTTACTGGTGTTGTTGGGCCTGTTTGCCGTGAGCGGTCTGGCTGCCGGAGGAATCTACTCCTACCTTGCGCCCAAGCTCCCCTCCACCGAGCACCTCAAGGATGTGCGCCTGCAAGTGCCACTGCGGGTGTATACCCATGACGGCAAACTGATCGGCGAGTTTGGCGAGATGAAACGTATCCCGCTGAAATATGCCGAGGTGCCTGACCTCATGGTCAAGGCCGTGCTGGCGGCGGAGGATGACCGCTACTTCCAGCACCACGGTGTTGATTACCAGGGGCTGCTGCGTGCCTCGTGGTATCTGCTCACCACCGGTGAAAAAGGGCAGGGCGGCAGTACCATCACCATGCAGGTGGCGCGCAACTTCTTCCTAAGCTCGGAAAAGACCTATTCGCGCAAAATCAGTGAAATAATGCTGGCGATGAAGATTGACCGTGAGCTGACCAAGGAAGAAATTCTTGAGCTTTATCTGAACAAAATCTATCTGGGCAATCGTGCCTACGGCCTTGGCGCCGCCGCGCAGGTCTATTACGGCACGGATCTCAAGCACCTCAGCGTGGCGCAGATGGCGATGCTCGCCGGCTTGCCCAAGGCGCCTTCTCGATTCAATCCTATCATCGCCCCGGCTCGTGCTTTGGAGCGGAGGAACTACGTGCTACGGCGCTTGCACGAGTTGGGCAACATTACTGATGACGTATTTCAAGCATCTCTCGCCGAGCCGGACCGGTCGTTTTTGCACGCGTTGATACCTGAAGTTGAGGCGCCGGATATCGCTGAAATGGCGCGTGCTGTGGTGGTTGAACGCTATGGCGAGGCAGCATACACCTCCGGCATGAGGGTTTACACCACGCTGGACTCCCGCCTTCAGCGTGCTGCGACTACGGCGTTGCGCAGCGCCGTGCTGGCCTATGATGGGCGGCATGGTTATCGTGGGCCAGAGCGCCACGTTAATTTAAGTGCATCGGCGGGGCCGCAGGAGTGGCGCAAGGCGCTGGAGGGTTTGTCGACCATGGGTGGCTTGCCGCCAGGCGTGGTGATCGGCGTGCAACCGCAAGCTATTTCGGTCGCACTGGCCGATGGCAGCAAGGTTCAGATACCTTGGGCTGGTTTGTCTTGGGCGCAGGGTTACCGTGCTTCGCCCCGGGCTGTGGCAGCGTCAGCCGGCAGCGCGGCGATGTTCCGTACAGGTGATGTGGTGCGCCTGCAATCCGTGCAGGGCGGTCAATGGCGGTTGGCGCAGCTCCCCAAGGTTGAAGGGGCGATGGTTGCGATCAAGCCGGATGATGGCGCGATAGTCTCTCTGGCGGGTGGCTTTGATTTCGCCCGAAGCAAATTCAACCGCGTCACGCAAGCCTCTCGTCAGCCCGGCTCCAGCTTTAAACCGTTCCTCTACTCTGCCGCGCTGGAGCATGGCTACACCCCCGCCAGCCTGATCAATGACGCCCCGCTGATGTTTGGTGATGCCACTGATCCCAATGCCTGGCGCCCGCAAAACTATAACGAGGAATTTCTCGGCCCCATGCGCTTGCGCGAGGCGCTGGTGCTCTCACGCAACCTGGTCTCGATACGCTTGCTACAGGCGGTGGGCCTTGAAACCGCGCTCAATCATGTTTCCCGTTTCGGCTTTCAGACCCAGAACTGGCCGCGCAACCTGTCGCTGGCGCTGGGCAGCATGAGCGTCACGCCGCTCGACCTGGCCCGTGCCTACACCGTATTTGCCAATGGCGGTTACCGCGTGCAGCCATACTACATCGAACGCATCGAGGACATAAATGGCGCGGTATTGATGCAGGCCAAGCCCGCCAGGGTGTGTCCCACCTGCACGGATGCCACTGCCGCGCCACGTGTCATTTCAGCGCAGAATGTCTACCTCATGACCTCTATGATGCAAGACGTGATCCGTCGCGGCACCGCCAAGCGCGCGATGCAGCTTGGCCGTCAGGATCTGGCGGGCAAGACCGGCACTACCAACGAACAACGCGATACGTGGTTCGCCGGATATAATCCCGGCATCGTGGCGGTTAGCTGGTTGGGATTCGATACCCCCACGCCGATGGGCGCACAAGAAACAGGTGGCTCTGCCGCGTTGCCGATGTGGATGAGCTTCATGACGGTGGCGCTTAATGGTGTGCCGGAACGTCCTATCGAACAGCCTCCCGGCCTGGTGTCGGTGCGCATCAATCCCGCCACGGGATTGCTTGCCGGCGCGAACGATCCGAACGCGATTTTTGAGACTTTCCCTGAAAATGCTGTGCCCGCCGAGGGTGAAGCCCAACCTGCGGTACTTGATGGCGGTGCGGAAGGCGGCGCAGCCGCGCCTGAGCAATTGTTCTGATGATTTCTCGCGCCAGCAGCGCCACCGATAAGCGCATGCGCCAGCGTCTCGCCATGGAAGCCGCGCGCATCATGGCCGAAGAAGGTGTCGACGATTACGGCGCGGCCAAGCGCAAGGCGGCCACCCGCCTCGGCGCCGCCGACACGCGTAACCTGCCGCGCAATGACGAGATCGAGCAGGCGCTGGAGGAGTACTTGCGTCTATTCAAGTCCGATACGCAGCCCGCCAAACTCAAGCAGTTGCGCCAAACCGCTGTGCAGGCGATGCGCTTTGTGGAGCAATTCAATCCGCGCCTCGTCGGCCCGGTGTTGCACGGTACCGCCGCCGAACATAGCGGCGTCAATCTGCATGTGTTCACGGATGTCCCCGAGGAAGTGGGATTATTTCTGGGCCACAAACACATCCCCCATGAGCTGGCGGACAAGCACCTGACCTTGATGGATGGCAGCCCGGCCAGTTATCCCATCTACCGTTTTGTGGCCCAGGATGTAGCGATTGAGCTGGTGGTGTTCCCCGTGGACGGCATTCGCCAGGCACCGCGCAGCCCAACCGATGGGCGCCCGATACGGCGCGCGGCTGTCACGGCGGTAGAGAAGTTGCTGGCAGGGTCTTGAGTGCCCCTGATGGAAAAGGATGACCGCGTGCCGACGCTTACCGGCACGCGGTGCTTGCTCAGGAAGAAAGCTTTTTCTTTAGCAGATCATTAAGTAGCGCCGGGTTGGCCTTGCCTTGGGTGGCTTTCATTACCTGGCCGACGAAGAAGCCAAACAGCTTTTCCTGGCCGCTGCGGTATTGTTCAAGCTGCTTGGGATTGCCCGCGATCACCGCGTCGATGGCCTGCTCGATGGCGCCGGTGTCGGTGACCTGCTTGAGTCCCTTCTTCTCGATGATGGCATCGGCATCGCCCTCGCCATTCCACATCGCTTCGAACACTTCCTTGGCGATTTTGCCGGAGATGGTGTCGTCGGCGATACGCTGGATCATGCCGCCTAGCATTTGCGCGGTGACGGGGCTGTTGGCGATTTCCAGATTTGCCTTGTTGAGGGAGGCGGAGAGGTCGCCCATTACCCAATTGGCGGATTGCTTGGCCTCGCCATCAGAGGCTTTCTCGACCGCCTCGAAAAAATCCGCCAGTTCGCGGCTGGCTGTGAGGACGCTGGCGTCATAGGGCGTCAGCCCGTATTCATAAACGAAACGTTCACGCTTTTCGTCCGGCAGCTCGGGCAAGGTACGGCGCACCTCTGCGATGAATGCATCATCCACATCCAGAGGCAGCAGGTCGGGATCGGGAAAATAGCGGTAATCGAAGGCCTCTTCCTTGCTGCGCATGGAGCGGGTTTCGTCCTTGTCGGCATCGTACAGGCGGGTCTCCTGAACTACTGTGCCGCCGCTTTCGAGCAGCTCGATCTGCCGCTCCACTTCGTAATTGATGGCCTTTTCCACGAATCGGAAGGAGTTGATGTTCTTGATCTCGGCGCGGGTGCCGAATTTTTCACGCCCCTTGGGACGCACCGACACGTTGGCGTCACAGCGGAACGAGCCTTCCTGCATATTGCCGTCGCAGATTTCCAGGTAGCGTACCAGCGAGTGGATCTTTTTCATGTAGGCCACGGCCTCTTTGGCCGAACGCATATCCGGCTCGGAGACAATCTCCAGCAGTGGTGTGCCGGCGCGGTTGAGGTCAATGCCGGTCAGGCCGTGAAAGTCTTCGTGCAGCGACTTGCCGGCGTCTTCTTCCAGGTGGGCGCGGGTGATGCCGATGGTTTTGGTGACGCCATCGTCGAGTTCAATTTGAATCGAGCCCTGGCCGACGATAGGCAGCTCGTATTGACTGATTTGATAGCCCTTGGGCAGGTCGGGATAGAAATAATTCTTGCGTGCGAACACCGAGCGCGGCGCTATTTTGGCGCCGGTCGCCAGACCGAATTTGACCGCCATGCGCGTCACTTCACCGTTCAACACCGGCAGCACGCCGGGCAAGCCCAAATCCACCGCGCAGGCCTGCGTATTGGGCGCCGCGCCATAGGCGGTGGCGGCGCCGGAGAAAATCTTGGTCTTGGTGGCAAGCTGGGCGTGGATCTCAAGACCGATGACTACTTCCCATTCCATTCTCATTCCTCAATGTAATCTCAGCACAGGCTGGACTGAGCGATTGCGAAGTCCAGCATTTTACGAAACAGCGTTGGGCTTCATGCCTCAGCCCAACCTTCATATTTTTATTCAAACCCCTGTGGCACGCGACCGTGCCAGTCCGTCGCCTGCTGATATTTATGCGCGACGTTGAGCAGGCGTGCCTCGGCGAAATAATTGCCGATGAGCTGCAAGCCCACCGGGCGCTTGCCGACAAATCCCGCCGGGATGGACATGCCGGGTAGGCCGGCGAGGTTGACGGCGATGGTATAGATGTCTGACAGATACATGGTGACCGGATCGGCGACCTTTTCGCCGATATTAAACGCCACCGTCGGCGAGGTGGGGCCCATGATCACGTCCACCTGCTTGAAGGCCTGTATGAAGTCATCGCTGATCAGGCGCCGCAACTGCTGGGCTTTGATGTAGTAAGCATCGTAGTAACCGGCGGATAGCGCGTAGGTGCCGATCATGATGCGGCGTTTGACCTCGGGGCCAAAGCCTTCGCCACGCGAGCGTTTGTAGAGATCGAGCAGGTCATGCGGATTTTCGCAACGGTAGCCGAAGCGCACGCCGTCGAAACGCGACAGATTAGACGAGCATTCGGCGGGCGCGACCACATAATAGGTAGGCACGGCAAGCTGGGTATTGGGCAGGCTGATCTCCACCACCTCCGCGCCCAGCGCGCGGTATTGCTTGATGGCGTTGTCAATCACTTGCGCGACCTGAGCATCAAGACCTTCGCCGAAATACTCTTTGGGCAGGCCGATTTTCAAGCCCTGTATCGAGTCATTGAGCGTGGCGCGATAGTCCGGCACCGGCATGTCCACGCTGGTGGAATCACGCTCGTCGAATCCGGCCATTGCCTCGAGCACCAGCGCGCAATCCTCGGCGGTGCGCGCCATCGGCCCGCCCTGATCGAGACTGGAGGCAAATGCGATCATGCCGTAACGCGACACCCGCCCATAGGTGGGCTTGATTCCGGTGATGCCGCACAGCGCGGCGGGCTGACGGATCGAGCCACCGGTGTCGGTGCCAGTGGCTACCGGCGCCAGGCGCGCCGCGACCGCTGCGGCAGAGCCACCGCTGGAGCCACCGGGCACAGCGGCGGTATCCCACGGATTCTTCACTGGACCGTAGAAGCTCGTCTCGTTGCTTGATCCCATGGCGAACTCATCCATATTGGCCTTACCCACCATCACCATGCCCGCGTCTTTCAGCTTGATAACGGTGGTAGCGTCGTAGGGGGCAATGAAGTTGTCCAGCATCCTGGAACCACAACTGGTCTTGACACCCTTGGTACAGAAGATGTCCTTCTGCACGAGCGGAATGCCGGTGAGCGGCCCGGCAGTACCGGCCTTCAGTCGTGCGTCGGCGACACGCGCCTCGGCAAGGGCCTGTTCGGCGGTCACGGTGACGAGGGCGTTAAGCTGTGGGTTGAACTGCTCGATGCGCGCAAGAAAGGCGCGCGTCAGATCTTCACTGGAATATTTACCTGCATGCAGGTCGGCGGATAATTCGGCGATGGTTTTATTGTGCAACATAACTTTCCAATTCAGGGTGGCGGATTACGGCTATGACCTGTAACCATTTGTTATTCAATCACCTTAGGCACCAGATACAGCCCCGCTTCGACCTGTGGCGCGATGGACTGGAACAGTTCGCGCTGGTTGGTTTCGGTGACGATGTCGGGGCGCAGGCGCTGGCTGGCGGCCAGCGGGTGCGCCATGGGTTCGACGCCGGCGGTGTCTATGGCGCTCATTTGCTCAACGAAGCTGAGGATGTTCGTCAAATTATTGGCGTAGTGTGGGATGTCCGCCTCGTTGATTTCCAGCCGCGCCAAGTGCGCGATTTTTTCTACGTCGGATTTGTTCAGGGCCATAAAAACTTTCTCCGCATTGCGGTTCTACAGTGTAAGTGCGAAACTTACCACACTTACCGGCTTGCTCAAAACCCTCCCGGTTGATAAATTATGGCGTTATTGTTGCATGTATCTCGCCAGCCTCTCTTCAACTCCATCATGGAATGAACCATACCTATGTTTAAGCGCCTACGCGGACTGTTCTCCAGCGACCTTTCGATAGACCTTGGAACCGCTAACACTCTCATTTATGTGCGCGGCCAGGGAATCGTATTAAACGAGCCTTCAGTGGTTGCGATTCGTCAGGATCGCGGGCCGGGCAGCCCCAAGACTATCGCTGCGGTCGGCGCCGAGGCCAAATTGATGATTGGCCGCACGCCGGGCAACATTACCGCCATTCGCCCTTTGAAGGACGGTGTGATCGCCGACTTCACGGTGACTGAAAAGATGTTGCAGCATTTTATCCACAAGGTGCATGAGGCCCGCTTCTTCCGTCCTAGCCCGCGCGTGCTGATCTGCGTGCCGTGCGGCTCGACCCAGGTGGAGCGGCGCGCCATCAAGGAATCCGCCGCCGGTGCGGGTGCGCGCGAGGTTTATCTCATCGAAGAGCCGATGGCGGCCGCGATTGGTGCGGGCATGCCGGTGGGTGAGGCGAGCGGTTCGATGGTGCTGGATATCGGCGGCGGCACCACCGAGGTGGCCATCATATCTCTCAACGGCATTGTCTATGCGGCCTCGGTGCGCATCGGCGGCGACCGGCTGGATGACGCGATTATCAACTACGTGCGCCGCAACTACGGTACTTTGATCGGCGAATCCACCGCGGAGCGCATCAAGATCGAGATCGGTTCCGCCTATCCAGGTAAGGAGATCCGCGAGATAGAGGTCAAGGGGCGCAATCTTTCCGAAGGTGTGCCGCGCAGCTTTACGCTCAACAGCAACGAGATCCTGGAAGCATTGCAGGAGCCGTTGGCGGGTATCGTCGGCGCAGTGCGTACCGCGCTGGAGCAGACACCGCCGGATCTGGGCTCAGACATTGCCGAGCGCGGCATGGTGCTCACCGGCGGCGGGGCGCTGCTGCGTGATCTGGATCGTCTGTTGATGGAAGAAACCGGCCTGCCGGTGGTGATTGCCGAAGATCCGCTGACCTGCGTCGCACGTGGCGGCGGACGCGCGCTGGAGATGATCGACGAAGGTGGCGGCATGGATGTGTTTGCATCGGAACAATAAGGCGTAGGGGTTGTCCCCGGAGTTGCCCGGACAGGGCATCCACACAGGGGGCTTCCCTGCGAGCCATTACCTGACAAGAGGCACGCCATAAAACCCTTATTTTTACGAGGCCCCTCTCTAGCCACCCGTCTGGTTGTGTTTGTGTTTGCCTCGCTGATCATGATGACGGTGGATCACCGCCAGAATTATCTGGAAAGTGTGCGGACGGCATTGTCGGCGGTGATTTATCCGCTCTACTATGTCGTCAACCTACCGGTGTCTGCGGGGGGATGGTTGCAGGACAACTTTACCACGCGCAAATCCCTGATGGCGGAAAATACCCGCCTGCACGCACAAGACCTCCTGCTCAAGGCGCAGGTGCAGAAGATGGCGGCGCTGGAGATGGAAAACATGCGCCTTCGCGAACTGCTGGGCGCCTCCCCCAAGGTGAGCGAACATGTGCTGGCAGCGGAGTTGCTGGCGGTGGATATTGACCCATACGCACGCAAGGTTGTGATCGACAAGGGTAGCCGCGATGGTGTCTATGAGGGGCAGCCGTTGATAGACGCCCGTGGCGTGATGGGGCAGGTCATTAAAGTTGGCCCGCTGTCCAGCACCGCTATGCTGATTACCGACACCACCCACGCCCTGCCGGTGATGGTTACGCGTACCGGCCTGCGCACCATAGCAGCCGGTATGGGTGCGGCAGGGTTGCTCGATTTGCAGAATCTGCCCAGCAATACCGATATCAAGCGGGGCGATTTACTTGTTACCTCTGGCCTGGATGGGCGTTTCCCGCCCAATTATCCGGTCGCGACGGTCACACTCGTGAAACAACAGCAGGGACAGTATTTTATCCAGGTGAGGGCCATGCCCAGCGCGCGTCTCGAACATAACCGGGAGGTATTGCTGGTGTGGCCACAGGCCGGGGGGCAGACGCCAGGGGGGGCGGTTGTTCAGAAACCGGTGGGCGCTGAACAGGAAAAACAGCCCCAAGCCACGCCCACACCCTCTGCGGCGCAAATCACGCCAGCCAAACCGGAGACGCCGGCAGGGGCAATTATTAAACCTGCTCCTGCTGTTTCACCTCCTGCGGCGGTGGCGCCTGCACCAACAGCGCCGCTCCCAAAACCAGCGGCACCCGTATCCCCGCAATCGCCCTCGGACATCATTGAGTGATCGGCACCATGGATCGAACACAATCCCCCGTCAACGGCTGGTTCATTTTAATGACCCTGTTCGCCGCCTTTGCCCTGACCATCATTCCCTTGCCGACAGAAATCGAGGCGTTTCGTCCCGAATGGGTGGCGCTGGCGGTCACTTATTGGTGTTTGGCGCAACCCCAGCGCGTCGGCGTGGGTGTGGCCTGGTTGCTGGGAATGATGCTCGATGCCGTGCAGGGGGTGCTGCTCGGCCAGCATGCGCTGGGCATGACACTTATTGCCTATTTCGTTGTCAAATTCCATCAACGCATACGTGCCTACCCACTCTGGCAGCAACTCCTGATCGTGCTGATGCTGATTGTCCTATACAAATTACTGACGCTGTGGATTATGGGCATCCTCGGGCGGTCGCCAGACACCTGGCTGTACTGGTCGTCGGCATTGAGCAGCATGCTGTTGTGGCCCTTGCTGTCCTCCATCCTGCGCAGCCGCAGCGAGACATCGTAGAAATGCAGGGGCGCCTTCCCTGCATGATTTTCATATGACCAAGACCCACCTTAAAGATTATTTCCACGAAAGCGAGATGTTCAATACTCGCGTGATCGTGGCTATCGTTGTCATTCTGGTGTTGACGGGGGTGGTCATCGCGCGGCTGGTTTTTCTCCAGATCATAAATCACGCGCATTACACCACGCTATCGCAGGAGAACCGCGTCACTCTTGTGCCTATCCCTCCGCCGCGCGGCATCATCTATGATCGCAACGGCATTGTGCTGGCACAAAACTCACCCTCCTTCAGCCTGGAAATCACCCCGGACGAAGCTGGCGATATGGAGACCACGCTGCGCGAATTGGGTGAGCTGGTCGCACTCAGCGAACGCGACCTCAAGCGCTTTCGCCGGGAGATCGCCCAGAAACGCCGTTTCGAGGCCGCCCCGTTGCGCTTTAATCTGACCGAGGAAGAAATGGCGCGCCTGGCCGTCAACCGTTACCGCTTTCCGGGCGTGGAGGTGGTGGCGCGTATGACGCGCGAGTACCCGCTGGGCAGTCTTGCCGTGCATGCCATCGGCTATGTGGGGCGCATCAACGAGGCTGAACTGAAAAATCTCGACACCAATTACAGCGGCACCACGCACATGGGCAAGCTGGGTGTTGAAAAGACCTACGAGGATATACTGCACGGCACCGTCGGCGTTGAGCAGGTCGAGACCACCGCACGGGGGCGCGCCCTGCGTGTGCTGGGGCGCACCCCACCCACCGCGGGCAAGAATCTTTATTTGACGATAGATATCAGGCTCCAGGCGGCGATTGAGGGCGTACTTGGCGACCGGCGCGGCGCTGTGGTGGCGATCGAACCCAAAACCGGCGAGGTGCTGGCCTTTGCCAGTACGCCGGGCTATGACCCCAACCTGTTCGTCAACGGCATTTCCTCGGAGGATTACAAGGCCCTGCAAACCTCGCTGGACAAGCCCATGATCAACCGCGCCCTGCAGGGCCAATATCCACCCGGCTCCACGGTCAAGCCTTTTTATGCCTTGGCGGGCCTGGAATACAATAAGGTGTCGGCCGATGACACGGTTACTTGTCGCGGCCATTTTCAGCTTCCGGGCGTCGCCCACCAATACCGCGACTGGAAAAAAGAGGGGCATGGCGTTATCAATCTCGAACATGCCGTCGAGCAGTCCTGCGACGTGTATTTCTATACGCTGGCACTCAAGCTGGGCATAGACAATATGGCCGAGTTCATGACACGTTTTGGCCTGGGCCACAAAACCGGCATCGACCTCCCCGGCGAGATGGCGGGTGCAATGCCTTCGTCGGCCTGGAAGCGCAAAAGATATAATCAGCCTTGGTATGGCGGTGAAACCCTGATTGCGGGTATCGGACAGGGTTATGTGCTGACCACCCCCTTGCAACTGGCAACAATCACCGCCACGATGGCCAATCAGGGCGTGCAAATGAAGCCGCATATGCTGCATGCGATTCAAGAACCCGGCAGTGCCACCATCACCGAGCAAAAGCCGCAGATGAACGTGCGGGTGCCTGTGGTCAACGAGGAAAACTGGCGCACCGCCGTCAACGCCATGGTGAGCGTTGTGCATGGAGCACGCGGCACGGCTTATGCCAGTATAGGGCGTACCGCCACCTATAAAATTGCCGGCAAAACGGGTACGGCACAGGTGGCAGGGATTAAACAGGGCGCAAAATACAACGAAAGCCAAACCCCGGAGCGATTGCGCGACCACGCACTGTTCGTGGCCTTCGCCCCCGCCGAAGCCCCGCAGATCGCCATGGGCGTGATCGTGGAAAACGGTGGGCACGGCAGCAGCACGGCAGCGCCGGTGGCACGCATAGCGATGGACTATTACCTGAAGGATTTGCTCGGCATGGAATCGGCAGCCAAGGCTCCAGAGGCCGAGACCAAGCCTGGTGGTGTTGCTCCCGTTGATGGGGCAAAAAAGATCGGACCAACGTCTTCTCCCGCCGCACCGGAGGCCTCTCAGGGGATTACTCAAGATGAGTGAAGTTGGAATGCCCACACAGGAACTTACAGCTTGGACGTGGAGCTCGCTTACTATGCCTGACCCCCGACGCCTATGAACCAAAAAGCCATCCCCGTCTATGCACGGCCCAAGGAACAGGGTTTTTTGTTCCGCTTATTGCAGCGTATCCATGTTGATATACCGCTGCTGTGTGGCCTGCTGCTGCTCTCGGCAGCGGGGTTGGTGGTGCTGTACAGCGCGGGCGGACAAAGCCTGGAGGTGCTGACGCGCCAGGTGATGCGGCTCGCGCTTGCCTTTACCGTGATGCTGGTGCTTGCCCAGGTTCACCCGCAGCACTTGCAGCGCTGGGCGCCATGGTTGTTCGGTGCGGGAATCCTGCTGCTGGTGGCGGTATTATTGGTGGGCGACATCGGCAAGGGTGCGCGGCGCTGGCTGGAGCTTGGCGCATTCCGCTTTCAACCCTCCGAAATGATGCGTATCGCCGTACCCGCGATGGTCGCCTGGTATCTGGCGAACAGCCCGCTACCCCCTCGCCCGCTAAAGCTGATTATCGCCGGTGTGCTGGCGATAACGCCCACGCTGCTCATCGCCAAACAGCCTGATTTGGGTACGTCGTTGCTGATTGCCTGCTCGGGGGTGTTTGTGATTTTTCTGGGCGGCGTGCGCTGGCGTTATATCATCGCGGTCGGGGCGCTGGTGGCGGCATTCATCCCCATCGCCTGGTCGCTGATGCACGACTATCAGCGGCAGCGCGTGCTCACCTTCCTTGACCCGGAGAGCGACCCGCTGGGCACCGGCTATCACATCATTCAGTCGAAAATCGCCATCGGCTCCGGCGGCCTGTACGGCAAGGGCTGGCTGAACGGCACGCAGTCCTACCTCGACTTTATTCCCGAGCGCTCCACCGACTTCATCTTCGCCGTGCTGAGCGAGGAGTTCGGCCTGATCGGTATTCTGGTGGTACTGGCGATCTATCTGTTCATCGTCATGCGCGGACTGTATATCGCCTCCCAGGCGCACGACACCTTCACTCGCCTGCTCGCGGGTAGCCTGATCCTGACGTTCTCCGTATATATCTTCGTCAACATCGGCATGGTCACCGCACTGCTGCCGGTGGTGGGCGTTCCCCTGCCGCTGATCAGCTATGGCGGAACATCAATGGTGACGGTGATGGCCGGGTTCGGTATCCTGATGTCCATCCACACTCATCGCAAACTGGTACCAACATGATCAACAACATCAGTTTCACGCACGCAAAGGTACGGTCTCTTGCGTTCTTGGCAGCACTGCTGTTCGTGCCCATTCAGCCCGCCCTGGCCGATGGCATTGCATTGCGTCCCGAAGTGCGCCAGTTTGTTGACGACATGGTCATCCGCAACCAATTCAACCGCGACGAACTGACCGTGCTGCTCAGCCAGGCCGAAACACGCCCAGAGATCATCGCCGCCATTACCAAGCCCGCCGAGGCCAAGCCATGGTTTCAATACCGGCAAATATTCCTCAACGAAGCGCGCATCCGGGGCGGCGTGGAGTTCTGGGACAAACACGCCGACCTTCTGGCGCGTGCGCAGACCGCCTACGGCGTACCACCCGAAATCATCACCGCTATCATTGGCGTGGAGACAGGCTATGGTAAGCGTACCGGCTCCTACCGCGTGCTGGATGCGCTCAGTACGCTAGGGTTCGATTATCCGCCGCGCAGCAAATTCTTTCTTGGCGAACTGGAAAATTTTCTGCTGATGGCGCGCGAAGAGAAGCTTGACCCTCTCGTTCCCCAAGGCTCCTATGCCGGCGCAATGGGCATGCCGCAATTCATGCCCAGCAGCTTTCGCAGGTTTGCGGTGGACTTTGACGCCGATGGTTCGCGTGACCTGTGGAACAATGTGGCAGACGTGATCGGCAGTGTTGGATATTATTTTTTCGCCAACGGCTGGCAGCCTGATCAGCCCGTAGCGAGCCGGGCGAAGGTCGATGGCGAGAATTTCAAGGCGCTGCTGACCGGGAATATGAAACCCAGTGCCAGCCTGAGCAAGCTCAAGGAAAACGGCGTCACCATTGCAGATACCCTCCCCGATGATCAACCTGGCGCCCTGCTGGAATTCCAGACAGAGAACGGACCGGAGTACTGGGTCGGCCTGCAGAATTTTTATGCCATCACCCGTTACAACCGCAGCCCCTTGTATGCAATGGCGGTATATCAGCTCAGCCAGGAAATCCGTGCATTGCGCAATGCACGGCGGGTGAGTGACAATAGTGTGTCGCTTCTGACAGTCAACGCCAAGGATTGACCGGCATGAATATCCGCCCACTGCTGTTGCCTCTTGCAATATCGGTTTTCTTGAGCGCCTGCGGCACCGTGCCTGACCGGGCAAGCGGACCGAGAGGCGGCGTGATACCGACGCCAGACAAAGATGGCGCGCCGCCGCGCGGTGCGGTGGACATCGCGTCCATCCCCGATATCGTGCCGCGCGAGGAGCCGCGCAGCAAGTTCGGCAACCCGGCAATTTACACGGTGGCCGGCACAAGTTACCGCCCCATGGCCAGCAGCGAAGGCCATGTGGAACGCGGCCTTGCCTCGTGGTATGGCACCAAGTTCCACGGTCGCCGCACCTCCAGCGGCGAACCGTATGACATGTACAGCATGACCGCCGCCCACAAGACCTTGCCCCTGCCCACCTATGTCGAGGTCACCAACATCAAGAACGGCCGTAAACTGGTCGTAAAGGTGAATGACCGTGGGCCGTTTCACGAAGGCCGCATCATCGACCTGTCCTACGCCGCCGCGCAAAAGCTTGGCATTACCAGCACCGGGGCCGTCGAAATCCGCGCCATTACACCCGGCTCACCACCCTCCGCGCAAATGGCCGACCAACTCAGCAGTGAGCCATCTCCCACAGGCGCGCGGGACACAAAACTCTACCTGCAAGCCGGTGCATTTGCTGAGCGCGGCAAGGCCGAACAACTGCGTTCGCGCCTGCAGGAGCAAGTATCCGGCAATATAAAAATTTCCCCCAGCAAAAAAGCGCAAAACACCATCTATCGCGTGCGCATCGGCCCACTGGCCAGCGTGGAAGAGACCGACCAGATGGCAGCCAAACTCGTTGATCTGGGGATTCGGGAAAGTCAGGTTGTTAGCGATTAATCATCAGGAGAAAACATGATGCGTAGCAGTATAGGAAAATTGGTATTGATTATGGGTTTGTCTGTATCGTCAGCCGCTTTTGCTGAAGAACACAAGGTTCAGATGTCAAACGGTGGTGACGATGGCGTGATGTTGTTCGAGCCGGGCTATATCAAAGTAAATGTTGGAGATACGGTCACATTTGTAGCAAAAGATCCAGGTCATAATGTTATTTCCCTTCACGTTCCGGAGGGCGCCAATAGCTGGAAAGGCAAGGTCAGCACGGGTCTCTCTGTGACCCTGAATAAAGAAGGGGTTTATTTATACGAGTGCGACCTGCATAAAATGATCGGCATGGTGGGCGTAATCCAGGTTGGCAAGCCCGTCAATCTTGAGGCCGCCAAGAAGGCTGCCGATGACATTTCCAAAAAAATGGCGATGGGCGCGGAAATTTTCGGTGGGTATCTGGCAAAGGTTAAATAAATTCAACAGGCTTCAAAATGGCGCGCGGTTGATCGTCACCGCGCGCCCTCTTGCCTGAGCGCCCGCTGATTAAAGTCGTCGTCTTTCAGGCCGACGTTGACCTCCACCTGCTCCATGTCGTAAACAACCGTGGCCTTGCTTAGCATGTTCTGTGCCACGGCGGTTTTCCACGCCCAGGCGCCTTTGATCTTCTGCCACCGCACAGTCTGCTTCTTGATCAGGGTGTTCTGTTTGTCGTAGTAGTCGACGCGGCTTTCCACGCAATCTTCCCAATCCAGTGTCTTGCTGAACCAGCTAACGCGTCTGCTGTATGAGGAGTTGCCTTTGGGGGTGCTCTCCACCAAGTAGTATTGCTGGCTTTCCTGGCTGATGGTGCCCAGGTAGCGGTGGGCGTCTTCATCCAGAGTCCGAATACGCAGGTCCTCGTCGGTATAGCCCCAATCCATGTTCTCGGGGTCGCGCTGGGAGATACGCCGCGCCATTCTGAGCTCGGGCAGGTAGACCCACTGATCCGGCACCTTGCTTTCCGAGACGTAAGACCAGCGCATGAAATTGAGGCCGCGGCTGTCAGGTGGGTAAGTCATATAGAGAATCGTCTTGTCAACGAGGCCATTCTGCCCCTTGTAGTCTTTCCACAGGCGCGTGAACTCGTTGCTGATCTTTTTGCCGACGGGATCGTTGAGGGTGATGCGCAGCTGCGAGCGCTGGTCATCGCCAGCGTATTTGTAATAACAATGCTGCACGATCTCGGAGGGAGTGGGCTCAGCGGCGCTGGCAGCGGCAGCGCAGGCCATCAAGTGCAGGGCCACAGGCGCGATAATTTTTAGGCTCATGATTTTCTGTGCTTGGTCAGATAACAACGGGAATGCCAATAAAGTATTATTTCATACATGCGCTGCCAAGGGGATGGGGTTTTTCAGGCAGCCGTTAAGCGCTACAATACGCACACCATCTCCATGTAGCCCATGCCGTACCGCTGTTCCATCTTTTTCATCGACGCAAGCCCTAGAGGAAGTACCCGCTGTGAATAATATGTTTCATCTCCGTCTTTCCCGTCTCTCCGCATCCGGGCAACTGCTTCACCTTCCACTATCGCGTGGCCGCCTGTTAATAGCCGCCCTGCTGTTGACGCTTAGTGCCATCGGGATCACCGCACAGGCGCAGGTTCCGCCCGCTCCCCAGATCGCCGCGCGCGGCTATATCCTGCAGGACTTCCAGAGCGGCAGCGTGCTGGCGGCGTTGAACGCCGATCTGCGCATGGAACCGGCCAGTCTCACCAAGCTAATGACCGCCTACCTGGTGTTCGATGAGCTGCGTTCCGGCAAGATCAAGCTCAGCGATATGGTTACCATCAGCGAAGCGGCATGGCGCACCGAAGGGTCGCGCACCTTCGCCCAGGTGGGCACGCAAATCGCTGTGGAGAACCTGATCAAGGGCATGATCGTGCAGTCCGGCAATGACGCCACGGTGGCGCTTGCCGAGCAGGTGGCGGGCACCGAGCCGGTGTTCGCCGCGATGATGAACCAGCGCGCGCAAAAACTGGGCATGACCAATACCCACTTCGTGAATAGCACCGGCCTGCCCGATCCGCAGCACTACACCACGGCGCGCGATCTGGCGACACTGGCGCGCGTTGTGATCCGTGACTTCCCGGAATATTACAAGTGGTACTCGCTACGTGAATTCACCTTCAACGGCATCACCCAGCACAACCGCAACCTGTTGTTGTACCGCGACCCCACGGTGGATGGCATGAAGACTGGCCATACCGAGAGCGCTGGATTCTGTCTGGTATCCTCCGCATTGCGTGACAATATGCGCCTGATCTCCGTGGTGCTGGGCACAGAGAGCGAAAACGCCCGCGCCCGTGAAAGCCAGACCCTGCTCAATTACGGTTTCCGCTTCTATGAAACCCACCGCGTTTACGCAGCAAACAAACCGCTCACCACGGTGCGTGCCTGGAAAGGCGCGACCGAAAACCTGCCATTGGGATTAAACAAGGATCTCTATCTCACCATCCCGCGTGGCCAGTACAAAAAACTGACCGCCTCAATGAGTGTCACGCCGTTGATCACTGCGCCGGTTAAAAAGGGCCAGCCCTATGGCACAGTTTCTATCGCCCTTGATGGCAAGGTGATCAGCAAGCAACCACTGGTTGCCCTGCAGGGCATCGAGGAAGGTGGGGTGTGGCGGCGTTTTGTCGACTGGATTTTACTCCTCGTTAAATAATCGGGACTGCATCATGACTGATCAAATCCAAACCGTTTATCTCAACGGCAAGTTCATGCCCATCGAGCAAGCCTACGTGCCGGTGCTGGATCGTGGTTTCATCTTCGGCGATGGGGTTTATGAGGTGATCCCCGTCTACTCGCGCCGCCCGTTCCGGCTCCCGGAACACCTGCGGCGCTTGCAGCACAGCCTCGACGGCATCCGCCTGATAAATCCGCACACCGATGCAGCATGGGCGGATTTGTTTGAACAGCTGATCGCACGCAGTGAGGGCGAAGACCAGTACCTTTACCTGCAGATCACACGCGGCGTAGCCAAGCGCGACCATGCTTTTCCGGTGAATGTGCCCCCTACCATCTTCATGATGAGTAGCCCGCTGGCCACCCCGCCTGAAGCGCTGCGTGCCACTGGCGTCGCGGCAGTCAGCGCACTGGACAACCGCTGGCTGCGCTGCGACATCAAGGCCATTGCGCTGCTGCCCAACGTGCTGCTGCGCCAACTGGCCATCGACGCCGGAGCAGCGGAAACGCTTCTGCTGCGCGACGGGTTTCTCACCGAGGGGGCGGCCAGCAACATCTTCGTGGTGGCCAACAACACCCTGCTCGCACCACCCAAAACCCACCTCATGCTGCCCGGCATCACCTACGACGTGATCCTGGAACTCGCTGCCGCGCATGGCATCCCCCACCAGGTGCGCGAAATCACCGAGCACGAAGTGCGCACCGCCCAGGAGCTGTGGCAGACCTCCTCCACCCGCGAGGTCGTACCCATCACCACGCTCGACGGCAAACCGGTGGGCAACGGCAAGCCTGGGCCGCTGTTTCATAAAATGTACGCGCTGTATCAGGACTATAAACGGGCCGTGCGCGCAGGCGGAGCGTAAGAAGCCCCCTCTTTTTAACCTAAAAAAGCTATTGAACCGCGGAGAACGCAGAGGACGCAAAGAAATTCAGGGGGGTTAGCGTAACAAGAACACCCACCCAGCGGGTGACTCGGTACACCTTGCCAAGATCTTGTTTTTCCTCTGCGTTCTCTGTGCGCTCCGCGGTGAATCGCCGTTTTTAGGTTTAAAGAAGATGTGTAGGTTGGGTTAGGCGAAGCCGTAACCCAACAAACCATACCAGAAGTGTCCGGTAATTTAATTGAATAGATTCAATTGGTTATTGTCTTTCTGCATGCTCATTTGCGTCTCCGCATTTTTAAGTAATTGATCGAGTGGCGTTTTCTCGAAAAGAGTCAGGCTCAAAATCTGTAGGATTGTGTAAAGCGAAGCCTCGGTATTGAGCCGCTTTTTCACGATGGCGACCACGACGTAAACCGCGATGGCGATCCATATTTGCGTCTTGACTGCATTCTCGGTGGTGCCATAGAACCGCTTGATTCGAAGATGCTGTTTGATCCACTTGAAGAATAGCTCGACCTGCCAGCGGCAACGATAAAGCTGAGCGATGGTCAGCGCAGGCAGGTCGAAGTTGTTGGTCAGAAAGACCAGAAACCTGTCGTGTTCGGCATCGTAGAACTTGATGCGTCGCAGGTGCTGCGGGTAATCCTTGCTGGCCTTGCGAGCAGTCAATGCAATGGTCTGGTCGCAGCGCAGTCCAGTGGACTTGTCCACGGTGCGAGAGTAGACGCGACGAAAGAGCAGATTGGATTTGCCACGGATGACAAAGAACGCCTGTGCTTGATGCAGGGTGAACCAGCGAGCGAAGTCGGTGAAGCCACGATCCATGATGTAAAAGCTGCCGGCTTCGGGTATCAGGATATCGAGCACATTGACCTCGTGCATCTTGCCATCGCTGATGTGGATGAAGGTTGGAATGTTGCCGCGCAGGTCGAGCAGCGTATGCATCTTGACGGCAGCTTTGGTGGAGCGGAAGCGTGCCCACGGAAAGACGCTCAAGCACAGGTCGATGGTCGTGGTATCGAGTGCGTAGACCGTCTGTTCCAGTTCGACCGCAAAGCTGTCGCTGGCGTAAAGCTTTCTGGCGGTCTGGATTAAGCTCATCGCGAAATCCGCGTAGATGCGACAGTCGCGTTGCTCGTTGGCATCGGCCAGCGTGCTCTTGGCGATGTTGCCTCGTATGCCCAAGTGATAGAGCTTGGCTTGGTGGGCGCGCAGACAGGTTTCGATGTCGCGCAGGCTTTCGCGGTAAGTCAGCTGCGCGAACGCCATGCAGAGAAATTGATCGAGATGCGAAAAAGTCTTGGTGGGATATTTGGAAGGGTAGCGCTGCACGCAGCGACGGAATGTGTGAAGGGGCAAATGCTCCATGAGTTGTGCGAACACCAACTGGCCTGAATACATGACGGAAACTCCTGGGGGGAAAGCCCCAGTTTCCCAAAAAATTCACGTTCAAGTCGGTGACACCCCTAAACACACACTTTCCTATTCAACATCATCATGTTATATAGCCGTCTTTGCGAAATTGCCGGACACTTCTGAAACCATACTTAAAACGAGATATTTCCCACATGAACAGCGAGCAAGAATCCCCGCTCACGTTTCCAACCGAATTCCCCATCAAGGCAATGGGGCTTGCAAGCCCTGTATTTGAAGCGTCGGTGATTGAGATTATCCGGCGTCACGCGCCGGATCTTGGCGAGAGCGCCGTATACAGCCGCACCAGCAAAAGCGGCAAATACCTCTCCGTCACCGTCACCATCCAGGCCACCAGCCGCGCCCAGCTTGATGCCATTTACCGTGATGTAACCGCGTGCCCTGAGGTTTTATGGGCGCTGTGATGCCGCTGCGCCGATGAAACCGCCTGTGCTACCTAGGTGGCAGGCGGCGAAACCACCGTCTACCTCAACCCGCGCTGGGGCGACGGCATTCATTACGAAAAAACCACCAAAGCCAGCGGCCTCATCGAACACCGCCATTACCTCTACGCCACCGCGCCCATCGCAGCCGCAACCACCCACCACGGCTACACCGGCCACGAACACCTCGACGGCCTGGGTTTGATCCACATGAATGCGCGGGTGTATGATCCGGCTATTGGACGCTTCCTCCAGGCGGATCCGATTGGGTTTGAGGGGGGATTGAATCTTTATGGGTATGCGGACGGCAATCCAACCTCAATGGTTGATCTTTCCGGCCAGGAAACCGGATATGTTTCCAACTGTTCACAGCGAGGTACTTGCGCCACACCACAGACAAGTTTCAGCGTAGTTGCATCGATAATCGACTTCTTTACAGGATCAAACGTAAATCGCGTATCAATTGGATGCTGCGGGCCGCAATTTGATAGATCGATAGAGCGCTTAACGCCGGAGCTTTGGCTCCTGATGCCGATTAGGGCGGGAACATTTGCGAGCGGTGTTGCAAGGGGAGCATCCGAACTCGCAGCCTTTGAGGCCTATGGAATCAAAGCAGAGCGAGTTCTGTCTGGTGCCAACGACAAAGTGGCAGTGATTGGCAGGACAATGGGCAATGCCGAGACCAAGGGGGTTCGTGGCTATGCCGAAGCACTGCGAAATCAGGGTTACAATGTTGATATTTTTGACGGTAGTTTAGTCTCAGATGCGGCTCAGCGTGAGTTTGCTCAGCTAACCGCCGGAGGCAGGCGGCTCACAAATCAAGAGTTGTTTCAAACTCAAATGTATCAAGAAAACAAACTGTGGGCGGCAAAGATCAAAACCGAAGGATACACGGTTATTGATCTTGGATACCCAAGCATGTATAGCTTCAGTCCGTTTTACACAATGGAGAAGCAAACTATTTTCTCGGGTGGGAAATAGCGATGGATTACTCAAACGCCCTTACTGTGTTCGATGTAGGCCTTCATTTCATGCAAGGCCTAGGTTTCAAAGGGCCACAAGTTTGTATGGAAACCTCAAAGCTGGCTGGCGACAGTTTATTATTAACGTACGATTCTGAAACGGCCGGAAGACAGGTTGAAGTCTCCTACCTCCGCGCTCAGCGTGGCCGCCCAGCTGCGATAGTTGTCTTTATAGTCGCCAACAGTGGTAAGCGATTTTCTGTTGAGGATTGGTTGGCTGTTAATGGAAAGGCTAATGCGATTGAATTCTCAACACTCAATAATCCCGGACTCTCCGAAAGCCTATTCATCGAGCGGTTCTGCCATGATTTCATGGAGATCTGCGACCAAAAGTTGCGAGATATTCTCACAGGCACGGTTTGGCAAGATGTTCCCATTGACTGGAAGGGTTATCGTTAACGCGGTAAGTTGGGCTGGTAGGTTGGCGCTGAGCTTGCGAAGCGAGGTAGCCCGGATGACAATCCGGGGAACCCCGCGTCGGGGTAATACGGCTATTGGATTGGATGCTGATGTTGGGTGGTTGTTCCCCGGATTGCGCTCTGCTTCATCCGGGCTACTTGCTATGCCTACGACGCCACCGGCAACCTCACCTCGCGCAAGGACAACGTCCAGAGCCTCACCGAAAGCTTCGGTTACGACGAACTCAACCGCCTCACCAGCGTCACCGGCCCCGCGTCCAAGAGCTATGCCTATTCGGCGGACGGCAACATCACCGCCAAATCCGACATGGGGGATCAATATCTCTACGGCGAAACCACCCCCGCCGGTCCCCACGCCGTCACCAGTATCAAAAAAGCCGGTGCGTTGATCGGCAGCTACAGTTACGACGCCAACGGCAACCTGCGTACCGGCGGCGGCCGTAGCTTCGCCTACACCTCCTTCAACCTCCCCAGCGCCATCACCCAAGGCACAGCGACGTCCACCTTCACCTACGACGCCGACCACGCCCGCGCCACCCAGGTGGCAGGCGGCGAAACCACCGTCTACCTCAACCCGCGCTGGGACGACGGCATCCACTTTGAGAAGACTACCAAAGCCAGCGGCCTCATCGAACACCGCCATTACCTCTACGCCGGCAACACCCCCATCGCCCTCTACACCACGCGGAGCGACAACACCAGCAGCACAAGATACCTGCACAAAGACCACCTCGGCTCGGTGGATGCCATCACCAACGAAACCGGCGCGTTAGTGGAGCGCCTCAGCTACGACGCCTGGGGCAAACGCCGCCAAGGCAACTGGCTCGACGCCACAGCGCCCATTACAGGCGCAACCACCCACCACGGCTATACCGGGCACGAACACCTCGACGGCCTGGGTTTGATCCACATGAACGCGCGGGTGTATGATCCAGCAAGTAGCAAGTAGCCTGGGTTGAGCGTTTTTGCGAAACCCGGGGATAATGGTTTCGAATTGTCCCCATGAATTTGGATTGCCACTGTAATGGTCGCCTATCGCCGCAACTTCATTCCTGGAGGAAGTTATTTTTTCACGGTGACGCTGCTGGATCGTGCATCGCGGTTGTTGATCGAATGCATTGACGAGCGAGGTAGCCCGGATGACAATCCGGGGAACCCCGCGTCGGGGCAATACGGCTATTGGATTGGATGCTGATGTTGGGTGGTTGTTCCCCGGATTGCGCTCTGCTTCATCCGGGCTA
The DNA here is from genome assembly GCA_040183005.1 of Gammaproteobacteria bacterium. NCBI lineage: Bacteria > Pseudomonadati > Pseudomonadota > Gammaproteobacteria > Gammaproteobacteria bacterium. The sequence goes on from JAMPIW010000004.1 coordinate 51,402, forward strand.
CTTGCTATCTGGTTATAAGTGCTGGGCCAGAATTTTCTGGATTTAATGTGTTGAGGAGCGGTCTATTTCGAGATACGGATACCCCAAGTAAAAATGCAATTTATGACGTCTTTATTCCCCCAAAAAATGTGACTGACACAGAAGCCGCAAAGAGATTTATCGCCGCGTATGAATCTTATAATGAGCGTGCGCCTTATGATTTTATACGATTCACCCCTTCATCTCTTGGTCTAAGCGGATGGAACTCTAACTCCTTTCTTTCCGCTATACCGCGAGTTGCGGGTTTCGAGTGGTCTCCGCCGCCTCTTGAGAAATATAATATATATTTCCCGGAAATTAATAACCCGGTTCCGGCGAAATATTTTCCGGCTTTTAAGCCATGAGGGTTCCATATGCTAATGGGTTGTTGATAGCGTCCGCGCTTTATTTTTTTATTGTTTTGCTGTTTGGTTTATTCGGCATTCTTGAACAAGAAGCCGTCGGCATGATTGTAGTGATTTTTTTTCCAGGGATAATCATTTCTTGGCTTACTATCTTTTTTGTTTTTAAGATTTTTCATTACTATAAGCGGGCGGTTTCAATGACCAAGTGCAAAAAGCGCAGCGTGATGCTGCCTGAAATCGAAAGAGTCTGGTGTAAACAACTCGGCTGGGCATTTGAAGCCCAGTGACTTGCGTGGTCGGGTATTGAGTTGCCAGGCAATCGCATCCAGCTCCTCCTGCGTGAAACCACTCAAGTCACTCCCCTTGGGCAGGTACTGCCGCAACAGACCATTGGTATTCTCGTTGATGCCGCGCTGCCAGGGGCTGTGTGGATCGGCAAAATATACTTTCACCCCTGTGGTTTCTGTCAGCCGTTGGTGTGCCGCCATTTCCCTGCCTTGATCGTACGTCAACGAGAGGCGCTTTTGCGCATCAATGCGGTTGAGCACATGACTGAAGCCGGTCAACGTCGCCTCAGCAGTGGCATTTTCCATTTTTGCCAGTACCGTGAACAGCGTGGTCCGTTCCACCAGCGTACCGACAGATGAGCGATTATGCGCGCCCTTGATGAAGTCACCCTCCCAGTGGCCCGGGATCAACCGCTCTTCAATCTCAGGCGGACGGTCATGAATGCTGACCATGTCAGGAATCCGTCCGCGCCGGTCTTCGCCACGCGCACGGGGACGGCGCTTGGCATGGCCGAAACGCAACCAGCCAATCACTTCCGTGTGCAGTTCGCCACGCGGCATGGCGTAGATGGCGGTGTAGATGGTCTCATGGGAAACCTGCAAGGTAGGGGTATCTGGATGCACAAGCGCCAGTGTGCCAGCAATCTGCTCCGGTGAGTAGCCTGCTTTCAGGTGGCGCATGACTGAATCCCACAGCGTGGTTCCCAGTCGCAGGCGACCCTCAACACGCGGCTTGATCGTGCAGCCATGCGCACGTTTGTGGGCTGCCTCGGCACGATAGCCTCCCGCCACAGCCGGTCGTCCAGGGCCGCGAGGCGTTTTCGGGCGGCTCCAGCCATTGCGCCGAAGTTCACGTGAGACGGTAGAGGCTGACCGGGTTATGGACTTGGCAATTGCGGCAGGTTTGACCCCCATCTCCAGTTGCGTTTGTATCATTGCCCGCTCTTCAATACTCAATTGATCGTAGTTTTTTCCCATGCAACATTATCCCCTAAAAATGTTGCACTTGGTTTTTGAGCGCGCCGCGTAATAAAATCTATATTGATATTTTAATTGGTGTCATAGAAATACCAATTGCATTCTGGTTTAGTCAATACATTCGTTTTGAGGTAAAGGAAGCCGAATTTTTAATTGTATTCGCATTTTTTTTGATAAAAGTAGTGGCTATAGTCGTTATATGGCGGCTAGCTTTACTTGTTATTTTAACTGGCCCACATAGCGAGTAGCCAGCGTAAGCATTGTCCAATGGGGTTTGAGCAAGTAGCCTGGGTTGAGCGTTTTTGCGAAACCCGGGGATAATGGTTTCGAATTGTCCCCATGAATTTGGATTGCCACTGTAATGGTCGCCTATCGCCGCAACTTCATTCCTGGAGGAAGTTATTTTTTCACGGTGACGCTGCTGGATCGTGCATCGCGGTTGTTGATCGAATGCATTGACGAGCGAGGTAGCCCGGATGACAATCCGGGGAACCCCGCGTCGGGGCAATACGGCTATTGGATTGGATGCTGATGTTGGGTGGTTGTTCCCCGGATTGCGCTCTGCTTCATCCGGGCTACTTGCTCTTGCTTTACCACCAGGCAATAAGGCTACGATGATTCAAGAGGTGCTCGTTCCTAATGGGACGCTCTTGGAACGATCACGCGCCATTCCGATGCCTGAATGGGGTCGGATGCGCGGAGGTGCTGAGCAGTTCAAGTTGCTTGATGAAATTCCGCGTCAGAACTTTGGGCCGGGGAGGCCTCTACCATGAGCGTGTCTTTTCAAGGTAAGACGTTACTGATTGATGCCCAATCAGTTCAAATGCCCTGGTCTGTGCTTGATGCAATTGAGCAAGGAGATAAGGTTTTTGTATTGCTTGATCCAGACTCGTATCTTTTGGATCCAAACTACAAAATAATGCGGAGGCAAGGAGCGCCAGCCATTAGAAATCTTATCGCCGTTACGAAGACAGGTGCAACGTTATGGGAGGCAGAGATGCCGGAGACTTCTGATTATTACTACCGACTTAGTTCTGCCATGCCGCTAATCGCAAACTCATTCTCGTCTTACCGATGTGAGATCGATCCGAGCAACGGGGCCATCAAGAATAAGGAGTTTTTGAAGTAGCAAGTAGCAAGTAGCCTGGGTTGAGCGTTTTTGCGAAACACGGGATAATGGGTTCGAATTGTCCCCATGAATTTGGATTGCCACTGTATGGTCGCAACTTCATTCCTGGAGGGAGTTATTTTTTCACGGTGACGTTGTTGGATCGTGCATCGCGGTTGTTGATCGAACGCATCGACGAGCGAGGTAGCGAGGTAGCCCGGATGACAATCCGGGGAACCCCGCTGGAACCAGAGCGTTGGAGTCCCTTGGGATCACTCCGACCGGATACAGGTTTGAGGTTGTTCGAGGAAAACTAAATCTTGTTATCGATACGAAATAGAGCACTATGAGTTCTGAATCATTATTTGTGGGCGAAGATTTGCGGTTAATCGAATTGCTCACTTATAAGCCAAGTCTAAAGCCGTCGTATGATCACATAAAGAATTGTCTTGTGTGGGATGACGAACGTGCTGATGGCCTCACTCCGGCAGGTTATGAAATTTTATGCGACCTTTGGATTGCACGGTCATTCATACATCGTGGATTAAGTTTTTCGACACACGAACTCGATCCAAACTACTTCAGAGTGGTATGGGAACGGGCGCTTGGGGAAAAATTCAAGTGGCCCGGATTTCAGAGGTTAACTTTAAGCGAGGAAGACAAGATCTATTTCGAAAGGATGCGCTCGGAGGCGGGTGTGATCTGAGCGAGGTACCGGGGAACCTCGCGTCGGGGCAATACGGCTATTGGATTGGATGCTGATGTTGGGTGGTTGTTCCCCGGATTGCGCTCTGCTTCATCCGGGCTACTTGCTCAAAAACTCCTCCGTCTCAACCCCCGCCTGCTTGAGAATGGCCCGGAGCGTCCCTTCCGGCATATCGCCGGGATGATTGGGAATGGTCGTGTAGCAGTTGGTGTGTGGGTTGAACCAGATTTCATGGCTACCCGCCGCCTGGCGGTCGAACTCAAACCCCAACTGTTTTAACCGCTTGACGATCTCGCGGTAACGAAAGCCTGCCAGTCGTCCCATTAGCCGCTCACCACCAGCGGGTAATCGAAAGAGTCCTCGGTTTCTTTGAGGTGGACGGCGCCTTGGCGCTCGGCTTGCGCTTCCAGAAGTTTCTTGGCCACATCGCGGGCGATTTCCAAGGTCTCGGTCACGGTGCGCCCTTGAGCCACCAAGCCCGGAATGTCATCGGATGTCGCCAGGTAGACGCCTTCCGGCAAGTGTTCAATATGTAAATTAACGATCTGTTCCATAGCTTACCTCTGTGCGTTAAACGGCGGCCTTGTTCCGGCGCCACGATTCATACTTGATGATCATCCATTCGATCAATTCCTTACGCTTTACCCATCCACCGCACTTCTATCCATCCTCCCACGGCTTCTTCTCCCGCCCCGCGACATCGCGGCTGCCGTGCATGACGGCGAGGATCAATACGCGGTTCGGCTCCAGACGGTACATCACGCGATAGCCTTGCACGATAATTTCCCGCAGAGTTTTGTCCTCGGCCTCTGGAATCATGCGCCCGCTTTCCGAGAAGTCCCCGAGCCGCCGGGTAGCGAGCACGACCTTTTCACCGAAACGCTGAGCATAAAACGCCGAGTCGCGGCTGATGTAATGCACGATGTCATCGAGATCGTCGCGCGCGTTATTCAGACCACTCAACGCGCATGGTTCAAGTATCGCTTTTCCATCTCCTCCTGCGAGGTGATCTTGCCCTCTTCAGCCGCCTGGAGCGAACGCTCCAGCTTCTGGCGCACATAGAGGGCGTGCATAGCATCGTCAAAAGTGGCCTGCTCGGGCAGGTGATCGACGACGTCCTGGATGATCTGTTTAACGGTTTGCATGATGATCTCTCCTCACGACGCTTGTTGAATCACGGTATCCAGCAGCCTGTCGGACTTAGGTCGAATCTACTGCGAAAGTGGGAGAGCGGCCCACTTTTCCGCCATTTTTTGTCGAATAGTGCCAGCTATTTTCCTCAAAATAGCGGAAAATTGTCCTCGCTCTCCCGCTACGATCCCCTAAGTCCGACAGGCTGCTAGCATCTCCATTACAAAACAAACTTCTGCTTGGCCCGTGGCAGCTGGCTGATCTGCTCGATCTGTTTCTCCAGTGTTGAGGCGGGGCCGCACTTACTCTTAGCCGTCTTCGAGCCGCCCCTCGACGGTAATCTCCAGGCTCTTGGTGCCACCGCGATCCGCTGCCGTCCCGCCTCATAGTGAATCATGGTTTGCTGCGAGATCCCCAGTATATCAAAGACCCGGCTGGCCGCGAGACCTTCATGGTCTATGATGTGCGCGGGCGCCGTACCCTATTAAATGCGGTGGGTTGGTGCTGAGCTTGCGAAGTCCAACGCCTCACCGTCTACAACAGCTTCACCACCGACGCAGAAGGCCGCATCACCCAGGAAGCGCTGGGCAACGGCCTCGCCACCACACGCAGCTTCGACCCCCTGGGCCGAGTCAAGAGCATCGCCACCGGCAGCACCATCCAAAACCTGGCCTATGCCTACGACGCCACCGGCAACCTCACCTCGCGCAAGGACAACGTCCAGAGCCTCACCGAAAGCTTCGGTTACGACGAACTCAACCGCCTCACCAGCGTCACCGGCCCCGCGTCCAAGAGCTATGCCTATTCGGCGGACGGCAACATCACCGCCAAATCCGACATGGGGGATCAATATCTCTACGGCGAAACCACCCCCGCCGGTCCCCACGCCGTCACCAGTATCAAAAAAGCCGGTGCGTTGATCGGCAGCTACAGTTACGACGCCAACGGCAACCTGCGTACCGGCGGCGGCCGTAGCTTCGCCTACACCTCCTTCAACCTCCCCAGCGCCATCACCCAAGGCACAGCGACGTCCACCTTCACCTACGACGCCGACCACGCCCGCGCCACCCAGGTGGCAGGCGGCGAAACCACCGTCTACCTCAACCCGCGCTGGGACGACGGCATTCATTACGAAAAAACCACCAAAGCCAGCGGCCTCATCGAACACCGCCATTACCTCTACGCCGGCAACATCCCCATCGCCCTCTACACCACGCGTAGCGACAACACCAGCAGCACCCGATACCTGCACAAAGACCACCTCGGCTCGGTGGATGCCATTACCAACGAAACCGGCGCGTTAGCAGAACGCTTCAGCTACGACGCCTGGGGCAAGCGCCGCCAAGGCAACTGGCTCGACGCCACCGCGCCCATCGCAGGCGCAACCACCCACCACGGCTACACCGGCCACGAACACCTCGACGGCCTGGGTTTGATCCACATGAACGCGCGGGTGTATGATCCAGCCATTGGGCGTTTCCTCCAGGCGGATCCGATTGGGTTTGAGGGGGGGTTGAATCTTTACACCTATGTTGAGAATAACCCAGGTACGCTCGTTGATCTGGCTGGAACTGAAACGGGTTACGTTTCATATTGCGCAGGCAAGGGAACGTGCGACTCTATCGCCGCCTCCTTCCCATCCTCCGGTACCATACTTGGCCGATTGTGGAACACGCTGTCTACCGGGCTGTTTATACTGGGAATGGCGTCTGATAGCATCCCTCCCATCTTGGCGACAGAGGGGCGGGTGCTTTCGACGGGGGTTGCAAAGGGAATACCCGGAATCGATAAACCGTTTAGAGCTGCGAATTCTGCGCATCCACCAAATGCATCTCTTGTAGAACAAATGAATAACATGAGGATCTGTAGTGGAACTGATTGTTCTGAGATAGCAGAAAAATTGTTTAATGCATCCGGTGGAAATGGAAAGATTTTGAGGGTGACTGGAGCAAATGGAAGCGATTTAAACCTTCTTGAATACGGAAAGGTCGGCGGAGGATTTAAGTATCACGAAGTGTTTACTGATGGGAAATATCTCTACGATCCACGTTTAAGCAGTTCTCCGGTACCTAAAGGTGACTGGCAGCAAATGATCAATGGTTTGAATCCCGGAGCAACCATCAAATGACAGGTAGAGAAATCATCGATGTATTAGAACGGTTTTTTGTGCTTGCATGGTTTCGTTACGGTGCGTTAAAGAGCCCTGATCAAAATCAGTACCCACCAATAATTATTTGGAGATATGACGCTGATGTAATGGCGGCCGATGATATAAGATTAGCCGAAAGTGCGATTACGATGGCAGTCGAATCTTTCCTAGGTAATGTAAATTGGGTTTTATATTTCAGTGGTAGAAATTGGGTGTTGGTACCGAAACGTGTCAAAGATTTGGAAGACGCTGGTGAATATAGAAGTGATACAGAAATATTGACAATGCTAGCGGAGAATGACCCCAGCTTTGGTTTTAAGGCTAATAGCGATTTGCCAGCGTTAGCAAAATGTATCGAAGGGTATTTGTCGCAAAATAGTGGATAGCTGTAGCGCGGTAGGATGGGTGTGTCCTGAATTTTGTGTAAACGGAATTCATTAATGTTGCGGCATCCGCTCATCAAACTGGATAGCAAGTAGCCCGGATGGAATGAAATGAAATCCGGGGTTTTCGGTTGTCTGAGCCAGCGCCGCCCTTGATTACGCTTCGCTTCATCGGGGCTGCATGGTTGCTCATTATGCGGTTAAACTCTGTCGATGGTCATGTATCGGCGCAATCGGGTTCCCGGTGGGACCTATTTCTTTACGGTCACATTGCGTGATCGGTCGTCGTCGATCTTGGTGGATCGGATTGATGATCTACGCAAGGTGTTGTCGTCGGTGGTGCGCGCACGTCCGTTTGAAATCGCGGCGATGGTGGTGCTGCCGGAACATTTTCATGCGCTGTGGACACTGCCGCCGGGGGATGACGACTATCCGGGGCGGATACGCCTGTTGAAAAGCCGGTTTACGCGATGCGCCGTAGCGGCGGGGGTGGTCACGCGGCGCAATGCCAAGGGTGAGTACGATCTCTGGCAACGACGCTATTGGGAACACACCATCCGCGACGACCGGGATTTTGAAAAACACGTTGATTACATTCACTGGAATCCCGTGAAACATGGGCATGTCACGCGCGTGGCGGACTGGCCGTATTCCACATTTCACCGCTATGCGGCGCGGGGTGTGTACCCGCTTGACTGGGCGGGCGATCATGCCCAGGGGGATTCCTTTGACGAATAACCCCGGAATCCGTTTCACTCCTTCCGGGCTACCTCGCTACCGTGATTTAACAGCGTGCCCCGAGGTTTTATGGGCGTTGTGATGCCGTTGTGTCGTGGCGCAGCGCGCCCTATGGGATTGCGGCACTATTCATCCAGCACAAGTAACATCTTATATTCATGCGCATCAAAGATCATCTCTAGTGTCTTGATTTTTCCATCCTGGACATTAGCCCAAAACACCAGCGTACTTGAACGCTTTTCCGAGATCTGAGAAGTGACGTTGAGAATATGGCAAACGTCATCGCCGTTTACAAAAACTTTGCGCGACTCCACCCGCTGCACAATGGGTGACGCCAGTTCGGCATAAGCAATAAATTGGTCGGCAGATTCGAATTCATTTAATGGGGTGACGTAGTGAAAGCCCTCATCGGCAAGATAAGTACGGGCACGCGCATAATCGAAAGCTATCGCCGCCTCCAGGTATGCATTAACGATATCCAGTGGTTTTAGCAGCTCCGTAGTCAACAGTGCGATCCCTTATGCTTTCGTCATCCTGACGGTAAAAGTGGCGATGAGCCAATCTGGCGGGGCTGGTTGTTGTCAGCGCCCGGCCATTAAACTGAATAGTAGACCGATTCAGGGCGTCTTTCTATCCCTTTTGCGTTATCGTCCCAATTCCCGGCTGGTCTTTTTAATACGGCTGGCCGTGTAATATGATGGCTTATATATACGTGGTCAGGTCTGCGAGAAGGCGGGTGATTTACCGTCATGTTCTGAAGATATAGGAGTTTGCCGGTGAAAGAGTCTTTAAAAGCGGGTTTTACCTTCGGTCTGATTTCCGGGGTCATAACGACGCTTGGGCTGATGGTGGGTCTGCATTCCGGCACTCATTCCAGACTGGCAGTGATGGGCGGAGTTTTGACCATAGCGATAGCCGATGCCTTCTCCGACGCGTTGGGGGTGCATGTCTCCGAGGAATACAAGAACAAATCCTCCGCGCGCGAGGTATGGGAGGCGACGCTGGCAACATTAGCGTCGAAAGCGGTGTTTGCCCTTACCTTTCTGGTGCCTGTCCTGCTGTTGGATCTACCCACTGCCATCATCGCCGCTGTCGTCTGGGGATTAAGTCTGATCTGTATTCTGAGTTATGCCATCGCGCGGGCGGTCGGCGAAAAACCGATCAAGGTGGTGATGGAGCACCTGACGATTGCCGTTGCAGTGATTGTCATGACCCATTACCTGGGGGACTGGGTGGCGGCAACGTTTGGCGAGGTGCGATAGGGGAAAAACTTGCGCGATGCCTGGTGTTTGCCGCGCCATACATAACAAAACCTTATACAATAGATAGATATTGTTGACTTTTACTTATGCAACGATTTGATTATCGTTACGCTCTGCGTTAATCACAGTGCAGCAAACAAAATACACAAGGTGAAATAGCATGGAGATGCAGTCGATCGGTTCCTGGTGGATGTGGGCGGGCTTTATTGTCCTTGTGCTGGTGATGCTGGCGGTGGACATGTTTCTGCTCGGTAGGCAGGGCGCGCACAAGGTGTCTGTGAAGGAGGCGCTGGGATGGTCCATCGTCTGGGTATCTACGGCGATGATCTTCAATGGCGCGCTGTGGTGGTATCTCGATGGTCAGATGGGGCGGGAAATCGCCAACCAAAAGGCGCTGGAGTTTTTCACCGGTTATCTGATCGAAAAATCCCTCGCAGTCGACAACATTTTTGTCTTCCTGATGATCTTCAGCTATTTTGCCGTGCCCCCCGAATACCAGCGCCGCGTGCTGCTCTATGGTGTGCTGGGGGCGATTATCATGCGTGCGGTGATGATCCTGCTCGGTGCGATGCTCATCGCAAAATTCCACTGGATTTTATATTTATTCGGAATGTTTCTGCTGGTTACCGGCATCAAGATGTTTTTCTTCGCCGACGCAAAGCCGAACCTGGAGAAGAATCCCTTGCTGCGTTGGATGCGCAGCCATATGAAAATCACCAACGAATATCATGGGGAAAAATTCTTCGTGATGAAGGAAGGTATCCGTTACGCCACGCCAATGTTTCTGGTGCTGATGTTGATCGAGTTTAGCGATTTGATATTCGCCGTGGATAGTATCCCGGCGATTTTCGCGGTGACGGAAGATCCGTTTATCGTCTTCACCTCAAACATCTTCGCCATTCTCGGCCTGCGCGCCATGTATTTTCTGCTGGCCGATGTTGCCGAGCGCTTTCATCTGCTTAAGTACGGTTTGGCGTTGGTGCTGATGTTCATTGGCGTCAAGATGCTGATCGTGGAGTTATATAAAATCCCTGTGCTGCTTGCGCTGGGTGTGGTCGCGGCAATTTTGGCGACATCGGTGATACTGAGCCTTGCGAGCACGAAGAACCTGAAAAAGGGCTAGACCTTCTGCGATTGCAGCTCCTGCCACATCTTCTGCAACCGCTTCGCCGAGACAGGTGCCGCTGTTTTGAGTTCTTGCGCGAACAGCGATACCCGCAGCTCTTCCAGCAGCCAGCGGTATTCCTCCAGAGTGGCAGCAGAAGCATGTTGCCAGTATGTTTGCCAGAGGGGCGCGAGTTCACCTTGAAGCTGTTGATCGCGCGCGGGGTTGCGCGGCAGTTTTTCCAGGCGCAGGCGGGTGGCTTTGAGGTAACGCGGCAGGTGCTGTAGTCGCGGCCAGGAGGTTCGTGTGACGAAACCTGGGTAGATCAGGCGTTGCAGTTGGTCCTTGATGTCGGTCAATGCGGGCTGGCAGGCGGGTGGTAGCGGGGCCTTGAGGCCTTTTTGTATCGCTGCATATTCGGCGAGTGTAGCCTGGATGCAGGTGCAAATCTCATTGGCGAGAGTGGGCAGGCGTGCCTTGCCTTGTTCCTTGCGTTGCTCGAAGGCTTGCTGGGTACGCGGCAGGCTAGTGTCGAGAAAGGCGCGTGTAACGGCGGCAGCGACCAGATCTTGCTTGAGTTCTTCGCAACGCCCGAGCGGCACATAGTGCAGGCACATGGTCTGCAGTCCGGGCAGGTTCTTTTCCAGATATTTGATTTGTTGTGGTAGTTGCGTCATGTACAGGCGCAGTAGGCCGCGCTGCATGGCGTGGTGTGCGGCCTCGCGGGTATCGAACAGGCGCAATGCCACGGCATCACCTTCCTCGGCCAGGGCGGGGTAGCCGATGAGGGTCAGGCCATCGCGCTGGAATTCGATCTGCTCAGGCAACTCGCCGAAGTCCCAGGCGGTAATCCCACTGCGGCCGAAGGTGTTGCGCGGCAATTCGGCAAACGCGGCCTGGGCCTGCGCGCGATGGCCCTGTTGCAGCTTGGCCAGGTCGCGGCCGATGGCAATCACCTGGCCGTTAGCGTCCACCACCTTGAAATTCATGCGCAGGTGCGCGGGTAGCGCATCCGCGCGCCAGGCCTCGGCGGGAATTTCTATTCCTGTGATTTTGCCCAGAATGGCAGTGATGGATTGAATCAGGGTTGGCGTGCCAGGTGTCAGGGTTTGCAGGCAGATGTCGGCATAGTTGGGCACGGGTACGAAGTGGCGGCGCAGTCCTTGCGGCAGGGACTTCAGCAGCGCTGTGACCTTTTCGCGCAGCAGCCCAGGCACCAGCCAATCGAAGCGGGCGGGCTGGAGCTGGTTAAGCACCGAGACGGGGACGATAACGGTGACGCCGTCTTCTTCATGGCCTGGCTCGAAGCGGTATTCCAACTGCAAGCGCAGGCCTTGCAGCTCCAGATGCGCAGGAAACTGCTCCGAGCTCGCGGCCACCGCGCCCTCAGTCATAAGATCTTCGCGGGTCAGGAACAGCAGACGCGGATTGGTGCGCTCCTGTTCCTTGTGCCAGCGTTCGAACAGCGGGCCGTTATAGATCCCCGCAGGAATGCGCGCATCGTAAAATGCATAGAGCTGATGCTCGTCGATGACAAGATCACGCCGCCGTTGTTTGTGCTCCAGCTCCTCGACTTCCGTCAGTAAATCGCGGTTGTGCGTGAAGAACGGCGCATTGGTGCGGTACTCGCCCTCGACCAAGGCGGCACGGATGAAGATCTCGCGCGCCGTTACCGGATCAATGGGGCCAAAGACTATACGACGTTTTTCAACCACAGTGAGGCCGAACAGTACGACACGTTCGTAGGCCACCACCTGGGCGCTGCCCTTCTCCCAGTGCGGCTCAAAATGGCTGCGCCGCAACAGATGCGCGCCGACGCGCTCCAGCCACTCGGGTTCGATGCGCGCCACGGTGCGGGCATAGAGGCGCGCGGTCTCCACCAGTTCGGCGGCCATGATCCACTTGGGCGGTTTTTTGTGGAGTGCAGAGCCGGGAAAAATCGCAAGCTTGGTGTTGCGCGCCCCCAGGTATTCGCGATCGTCGCCCTTGACGGCGATATTGCCAAGCAACCCCGCCAGCAGCGCGCGATGGATGGCGGCATAATCGGCGGGGATGTCGTTGAGGCGCAGCCCAATTTCCTTGGCCACGGTATAAAGCTGGGTATGGATGTCGCGCCACTCGCGCATGCGCACATAAGACAGGTAGCGCTCAGCGCACCAGCGGCGCAGCTTGGCTTGGGACAAGTGGCGCGCCTGTTCTTCGTAGGCGTCCCACAGCCTGAGATAACTCAGGAAGTCCGAGCGCTCGTCGCTGAAAGCACGGTGGCAGGTATCGGCCTGTTGTTGAGACTCCAAAGGACGCTCGCGCGGATCGGCGATGCTCAAGGCGGCCGCGATGATCAAGGCCTCGCTCAGACAGTGTTCGTCGCGCGCCGCGAGGATCATGCGTCCGATGCGCGGATCGGCGGGGAGCTTGGCGAGCTGGCGGCCCAGTTCGGTGAGGTGGCGCTGTTCATCCAGCGCGCCTAACTCAATCAGCGTCTGATAACCGTCCTTGATATGACGTGAGTCGGGCGGATCCATGAACGGAAAGTGCTCGATCTCGTGTAATCGCAGCGCCTTCATCTGCAAAATCACCTGCGCCAGATTGGCGCGCCGGATTTCGGGATCGGTGTAGCGTGACCGCAGCTCATAATCCTGTTCAGAATAAAGACGGATGCACACACCGCTGCTCACGCGGCCGCAGCGGCCCGCGCGCTGATCCGCTGCCGCTTGCGAGATTGGCTCGATGGGCAGGCGCTGCACCTTGGTGCGCGGATTGTAGCGGCTGACGCGCGCATGGCCAGGGTCGATGACATAACGGATGCCCGGTACGGTAAGCGAGGTCTCGGCCACGTTAGTGGCGAGCACGATACGGCGACCAGTGTGGGGGCGAAACACCTGCTCTTGTTCGGCGGCGTTGAGGCGCGCATAGAGCGGCAGGATTTCAGTGTGGGGCGGATGGTGCTTGCGCAGGTTTTCCGCCGTCTCGCGGATCTCGCGCTCGCCGCTCAGGAAGATCAGGATATCGCCCGGCCCCAGGCGCGATAGTTCGTCCACGGCATCGAGGATCGCCTGCTGTACGTCACGGTCTTGCTGGTCTTCGTTTTCGGCCAGCAGCGGACGGTAACGCATCTCCACCGGATAGCTGCGGCCACTCACCGTGATAATGGGAGCGTCGGTAAAGTGCTGGGCAAAGCGTTCCGGGTCGATGGTAGCTGAGGTAATGATCAATTTGAGATCGGGACGCTTGGGCAGCAGTTGCTTGAAATAGCCGAGCAGGAAGTCGATGTTGAGGCTGCGTTCGTGGGCCTCGTCAATGATAATGGTATCGTACTGGGTGAGGTTTGGGTCACCCTGGGTCTCGGCGAGCAGGATGCCGTCGGTCATCAGCTTGATGCAAGCCGCATCGCTGGTCTTTTCGTGAAAGCGCACCTTGTAACCCACCAAGCCACCCAATTCGCTGTGCAGTTCCTGAGCGATGCGCATTGCCACGCTGCGTGCCGCAATGCGCCGCGGCTGGGTGTGGCCGATATAGCCCGCCGCTCCCCTGCCCAAGGACAGGCAGATTTTGGGCAATTGTGTGGTCTTGCCCGAACCGGTCTCGCCGCACACGATCACCACCTGATGCGCATGGATTGCTGCGGCGATCTTTTCACGCTGTTCGCTGACGGGTAGATCTTCGGGGAATTCCGGTATCGGCAAGGCCGCCAGCCGTCGTGCGCGGCGATCTCTCGAAGCGTCTATTGAAGCGCTCAGGCCTGCATAGGCCCCTTGGTTCAACCGCCCTGCGGCATGGTCGCGGCACAGCCGGTCAAGACGGCGGCGCAACGGCTGTTGATCGGCAAGCATGCACGCGTCAAGCGCGGCAGAGAGGACATCGAATTGAAGTTGCACGGAAGGACAGTCGCCGGGAAAAGGGGCACAGTTTAACCTAAAAACGGCAGTTGGAATCGTGGCGATGACGGCATACACACACTTCCTTGTGCGTCGGAGGTAAAGCAACCCAGGCAGGAGAACGTCGCACGCCGGATCGCTATTCGGCCCCACGAAATCTGTTCAGCTACGAACAGTTTCGCCGGCATTTGCAGCCTTCCTATATCGGAGCTGCATCACCCCATTCAGATGGATAATGCGCACATCGCATGTCTGGTTGCCGAATACCCCTGTTTCCGGAAGAATTCTTGCTGGTCCTCAAAGGGCATGACGTACAAAGGGATGCCAACGAAATACGTCTCGGCGGCGTGCAGCGGTGCTTTGCCAATGCCCCTGCGCTGGACGGAAGGATGAACAACGACCCCATCGACGAACGCAGTGAACACACCGTCGTTCAATGCGTTCAAGTAGCTCACGGATATGGGTCACGAATGCTGCGGCAGAAAAGGCGTTTTTAACCGCTGCCGTCTCATAGGAGGAATCCTCGCCCCACCCGACCGCGCCCATAAGGGATGCGAAGTCGGAGGGCGAGACGTTCCTGTCAGTGAAAAGCTGGAATTTGGTTGTATCCATGCCCTCCTACTGATTTTTCTCCTCTTCCTCCGTCCCGTCCACGGCCGAAACCTCCCGCAAATACCGAAACAACGCCCGCGCCGCTGCCGGGGGCTTGTTGGCCGTGACCTCGCGAGCCGCATTGCGCAGCAACTGGCGGATCTGCTGGCTGTCGGCGCCGGGGTATTCTGTGAGAAATTCGCTGAGCGCGGTGTCACCTTCGCTCAGTAAGCGGTCGCGCCAGCGTTCCAGCTGGTGAAATTGCGTGGTGGCTTGCTGGCTGCGGTTATTGAACGCATCCAGCGCCTTTTGGATCGGCGCGGGGTCAACATCGCGCATCAATTTACCGATATACTGTAACTGGCGTTTGTGTGCTCCGTGCTCCGTAATGGCGCGCGCGGCAACGATGGCGGCACGCAGGTGTTCCGGCAGA
The DNA here is from genome assembly GCA_040183005.1 of Gammaproteobacteria bacterium. Taxonomy (NCBI): domain Bacteria; kingdom Pseudomonadati; phylum Pseudomonadota; class Gammaproteobacteria; species Gammaproteobacteria bacterium. Next base: position 66,531 of record JAMPIW010000004.1, read on the forward strand.
GGCATAGCCTTGAATTGGCTGGCATTCAATTTCACCAGCGCCTCGCCCAGTTCTTGCAGAGCGCTGGCCTCCCGTTTGAGCTGGGATTTGCTTTTTGCTTCGGGGCTTGTATCGTCGTCTATCATAAAGGCAATATGGTTTCTTAATTCAGCTTCGAGAGAGTATTCACAATGTCACAGATCACGCCTTCCAGCAACACCAACCCGAGCAATGCCCAGCTTGAAGACCTGGTGCGCGACATCCTCGCCGAGGCGCGCGCGCAGGGCGCGAGTGCGGCGGAGGCGGGCGTCAGTCTTGAAACCGGCTTGTCGGTGACGGCGCGTCTGGGTGAGGTGGAAACCATCGAGTATAACCGCGACAAGGGGTTGGGTGTTACGGTCTATTTTGGCGGGCGCAAGGGTTCGTCGAGCACATCGGACTTCACGCCCGAGGCGGTGCGCGAGGCGGTGCGGGCGGCGTGCAGTATCGCCAAATATACCGCAGAAGATGAGTATGCGGGCCTGGCCGATGCAGCGCTCATGGCGCGCGAAGTTCCCGATCTTGATCTGTGCCACCCGTGGGGTATCAGCGCCGAGCAGGCCATCGAGCTGGCAATTGAATGCGAGAATGCAGCGCGCGGCATGGATGTGCGCATCACCAATTCCGAGGGCGGTAGTGTCTCCAGCCACCAAGGCTACCGGGTGTACGGCAATAGCCACGGCTTCATCGGCGCCTATCCCAGCACACGGCACAGCCTGAGCTGCGCGGTGATTGGCGGGGAGGGTGAGGGGATGCAGCGCGACTACTGGTTCACTGTGGCGCGCGACAGCGCGGAGCTGGAGGCGGCGGCGGAGGTGGGGCGGCGTGCCGCGCAACGCACCCTGCGCCGTCTCGATGCGCGCCGCTTGCCCACCTGCCAGGTCCCGGTGATCTTCGCCGCTGAAATCGCCACCAGCCTGTTGTCGCATTTCACCAGCGCGATACGTGGTGGCGCGTTGTATCGCAAGGCGACCTTTTTGCTGGATCATTTGGGCAAGCAGATTTTCCCTGCCCATGTTCACATCCACGAACAACCGCATCTGAAACGGGCGCTGGGCAGCACACCGTTTGATAACGAAGGCGTGGCGACGCAGGCGCGTGACATTGTGCGCGACGGTGTATTGCAGGGCTATATCCTGGACAGCTACGCGGCGCGCAAACTCGGTATGCAGACCACCGGCAATGCGGGTGGCGTGCATAATTTGATCATTGATCCGGGCGCGCTTGATCTGGATGGATTGCTGCGGCGCATGGACAAGGGCTTGCTGGTCACCGAGTTGATGGGGATGGGTGTCAACGCCGTAACCGGCGATTATTCACGCGGCGCGGCGGGCTTCTGGGTGGAAAACGGCGAGATTCAATATCCCGTTGAGGAGATCACCATCGCCGGGAATCTGCGCGACATGTTCATGCGCATTGTCGAGGTGGGCAACGATGTCGAGATGCGCGGCGGGACACGCACCGGCTCGATATTGATTGAAGAAATGATGATTGCAGGTGAATAGTTTAGAGCCTGTCTGTGAATAAATCATCCCTGCGTTGCCGCCCCAAAACGCGCCAGGCATGGCGCGAGCCGCGAAGTTTGGTTGCGCCAAATGAGCGGCGAGCAACGCCGCATGGCGCGTTTTGGGGCGCAACCCGGAGGGACGGGGCCGGTTTTACGCAGTGCGGCGTCACGCTTCGCTCATGTGCAACAAGCACACTGCACTCAGGCTTCCTTGCCCTGCGTAAAACCGGCTCCCGTCGCAGGGATGATTTATTCACAGACAGGCTCTTAGGCGCAGAAGATGTTTGATGACCCCTGGTTAGAGCAAGGGCTTACCACGCTCTCCTTTGTCGCGCTGGTGGCGTATCACCTTCACTTGATATATAGGATCCACCGCACACCGCTGGCGACGGCCATTGGTCTGAATACCCATACGCGCCGCGTATGGGTGGAGACCATCATGGAGAAGCAATTGGATATCCTGGCGATACAGACGCTACGCAACTGGAGTATGGCGGCAAGCTTTCTGGCCAGTGCCGCGATATTAATTAGCCTGGGCATACTCAACGCAGCATTCATCACGGGTGGTATCGGTGGGACGCCTCAACTCATAATGAGGGTAAGCCATGAAAGTGGTGGAATATGGCTGGTAAAACTGCTGTTTCTGATCGTCACCTTCTTTTTTGCATTTTTTAACTTTACCCTGGCCATCCGCTCCTATAACCGCGTCGGCTTCATGATTAACATTCCCACCGAACGGGATCCGCTGATTACCCCGGCTTTCGTGGCAAACATGCTGGCCCACGGCATGAATCATTATTCGCTGGGTATGCGTGGTTATTATCTTGCCGTGCCCTTGGTGCTGTGGTTGTTTGGACCGTTATGGCTGGCCATCGGCACGGTGGTTTTGATACTGGTGATGTACCGGATTGATTACAATCTTGATTAGCTGTGGCGTCAAAACCAGTTCTTGCGCTTGAAGTACACCAGCATCCCTCCCATCATGCCGACGATGATCAGCCAGGCGAACAGGTAGCCATACTTCCATTCAAGCTCCGGCATGTTCCACGGACTGGCCGCATGGTCGAAATTCATGCCATATACGCCAACGACAAAGGTGGGTGGAATGAACAGCGTGGCGATAACCGTCAGCACGCGCATGACATCATTGAGGCGCATGCTGACGCTGGAGAGATAAACGTCCAGCATGCTCGCCATGATGTCGCGGTAGGTTTCCAGCAAATCCATAATCTGTATAGTGTGGTCGTAGCAGTCGCGCAGATAGGTTTTGGTGCTCTCTTGGATCAGAGTGTGATCGCCACGCAGCAGCGAATTGAGCACCTCGCGCTGCGGCCACAACATGCGGCGCAGCAGCAGCAGTTCACGCTTGATATGATGGATGGTATGCAGGGTTTGTTTGCTGGGTTTGTCCAGCAACTCCTCTTCCAGTTCTTCTATCCATTCCCCGACATCCTCCAGCACCGGAAAGCCCTGGTCGATGATCACGTCCAGCAGCGCATACAGCAGATGATCCGGGCCGTCCGCGCGAATGTGGCCGCTGTGGTTGCGCAGCCGCTTGCGCACGAGTTCGAAAGGATCTTCCAGGCCGTCGTGAAAGCTCACCACAAAATTGCTGCCCACGAACATGCTGACCTGCTCGGTGACAATCGAGCCGTTGCGCCGCACAGGGAGGCTCATGACGACGAACAGCTGGTTGTCATAAGCCTCAGACTTGGGACGTTGCCCGGTATTGAGCACGTCTTCCAGGGCTAGCGGATGCAGGCCGAACGCATCGCCGATCTTGCGTAGAAGCGCCGGTTCGGTATGGCCGTGCAGGTGGATCCAGGTCATGGCGGGGTGGACGAGATGAGGCAGGCATTCCTCGAAGGTTACATTTTCTTTCTCGATATATTCCGTTGCATCGTAATCAATGAGGCGGATGTTGATCGGCCTGGATGCGGCGGATTCGTCCGCAGTCAGCACGCCCGGTGGGGTGCCTGGCGGGTGGTAACGCTTAGTAAAGTAGCTCATGTGCAGGTTGTAGCCGTATTGAGACAGGGATTCTTGATGAATCTTGCAAAGAATACTTTACAAGCATTTCATTTTGTTCTATTAAAGGCAAGTGGCGTGTTCAGCATTATGCCAAAAGCCTGCTGGACTCAGGCATGGCTAAGGTTTGCCGGAAAGCTGTCGCTATAGTGCGCAACGCCATTCCTGTTGTTGGCGATGGTATTCACTTTATAATCAAGGAGACATAAATGCTCAGCCAAACAGACGAACCCCCCGGTAGTAACGTATATGCCAGCCGTCTCAAATGGAGCGAGACCGACCGAACATCCGTAAGGAATATCGCGGTACTGTCCAACGAACTTTTCCCTAAAAATTATCTCGCAATTGAGGGATACCGGCTCTGCCCCTTCACTATCGAAGTCAAACCTCTCTTCAATCGCTATCAGCAGCACCTCCAAGTCACTCTTTCCGATTATACCTTCGCCAATAACATTATCTGGCTGTCGCGGATGAGCGCCTTTTACCAGATCATTGAAGATTGCTTCTGTCTGTTCAGCCTCAATGGCAATTGCCTGACCATGCTGCTGCCGCCGCTGGGTGATCCGTCGCGCCAGGCGCGCGCGCTGGAAGTGTGCTTCGAGATCATGGACAGCTACAACCCGTCCCCCTATCTGAGTACGGTGGAGTATGTTTACCGCGACTTCCTGACAGTGTTGAATATCAATGCCAATGCCGAAAGTGGCGAAGATGGTCTCCCCGCGCTAACCAACAGCCAATGGCTGGTGGAGCGCGCCCTGCCGGACTACATTTACTCCACGGAGGATCTGATCGAGCTCAAGGGTAACCCCTACAAGACCAAGCGCGGTGAGATCAATCAATTCCGGCGCAGCTACCCCGATCACCGGCTGGAAGTGCTGGGACCACAGCATTGGGAAGGGATCCGCGCCCTGATGGACACCTGGCTGAAAAACCGCATCAAATACCTTAATGGGGACGCCATCGCCGATTTCTTTTATACCGTCGAGATGGAGCGCAAGGCCATTGAGCGGGCCATAGAGCACTATGGCCGGCTGGATTTGCAGGGCTTGTGCCTGTTTATCGGCGATACGCTCGAAGGATTCACCTTTGGCGAGCGCATTACTTCGACCGTGGCCAGCGTGCTGGTCGAAAAAACCAACTTCGCCATCCTCGGCTCAGCGCAGTTCCTGTTCCGCGAGTTTGCCAAAATGTATCGCGACTGCGTGCATATCAATGTTGGCGACGACCTTGGCCTTGAAAATTTACGCAGGGTAAAAATGAGCTACCGCCCCGTTCTGTTCGGAGAAAAGTTTACGCTACGTCACCTTGCGGAGGGCGGCGGTTTCCCTTCCTGATTTTGCGATGATGTCTGAAATAATACGTCCAGCCGTGCCGGAAGACCTGGATGCACTGGTGCGGCTGGAAACGGTATTTCCCGGCGACTGCATCAGCCGGAAAAGTTTCCGGCATCTCCTCGCGCACGGCCATGCCGCGATTTGGGTGTGCGATGGGGGTCAAGGTGTCGTCGGCAACGCCGTTGTTCTTTACCGTCGGCGCTCCGTCGGCGCGCGTGTCTACTCGCTGGTGGTCGATCCAGCCTGCCAAGGCCGCGGCATTGCCCGTGCCTTGCTCGAAACCGCCGAACAGGCCGCCGCCGCAAAGGGCTGCATCACCATGCATCTGGAGGTGCGCGCCGACAATGACGCGGCCATACGGCTGTACCGCAAGGCCGGATACCTGCCGGACGGGCGAGTCGACAGTTATTACGACGACGGGATGGCCGCGCAACGGCTGCGCAAATCCATTGCATTTGCGGGCAAGTCCTCCGCGAGATGATATACATTATGGCTTTAGCCGATTGCGGCTAATCTCAATTTAGCCCGTCACCACAATGTTCACCAGCTTACCGGGCACCACAATCATTTTCTTGATCGCGTTGCTGTCGACGAAGCGTTTGACGTTTTCGTCGGCGAGCGCCACGGCTTCGATTTCGGGGCGTGATGCAGTGGCGGGCACGGAGATGCGACCGCGTAGTTTACCGTTGACCTGAACGACGAGCTCGATGCTGTCCTTTACCAGGGCGGCAGGGTCGGGTTGTGGCCAGGGTGCGTTCACGATTGCATCGGTGTGGCCCAGCTCATGCCATAGTGCATGGGTGACGTGCGGCACGATGGGTGAAAGAATCAGCACGATGGACTCCAGCGCTTCTTGCATGGTGGCCCGCCCTTGTTCTGAGGTGTCTTCGAAGCGGTAGAGTGCGTTGATGAGTTCCATAGTTGCCGCGATGGCGGTGTTAAACGTGTAACGCCGACCGATATCGTCGCTGGTTTTGCGGATGGTTTCATGCACCTGTAAACGTAACGCACGCTGCTCGGCGGTGAGGTTGCTGGCGTCCAGCGCGGGCGCAGGGCCGTGGCTAAGGTGCTCGGCGACGCGCTTCCAGAGACGTTTCAAGAAGCGAAAAGCGCCTTCCACTCCCGCGTCAGACCATTCCAGGGATTGTTCCGGCGGGGCGGCGAACATCATGAATAAACGGGCGGTGTCCGCACCGTATTTGTCGACCAGTTCCTGAGGATCAACGCCATTATTTTTTGATTTGGACATGGTTTCAATGCCGCCAACTGTGACAGGCTGACCATCGGTGTTGAGTATGGCGCTGGTGGTGCGGCCTTTGTTGTCGCGCTCAAGGGTTACTTCGTGTGGGAAGTAGTAATCCTTTTTGCCGTTCGGATGAGTGCGGTACAGCGTTTCAGCCAGCACCATGCCTTGTGTCAGCAGTTTGGCGAAGGGTTCATTGCCTGCCACCAACCCTTCGTCGCGCATCAGCTTGTGGAAAAAACGCGCGTAGAGCAGATGAAGAATGGCGTGCTCGATACCGCCGATGTATTGGTCCACCGGCAGCCAGTAGCGAGCCTTTTCATCTACCATGCCGGTTGTTGCATGGGGGGAGGCGAAGCGCGCGTAGTACCAGGAGGATTCGGCGAAGGTATCCATGGTGTCTGTTTCACGCCGCGCGGGTTTGCCGCAGTGCGGACAGTGTGTTTCATAGAATTCGGGCATTTTGGAGAGCGGGTTGCCGCTGCCATCCGGCACCACGTCCTCCGGCAGCACCACCGGGAGCTGGTCATCAGGCACCGGCACATCGCCGCAGTCGGTGCAGTGGATGATGGGAATAGGGCAGCCCCAGTAGCGTTGACGCGAGATGCCCCAGTCGCGCAGGCGGAACTGGATTTTTGGTTGCCCCAGCGCTTTGTTTTGCAAGGCCGCAGCCATGCTGTCAAAGGCTTGCTCGAAGGTGAAGCCGTCGAACTCGTTGGAGTTGAAGAGCAGGCCGTAATCAGTGTAGGCGGCGGTGAGCGGCATGGGAAGCTCGCCATCCGCAGGACGAATGACGGCTTTAATGGGCAAGCCGTATTGGGTGGCGAACGCAAAGTCGCGCTCGTCGTGGGCCGGCACCGCCATGACGGCGCCTTCGCCGTAGCCCATTAAGACATAGTTGGCGACCCACACAGGAAGCCGCTCACCTGTGAATGGGTGTTGCACATAGTGCCCGGTGGCCATGCCGGTTTTTTCTTGTGTGGCGAGCTCTGCCTCGGTTACACCGCCTTTTTTGCAGGCTTCGATAAATGCTTGCAGCGCGGGGTTATGGGCGGCGGCTTGGGTAGCCAGCGGGTGTTCGGCCGCCACGGCGACATAAGTGATGCCCATCAGCGTGTCGGGTCGGGTGGTGAATACCTTCAGCACCTCTTTGGCAGCTCCCTCTCCCGTAAGGGGAGAGGGTTGGGGTGAGGGCGCATACGGAAAGTGGACTTCCATGCCACGGCTCTTGCCGATCCAGTTGCGCTGCATGGCTTTAACCTGCTCCGGCCAGTCAGGCAAGGTGTCGAGGTCGGCCAGAAGCTCTTCGGCATAAGAAGTAATGCGGAAGTAGTACATGGGGATTTCGCGTTTTTCGACCAGAGCGCCACTGCGCCAGCCACGCCCGTCGATGACTTGTTCGTTGGCGAGTACGGTTTGATCGGCAGGGTCCCAGTTGACGATGCCGTTTTTTTTGTAGATAAGCCCCTTCTTAAAGAGTCGCGTAAACAACCATTGCTCCCAGCGATAGTACTCGGGTTTGCAGGTGGCGATTTCGCGCTCCCAGTCGATGGCAAGGCCCAGCGATTTGAGCTGTTTGCGCATGTAGTCGATGTTGTCGTAGGTCCATTGGGCCGGTGCGACGTTATTTTTCATGGCGGCGTTTTCCGCAGGCAGGCCGAAGGCATCCCAACCCATGGGTTGCAGCACATTTTTGCCCTGCATACGCTGGTAACGGGAGATGACGTCGCCGATGGTGTAGTTGCGCACGTGCCCCATATGCAGCCGCCCACTGGGATAGGGGAACATCGACAGGCAGTAGTATTTTTCCCGGCTGGAGTCCTCAATCGCATTAAATGTACGATTTTCTTCCCAGTAGCGTTGCGCCTGGGTTTCACAACTGGAGGGTTGGTAATGCTCGTCCATCGTCAATTCCGCTATCTATGGTGGGTGGTTTTGCTGGCTATTATAAGGTTTTGATATGGCAAGGTGCATTTTTTGAGATCGGCGCATGAATACATTAACCATGCTATGGTAATGTAAGATTTCTTACTTTTGAGGCTATGGCAATGACCCAGGAAAAACACACGCCCGACGAAAAACATGTCCACGCCTATGACCGCATGATGGGGCAGGTGAAGGCATTGATGGCGCATGCTGGTTACAAGGATATCAGGCATGCTATCGAGACAGTCAAAGAAAAGGCTGTTGAGATCGGCGAGCTGACGCGCGAGGAGGCGGAGCTGATCGGCGATTATCTGGTCCGTGATGTGGAAGATGCAGGAACGTATCTGGCTGACACCGGCGGTGAGCTAAAGGATTGGTTGCGTTTTGATTTGCAGCTTATCGAAGAACGGTTGCTGGAGGTGTTTGCAGCAGCGGCGGACCAGACCAAGCTGGAGCTGCTGCTGCTTGCAGAACGCGCCCGGCAGGCTTCGCTCTATCATACCGGCGAGATCACCGGCATTGGCACGCTGCAATGCGTCAACTGCGCAAAACAACTGCATTTTCATGCCACCAGCCATATTCCGCCTTGCCCCAAGTGTCATGGGTCGGTTTTTGAGCGGGCAGCCAAATAGGGGCTAATCCCCGTAACGTGGTTCGGCGCTGATCTTGTGGATACTGAGATCGGCGCCATTGAACTCTTCCTCTTGGGACAGGCGCAGACCGACCAGCTTCTTTAGCGCGCCATACACAATAAAGCCGCCCGCGAGAGCAATGGTGATGCCGAGCAGTGTCCCCACGATCTGGGAGGCAAGGCTAACGCCGCCCACGCCACCCAGCGCCTGCATCCCGAAAATCCCTGCGGCGATGCCGCCCCATGTGCCGCACAGCCCATGCAGCGGCCATACGCCGAGCACGTCGTCGATCTTCCATTTGTTTTGGGTAAGGGTGAAGGTCCATACGAACAGCGCACCGGCTATGGCGCCAGTGGTAAGTGCGCCCATCGGGTGCATGACATCCGACCCGGCGCATATCGCCACCAGTCCCGCCAGTGCGCCATTGTGTACGAAGCCGGGGTCGTTACGGCCCGCGAACAATGCCGCGAGGATGCCGCCGACCATGGCCATCAGCGAGTTGACGGCGACCAGTCCACTCACGGCCTCGACGGTTTGCGCGGACATGACGTTGAAGCCGAACCAGCCCACCGCCAGTATCCAGGCTCCCAGCGCGAGGAAGGGGATGCTGGAGGGCGGGTGCGCTGCTATCGCGCCATCACGCCCGTAGCGTCCGTGGCGCGCACCCAAGAGGAGAACGGCGCCGAGCGCAATCCAGCCGCCCACGGCATGTACCACCACCGAACCGGCAAAGTCGTGAAACTTGGCGCCGAACTGTTGCATCAGCCAATCCTGGATGCCAAAGCGCCCATTCCATGCAATGCCTTCAAACAGTGGATAGATCAGCGCCACCAGCAGGAAGGTCGCCGCCAATTGCGGGTAAAACCGGGCGCGTTCCGCGATGCCACCGGAAACGATAGCCGGGATCGCTGCGGCAAAAGTGAGCAGGAAGAAAAACTTGACCAGCTCGTAACCGTTCTTTTCTGTTAGCGTCTGTGCGCCATGCAGGAAGTCTATACCGTAGGCGATGCCGTAACCAACGAAGAAGTAGGCGATGGTGGACACGGAAAAATCGGTGACGATCTTGACCAGCGCGTTGACCTGGTTCTTTTTGCGCACCGTGCCGACTTCAAGGAACGCGAAGCCTGCGTGCATCGCCAACACCATGATCGCGCCGAGAAGGATGAACAGTACGTCACTGCCTGATTTTAAGGTCTCCATAGCCACCCTCTGCTGAAAATGGCTAATGATACCTTTTGTGCCACGAATCCGCAGCCTAAAAAACAACGGGCCAAGCGTGTACAAAGCTTGGCCCGTTCAGTGCGGCATTGTCAGGGAGCTCGCGCAACCCTGAACCACAGGGGTGGATTACATTTGAGATTGCAGGTAGTTGTGTATGCCGACTTTCTGAATCAAGTCCAGTTGGGTCTCCAGCCAGTCGATGTGTTTTTCAGTGTCTTCGAGCAACTCCTGGAAAAGTGCCTTGGAAACATCGTCTGGCTGCGTGCGGCAGTATTGAAGCGCCTCGATAAGCAGTGGCCTGGACTGGGTTTCCAGCGCCAAGTCCAGCTTGAGCTGTTCTTCGACGTTTTCACCCACGTTGAGCTTGTGCAGGTCTTGCAGGTTGGGCAGGCCTTCAAGAAACAGAATGCGGTCCATCAACTGCTCAGCGTGCTTCATTTCCTCTATGCTTTCGGCGCGGATTTTCTCGGCAAGCTTCTTGAAGCCCCAGTTCTCCTGCATCTTGTAATGCATGAAATACTGGTTAATGGCGGTGAGCTCGCAGGTGAGCTGCTGATTGAGGTAAGCGATAACCTTTTTGTCGCCTTGCATAGCTGGATCCTCCAAATTAAATGTGGCCTAGCATAACAGTAAGAAGGGAAGAGTGGCTAGGAGCCTGGGCGCAGCAGCGTGTTGCATGCCCTCCGAGCACGCCGTATATTGTGGTCAATAGATAAGGCGCAACGAGCGCGGGGGTTTAATGAAGAGATTGAAATGGCTGGCGGCGGTTGTGCTCTTGAGCTTCGCCAGGATCGTGGCGGCGGACTCAATCGAATCGCTGAAAGAGTTGGCTGCGCAGGGTGATGCCGCAGCTCAGCTCGGTGTTGGGGCGATGTATGCCATCGGCCAAGATGTGCCGCAGGATTTTGCCGAGGCCGTGAAGTGGTACCGCAAGGCCGCAGAGCAAGGAAACTCAGGGGGCCAGTTTAGCCTCGGGTTGATGTATCAAAATGGCCGGGGCGTATCGAAGGACTTCGTTCAGGCGCACAAGTGGCTTAATCTGGCCGCCGCACAGAAATCCGGCGAATTACAGGAAAAAACCGCAGCCCTGCGCGATGAACTGGCAAATCGCATGCTTCCTGAACAGGTTGCGGAGGCGCAGCGACTGGCGCGGGAGTGGAAGCCAACGGAGAGTAAGAAGTAGCTTGGCTCTATCAGCGCATGTTCCGCATCCATCAGGCATTGCTTCACGGGGAAACGGCTGGTTAAGGAATTGGCGCTGGCGGGTATCGCCCGATGGTGGCTGTTAATCACTACCTGAAGGATGTATACCAGCCTTTAATCAACGGTTCATGGTGTCGGCGGCAGACACGGGCAGTGCGTTTGCACTGCTGGTTGATGGTCGCCTGGGTACTCTCTTGCGCGAGCGTTTTGAACGGATGGCTGGATTTTCACTAAAGACGCCCCAAGCGAAAAAGTTCTCCAGAGAAACGAACAAGATCTTGCATCTCTCTCGCGTCTTTAATTGCGATAATCATCTCACCAGGGGGGGCGAAGGATGGCATGGCTCAGCGGCGGCGAGGCGTCGTGGCTCGACACAAGAAAGAACCACACGAAACCACCAAACACAAATCGATACGCTATGTGCCCGGCGAGATTTAGCCGCTTGGGCGGCATTATGATCTGGGTAAAAGCTTCGTCTTCAACCTTGATGCCAAACATCAAGCATCCATAATGAAATGGGCGGCCTGGGTCTCCTCGCAGCAATAACTGGCGAAGGATTTCGGCGTGCTTGCCAAGCCCCACGTTTTCAAAAAACGGAAGACTCGAAACTCCGGCGCGCCATAGCACCGAAAGCTGGAGCAAGCGAAATTTGGCATAGTCGAGGCCGCCAACATAAACCCGGCTCCCCTCCCGTCGATGGGAAAGCTCCACGCCACCTTTCAGGGCCAAGCTGGCATATCGCTCCCACCCTGAAAATAACCCTTCGCACTCTCCACAAAGCAGTGGTTCGTGAACCCCTTTTTGGGCAAGTGAGTTGCTTTGCTCTGGAATACCCGACAGAGCATGAAAGCGATGTTTGTCATCGTATAACGATTTATACAAGAACTCGGGGATGATGTGCGAATTCATTAGTTTCCGCGGTCGATGGCAAAGCGCGCACGACATGGCAGGCTCTAACGATCCGTTTCCCATCGAGTTCTCAGTTCATCGCTTCAAGCAGTTCGCCTACCACCTGCTCCAAGCCTTTGCTCGAAGACGTTGCTAGCCGGTCGGCGAGCAGGGGCGAATACCGGAGCAGAGTGGCAGCATCGATGTTGTGCCATACCGGGAGAATTACTTTCCGACCATCCATCTCGCGTGCCATCAGCCCATCGAGCTCCTTCTGCGGCCATTCTTTGTTCAGGAAGGCGGGACTGATAACCACCACTCCGTACCGAGAGCGTGCGAGGCCTCCATCGATGGAACGTCGCAAGCTATCGCCCACACAAAGCGTGGACTCGTCAAACCACACCCGAAGTTTCCGGTGTTTCAGCTCTTGAGCAAGAGGGCGAGCGAAATCTTCCTTATCCTCTGACGCATGGGAGACAAACACGTCCTATTCAGGATTGGCCGCGTGGAAAGTGGCCGGTTTGGCGTCACTCCTTCTAGGAGATGTCGTGACTCCAAAGCTAGCGCCAGTTGCACCTGAGATCGCGCCCTGGTCAATCAACCAGTTGTTCACGAATTCCACGTCTTCCGCTGCGGCGCACTGCTCACCGGATACGACTCAATGTTGATGTCGTACCGAGAAAAAAAGTCGAGCATCTGCGTTCCAGAGAAGCCAGCGCCCCCAGCAAACATCTGGTCCAACTGCTCCTGGATGCGAAGCGGGAGCAGGGTGTTCCGCACTGGCGAGCTAAGGCTCATATCGCTTCACCGGATTGGCCCAATTCTATTTCGGCATGATCCACTTTAGCCCTAAGTCAATTCAAAAAAAACAGGGGCCTACGCCCCCGCTTTCCCCGCCACCTTCTGACTCCGCCGCAGTCTCGACAACAACCGCCGCGCCATTTCGCCAAACATTTCAGTTTGGGTGGGGTGTGGGTGGATGGCGTGCGCGACTTGCTCCAGGGTCATGTTGCCGCTGACCATCATCACCGCTTCGCCGATCAGCGTGTCCGCGTGGTCGGCGAGGAAATGCACGCCGATGATGCGGTGGCTGGCCTTGTCGGCGACGATCTTGATCATGCCTTGAGTCTCGGCGGTGATCATGGCTTTGGCGTCGATGCTCATCGGCATCTTCACTTCGGCGGCGTCGATGCCCTTGGCCTTGGCTTGCTCCACCGACAGGCCGACGAAGGCGGCCTCGGGGCGGGTGAAGATCACGCCGCAGTCTTTGTCCTGATCGTATTTGGCGTCCTCGCCCAGGATGTTTGCCGCCGCAACGCGTCCCTGATGGCCGGCGGTGTGGGCGAGCATGTAGCCGCCGATCACATCGCCTACGGCGAAGATGTGTGGCACGGAGGTACGGCCACGCGCATCGGCCTTGATGACGCTGCCGTCCAGCGCCACGCCGGCGGCTTCCAGCTTGAGCGGGCCAACCACCGGGCGCTTGCCCGTGGCCATCAGGACGTATTCACAGCCGAGTGACTGGGCACCGCCCTGGTCGTCTTCATAGATGACAGTCATATCACCCGCCGCGCCCTTGATTTCCTTGATCTTGACCGAGGTGTGAACGGTCAGGCGCGGATCGTCATTGAGGATCGCTGTTAGGTTCTTGGCGATTTCCGGTTCGACTTCAAACAGGATACGGTCGCGGCCTTCCAGCAGCACCACTTCAGTGCCGAAATCCTGAAAGATTTGCGCCATTTCAAGGCCAATAGCGCCGCCGCCGATGATGCCGAGGCGTTTGGGCGCTTTGGTCAGGCCCCACACGGTATCGGATGTCAGTACACCGCCGCTCTTCAGGCCGCTATCGGCCCCCGGAATAGGTGGCACGAAGGGTGGCGCGCCGGTGGCTATGACTGCACAGCCAAAAGTGATGTGCTCACCCTTGGAGCCGTCACCCAATGGGGCACGGGCATGCGGATCTTTGTTGTTGCCGGAGGTATCAACAAACAGGCGATGATCGGACTCGAACCAGGCAAAACCCTGGATGACTTTGATCTTCACGCCAGTGTCGGTTTTGAGTGCCATTTCGCCACGAGTTTCCAACACGTAACGGCGGGTCTTCTCCAGGGCTTCCCAGTTGAGGGTGGCCTTGGTGGTGCCTTCCACGCCCAAGTGTGCGTCATGGGCGCGGTCGCGGATACGGTCCGCCGCCGCACGCCACGCCTTGGAGGGAATACAGCCGCGCCATAGGCATTCACCACCGGGGAACGGCGAATCGTTAATCATCGCCACCTTGATGCCATGTTCGGCCAGGTCACGGGCGCAGTCTTCGCCGCCCGGCCCACCGCCGATCACCACCACGTCGTAATCCCAGTTGCCTTCGGGAATAGCCGGGCCAACATAGCCGATCCACTCTTCCGGGTGTTCGATATGTTGCTTGAGGGTATTCAAGTACATGGCCGTTTCGGCACCATTGACCACGCGGTGGTCTGCGGTGATGGTGAGCGGCATACCCTGGTCACCCGCTGTGGCGATGGCCAGGATGGCCGCCGTGCCGGGGGTGGGGATGGCGTCGAAATAACTGACGCCCAGCATGCCCATATTGGACACCATGAAGGTGGGGTTGGCGTATTCTTCCGGTTTGAGACGGCGTACGCGGGCGCGCGCCACCAGATCCTTCCATGACGCATCCAGCTCTTCCAGGCTGCGCGATTCGCAATGGCGCAGCACCGGCACCACCAGGCCGCCGCCATCGGCGGAAACCGCCATGCCGATATCGACAACATCGCGTTCCACCAGCTTGTCTACCGGCTGGTAGGCCCAATTCATGGTGGGATGCTTCTTCATCGCCAGCGCGCAGGCCTTGGCAATCGCCACGGTGACGGAGACGCCCTTTTTCTTGGCGGCCTTGATCAGCGCATCGGGGCGGGCATTGATGGTGACATGGAAGGTCGGCATGGTCAGCGAGGCGGTCATCGACTGGCTTACTGCACGCTCCATGGAGGACATGGCCCGGCCATGTCCGGGCACCTGTACTTCTGGCAGAATATGCGCTGCGGGCTGCGCCGCAACTTCTGTGGGACGTTCGATGGGCTGGGCGCGCAGTACGTCATCAGCGACGATCACGCTGCCTGCGCCCGTGCCCCGGAGGGTGTTCAAATTCACGTGCAACGCCCCCGCCAGCTTACGGGCATAGGGGGTGGCATGCTT
Organism: Gammaproteobacteria bacterium; assembly: GCA_040183005.1. Classification (NCBI taxonomy): domain Bacteria; kingdom Pseudomonadati; phylum Pseudomonadota; class Gammaproteobacteria; species Gammaproteobacteria bacterium. The sequence continues at coordinate 81,723 of JAMPIW010000004.1, forward strand.
GTTGTCGGGTCGGGGTGCGGGCAGGGCGCCAGCCGCCATCTCTGGGGCGCTGACGGGGCGGGAGACCGCCGCCGCAGACACCGGAATGGCGGCAGATGCACTTGCAGCAGTAGTAGTTTGCGCAGCGACGCCTGTGACCACTTGTCCCGCCTGCTCCACCAGATAGGCTAACGCACCACCCACCGGCACCATGGCGTCCACCGCTGCGAGTGGGCCGGAGAGATAACCTTCACGGAACACCTCAACGTCCATGATCGCCTTGTCGGTCTCAACCTGCGCGACGATATCGCCGCGCTCGATCTTGTCGCCGGGCGCTTTGCTCCAGCTCACCACCATGCCTTCAGTCATGGTGTCGGAGAGCTGGGGCATTTTGATCACGTGCGTCACGCCCGCAGGCTCGTCTGACGCCGCAGGGGCGCTTGGCGTGGGGGTGGCAACGGCGGCTTGGGGGGCAGCAGTTGCAGGGACGTGTGCTTGCTCAGCAGGCGCCGCCGTGCTTGCGACTCCTTCAGCCGTTGCAACGATATAGGCAATCGCCCCACCTACCGCCACCACGGCGTCCACCGCGGCGAGCGGGCCGGAGAGATAGCCTTCGCGAAACACCTCGACATCCATGATCGCCTTGTCGGTCTCGACGGTGGCAACGATGTCGCCGCGCTCAATCTTGTCGCCAATCTGCTTCTCCCAGCTCACGATGACGCCTTCGGTCATGGTGTCGGAAAGCTGGGGCATTTTTACTGCATAGGGTTCTGCCATTGTTTATTTCCCGAACATCTTCAGCACGGCGTGGACGATATCCTTGGCGCTGGGGATGGCGGCTTTTTCCAGTTTGTGGTTGTAGGGGATGGGAACATTTTTGGCCGACACGCGCAACGGCGCGGCATCCAGCTCAAAGAAACATTCTTCGTTGATGATCGCAATCACCTCCGAACCCACGCCAACCGGCGCCTCCGCCTCTTCGGCGATCACAGCGCGGTGGGTCTTGCTCACCGAAGCCTTGATCCCGGCGCGGTCGAGCGGGCTGAGGGTGAAGAGATCCACCACCTCGCAGTCGATGCCATGATGGGTGGCAAGGAACTCCGCCGCCTCCAGGCACCAGTGAACCGAGATATTGTAGCCAAACAGCGTTACGTCGCGGCCTGGGCGGGCGACTTCGGAGCCTTCCAGCGGATGGAAGTAATCGCCGTCCGGCACCTCGCCCTTCATGTTATACATCAACTCGTGTTCGTTGATGAACACCGGGTCGTTGCAGCGTATCGCGGCCTTGAGCATGCCGTAGGCCTGCTTCGGGGTGGAGGGCGTCACCACGCGCAGACCGGCGATGCCCATGAAGACCTTCTCCATGCGCGCCGAATGCTGCGCACCCAGCTGGTGGGCCGTGCCGCCCGGCGAACGGATTACCACTGGCGCGGTGAGCTGACCGCCCGACATGTAACGCACTTTGGCGGCGGAATTGAAGATCTGATCCATCGCCAGCCAGGCGAAGTTGACCGACATGATCTCGATAACGGGCCGCACGCCAATGAACGAAGCGCCGATGGCAAGGCCGGTGAAGCCGTTTTCCGAGATCGGAGTGTCGATCACCCGTTCCGCGCCGTATTTGTCATACAGGCCTTTGGTGGCCTTGTAGGTGCCGCCCGCCACACCAACATCCTCACCCATCACGATCACCAGCGGATCGCGCGTCATCTCTTCATCCTGGGCGCGCTGCAGCGCTTCCCAATACATCATAACGGCCATTAGCGTACCCCCCCGCGGACATAAGGATCGTTGTCCGCCAGCACATATTTTTCTAGTTCATTCACCGAAGGTTCCGGTGATTCTTCTGCAAACTTGATGATCTCGCTTTCGATTTGGTGAAGGATTTCGGTATCCATCGTCTTGTAATCATCGAGACTGATCTCACCTGCATCGACCAGCCGATCGCGCAGCATGATGATGGGATCGCGCTTGCCCCACATGCGCTCCTCGTCCTTGGCACGGTAGGCGTTGGAGTCGGACATCGAGTGACCACGGTAGCGGTAGGTCATTAACTCCAGGAAATACGGCCCTTTGCCGGAACGCACGTGTTCGACAGCGGTCTTGGCGGCCTGATACACCACCTCCACATCCTGCCCGTCCACCTGTACGGCGGGAATGTCATAACCGCACACCCGCTTGTACTGATCGACCACCGCCGTAGAACGGTCGATGCGCGTGCCGATACCGTAAAGGTTGTTTTCGCACACGTACAGCACCGGCAGATTCCACACCTTGGCCATGTTCAGCGACTCGTGGAAGGTGCCCTGATTGTTCGCGGCATCCCCCAGGAAGCAGATGGAAATCGCGTCCGAACCCTTCATCTTGAGGCCCTTGGCGATGCCTGCCGCAAGCGGGAAAGGCCCGCCCACCAGCGCGTAGCCGCCCATGAAATGGTGCTCCACGTCGAAGATGTGCATGGAGCCGCCGCGCCCCTTGCTGGAGCCGGTCTCCTTGCCATAAAGCTCAGCCATCACGGCCTTGGGATCGGCGCCGCACTTGATGGCATGGATGTGGTCGCGATAGCCGGTGATCACGTAATCATGACCGGGCCGCGCGGCTTCCATCACACCCTGGGCGCACGCCTCCTGTCCGGGATAAAGGTGGAGAAAACCACCGATCTTACGTTCCACATAGGCTTCATAGCAGCGCTCCTCGAAGCGGCGCGCGAAAAGCATCTCGCGCAGCACCCGTTTTTTGTCAGCGGGGGTCATGGGACTCCTTTTACAGTACCTGAAAATGAATAAGCACGATATGATCAGTGTTTTGGCGCATCAGGTCAAGGAAAGCCATGACTTTTTAAAGGGGTTATCAGTGACAAAAATCAACATAAAACAACATAAAGGCCTGCCGGATGAGGTTCGCCTCGACAATTCAGGCAATCTGATAATTGTATTGCCCGACATAAAAGGTGCGTGGCCGCTGTTTCCCCATGCCGACGTGCTTGAGCAGCGCTGGACGCGCGGCAAGGAGAAAGATGACACCTCGCCGCTGACCACGGACCTGCCCAACGCGGCAGGCACGCGCGTGACACTGGCGCGCATCAAGCCGGAAATCTCCCCTTTCGATCTGTTGACGTTGGCGCGCAAGCTATGCGGCACTCATTTTGAGCAAAACCCGGCGGAAATATCCTTGCTTATGCCGGGATTGGAGGACGCGCTGGCCGCGCGCGTCGCCGAGGCGATGGTTGCAGCACTGCTTGCGGGCAACCACGCCATGCCCTCGCTAAAAAGCAAACCCGCCCCGGACAAGCGGCTCACTGCCTTCCATATCCACGGCATCAGCGGCAAACTCGATTTCTCGCGTACCCTGGCCACCGCCGAGGGCAACAACCTGGCACGCTACCTCACCGCACTGCCGCCCAACCAACTAACCCCGGCACATTACCTTGAACGCGTCACCGCGCTGGCGGAGGAGAATGGTTGGAACATCCACCTCTTCGACACCAAGACCCTGCGCCGCCAAGGCGCCGGGGCGTTTCTCGCCGTTGCTCAGGGTAGCGCCGATGACGATGCCTGCATCGTGCAGTTGTGCTACTCGCCCAAAAACCGTGGCGTCAACACAAAGCGGGGGTCTGAAAAAGCCACCAAAAAAAGACTCGCCCTGATCGGCAAAGGCATCTGCTACGACACCGGCGGCAACAACCTCAAGCCCGCCAAGAGCATGTTCGGCATGCACGAAGACATGGAAGGCAGCGCCGTGGCGCTCGGCACCCTGCTGGCGCTGACACGGCTCAAGGCGGATTTTTCCGTGCATTGCTGGTTGGCGCTGGCGCAAAACCACATCGGCCCCAAGGCCTACAAACAGAATGACGTGGTCAGCGCCAGCAACGGCACCACCATCGAAGTGGTACACACCGACGCCGAAGGCCGCATGATACTCGCCGACACCCTGGCGATGGCTAGCGCCGAACACCCCAACCTTATCATCGACTACGCCACCCTCACCGGCGCCTGCGTCTACGCCCTGGGCACACGCTACAGCGGCGCATTCACCAACCGTCCCGCACTGATCCCGGACATCATCGAAGCCGGACGCCAAAGCGGCGAGCGCGTCTGGCCCTTTCCCACCGATGCCGATTATGACAAAGAGCTGGAGAGCGATATCGCCGACATCAAGCAATGCACCCTCACCGGCGAAGCCGACCACATCCTCGCCGCACGCTTCCTGAGCCGTTTCGTCAGGGACGACACCCCCTGGCTGCACATCGACCTCGCGGCGGGGAATAGCAAAGGCGGCCTGGCGCATATCCCTACCGATATCACCGGGTTTGGGGTGAGGTTTACGCTGGATTTGTTGCTGGATAAGGGAGTGATGGGGAAGGGGTGAGGCTAGCAGCTAACTTGTCGGCATGATTGACCTGAAAAGCAGGCCAGGGATTTTCAGGCGACTCATGTTCGTTTTCAGGTTGAATATGGTCGCTACACCGCGCGTATACGTATAATACACGTCTCAAAAATGTACCAACAACCAGTAAACAACATTGCCCCACCCGTAAAGGGCGCAATGCTTCATTGTCACCCATTGTCCCCTTCACGGGGATTCACGGTGATCACGGGGAAACAGGCCTGATTTTTCAAGGAACTCGCAAATGAATTCACCACCCACAGACCCGCACGCAAAACAAATCATCCAGACCAGTAAAGCGCCCCTGGCCATCGGCACCTATTCCCAGGCCGTCAAAGTGGGGGGCACAGTCTACCTCTCCGGGCAGATCCCGCTGGTGCCGGAAACCATGGAGATGGTGCAGGGCGACATCGAAGCACAGATCCGCCGCGTGTTCGACAACCTCCAGGCCGTTGCCGAGGCCGCCGATGGCAGCCTGGCGGATGTGGTTAAATTGAACGTATTCCTTACCGATCTTGCCCACTTCCCGGTGGTCAATCAGGTGATGGCGAGCTATTTCCAGGAACCGTACCCCGCCCGTGCCGCTATCGGCGTGGCGGCTTTGCCCAGGGGCGCTGCGGTGGAGATGGATGGGGTAATGGTGCTTGGCGCCTGACGGCTGACGTATCCCGTAAAATAAGGACGCAGAGCAAAAACAATGTCCCCGTGATGGGGTAATGGGGGACACAGCAGAACTAGCAACTACCGCCGCACAACAATCTTAAAAACGGCGATTGGAATTCAGGGTATAATCCGCCGTTATTTTTCCATTCCATTAAGAAGGTTGAACACATGCGCCCCAGCGGTCGAGCTCAAGACGAATTACGTCCTATTACACTGACCCGCCGCTATACCAAGCACGCCGAAGGCTCGGTACTGGTGGAGTTCGGCGACACGAAGGTCATATGCAACGCCACTGTGGAAGAGAAGACCCCGCGCTTCCTGAAAGGTACCGGCAAGGGCTGGGTAACGGCGGAATACGGCATGTTGCCGCGCTCCACCGGTCAGCGCATGGGCCGCGAGGCGGCGCAGGGCAAGCAGGGCGGCCGTACTATGGAAATTCAGCGCCTTATCGGGCGCTCGTTGCGCGCCGTGGTGAACATGGAGGCGCTGGGCGAGCGCACCATTACCGTAGATTGCGATGTTATCCAGGCGGATGGTGGTACACGTACCGCCTCGATCACCGGCGGCTACGTCGCCCTGGTTGACGCCATTACTCATTTGCGCAAACGTAACCTCATCAAAGGCAACCCTATCCACGGCTTTATCGCCTCCGTGTCGGTGGGCATTTACCAGGGACTCCCGGTGCTGGATCTCGATTACAAAGAGGATTCCGAAGCCGAGACCGACATGAATGTCATCATGAACGAAGCGGGCGCTTTTGTTGAAATCCAGGGCACTGCCGAAGGCCATGCCTTCCGCATGGACGAGCTGCTTGCCATGATCGAACTGGCCAAAACCGGCATCAGCGATCTGATCAAAAAACAACAGGCCGTCTTGCAGGCCTAACCACGGAGCGTACACATGAAGCGCATTGTGCTGGCCAGCAACAACGCAGGCAAGGCCCGTGAAATCAGTGAAATGCTGGAGGGGCTGCACATCGAAGTGTTGCCCCAGTCGGCGTTCGGTGTGCCGGAAATAGAAGAGACGGGTCTGACCTTCGTGGAGAACGCCATCCTCAAAGCGCGCAACGCGGCACAGTACACCGGCCTACCTGCGATCGCCGATGATTCGGGGCTGGAGGTGGACGCTCTCGATGGCGCGCCCGGCATCTACTCGGCGCGATATGCAGGGCCGGGCGCCGATGACCGCGCCAATCTGGAAAAGCTGCTGGCCGACCTTGCCGATGTCCCGGAGCCGCAGCGGTCAGCGCGTTTCCAATGCTTCATGGTTTACATGCGGCACGCCCTCGACCCCACTCCGATCATCTGCCAGGGCACTTGGGAAGGAAGCATTCTGTTCGCACCGCGCGGCACCCATGGTTTTGGTTACGATCCGGTGTTCCTCGTGCCACGGCGGAATTGCTCCGGTGCGGAGCTTGCGCCAGAGGTGAAAAACCGCTTAAGCCACCGCGGTCAAGCCCTGCGTCAACTGCTCAGCGCACTAACCTGAAAACAGTGTAAAGATCCAGCAGGCTGTCAGCCAAGCTTCGCTGTCCTGCTTGATGCGCGCAGCGCCTTGGTTTCTATCCATTTCTTCAGGCGATTGGCATCGCCAATACGTGCATAGGTACCCTGTGAATCGAGCAGCACGATAATCACCGGTTGCTGCGCTATCCGTGCCTGCATCACCAGGCAGCGCCCCGCTTCGTTTATATACCCCGTTTTGCTCAGGCCAATATCCCAGTTGTCGTTCTTTATCAGGGCATTGGTGTTTCTGAAATGCACGGGCAGAGAGTGTTCGTTGAGCGCTACGTCGTAGGATTCGGAGGTGCTGAAGCGGCGGATCAGCGGATACTGGTAAGAGGCCTTGACCATTTTGACCAGATCCTGAGCGGTGGCGCTGTTCTCGGCATGTAACCCGGTGGGGTCGATAAAGTGGCCTTGTGTCATCCCGATCTCACGCGCCTTGCGGTTCATGGCCTCGACAAATGCACGGCGACCGCCAGGATAGGCACGTGAAAGCGCGGAAGCGGCGCGGTTTTCCGAGGACATCAGCGCCAGATGCAACATGTCTTCACGGCTGAGTATGGAGCCAACGGGCAATCTGGAGCTCGATCCCCGCAGCATATCGACATCATCCTGGGTGATCATAAGCGGTTCACTCAAAGGCAGATTCGCGTCAAGAACAACCATCGCCGTCATTAGCTTGGTCAGCGAGGCAATTGGGCTTCTTATATCAGAGTGCTTTGCGTAAATTGTTTGCTCGTTGTCCTGACTGACCACCAATACCATGGACGACATTACCACCAGCCTCCCGTCATCACTGCGCGCTACCGCATATCTGCGCGGTGTTACTTTCCGCGCATGCGTGGTGCGCGTGACATGTCTGACGCTAGACTTGGCGTGACGGACACGCTGACGTTTTACGGCTTTAACTGCCGCTTTTTTGACGACGGATTTATGCACCGTTGCAACAACGGCAGCCTTTTTTCCATGGGCATGTTTGTTTGCGGCGGCCTCACCCGCCACAGAGAACGCGGATGCGCAGATCAACGCGACGGCAACCAACCATTTAGTAAACATAACCTGATACCCCTTGAATCCGCTGGCGCGTCAGTGCCGGAACCTGCGAAAATACCTCGCAAGTCGCGCCTAAACACATCAAAAATCGAATATTAAACTAATCTTAGTCCTACCTGGCAAGTCGCGCAATATACGCGCCTAACGAAATCAAAACAACATTCCCGTCCATTTACCTGGCTTGCTACAATCCCTTGAATTCAGACCTTGAATTCAGCCGCTCCATTCCTCATTCATACTTGGATTGCCATGTTCAACTTCACCGCCCTGCCACCGCTCTCCCTGTACGTACACATGCCCTGGTGCGTCCGCAAATGCCCGTATTGCGATTTCAATTCGCACGAGACAAAGGACGCCCTGCCTGAGGCCGAATACATTGCGGCATTGATCGCCGACCTCGAACAGGAGCTGCCATCAGTGTGGGGACGCTCTATTGAAAGCATCTTCATTGGCGGAGGAACACCCAGCCTGTTTTCGCCCGCCGCCTTCGACCGCCTGTTTTCTGAAATTCGCGCGCGACTGCCCTGCAAGCCTGGAATCGAGATCACCATGGAGGCCAATCCCGGCACTTGGGAATACGGTAAATTCCGCGAGTTCCGCGCCGTTGGCGTCAATCGTTTGTCACTCGGTATACAAAGTTTCGACACCGAAATGTTGCAAAAGTTAGGGCGCATCCATGGCGCGCGCGAGGCGTTTACTGCCGCGGAAACCGCACACGCCGTCGGCTTTGATAACTTCAATCTTGATCTGATGTTTGGCCTGCCTGGCCAGTCCATTGCCCAGGCGCTGGCCGACATCAGGAACGCCATCGCCCTGCAACCCGCGCATATTTCCCTGTACCAGCTCACCCTTGAGCCGAACACTGCCTTTTACGTCAACCCTCCCGCATTGCCGGAGGATGACGCACTGTGGGAGATGCAGGAACAGTGCCAAAGCCGACTCGCAACCCACGGTTACCGGCAATATGAGGTATCCGCCTACGCCCAGCCCGGCCATGAGTGCCGCCACAACCTGAATTACTGGCGTTTCGGCGACTACTTGGGCATCGGCGCCGGGGCGCACGGCAAGATCAGCGATGCGCAGCACCAACGCATCACCCGTAGCTGGAAAGTCAAAAACCCGCGCGATTACCTGGCCAAGGCGGCTACCCCGGCGCGCATCGGCGGAACGCAAGCATTGAAGCGCAACGATGTCGGCCTGGAATTCATGATGAACGCCCTGCGCCTCACCGATGGCTTTCCGGTGGCTTTATTCGCCGAACATACCGGCCAACCGATCTCCATCGTGAAACAAGGCTTGCAGCAGGCGGAAGAAAAAGGACTGATCGAATGGGATATCCACACCATTCGCCCCACTGAACTGGGCAGGCGCTTTCTGAATGATTTACTGGGCCTGTTTTTGGGGGAGTAACAGCCTGTTGTACAATGACACCCCTACCAACCTCCAAAATTAAACAAACCATGCCTACCGTTATACTTCAAGGTTCCAATCTCACCAAAGACACGGCCCGTGCCATTGCCGCTCAGCTACATTGCGACATTGAGCAGGGCAGCGGCTATTACAGGCTGCGTTCGGAAGCGCCCATTGCCGCCGAAGCTGTGGCGGCGCTGCGCGCCACTGCCAACTTCGACATCAATCTGCTGCCACAGGACTTCCATCCCGATCAGGTGCGCCTGCTGGTCACTGATATGGACTCCACGCTGATCAACATCGAGTGCATCGACGAAATCGCCGACTTCATCGGCGTCAAACCCCAGGTCTCCGCCATAACGTCTGCGGCGATGCGTGGCGAGATCAATTTCGAGACCTCGCTCACACAGCGTGTCGCTCTGCTCGCAGGCCTGCACGCGGATGCGCTGGAGCACGTCTACAACGAGCGCCTGAGAGCCAATCCCGGCGCCGAACAGATGATCGTCGGCCTGCGCGCCCAGGGCATCAAGATTGGCCTGGTGTCCGGCGGCTTCACCTTCTTCACCGAACGCCTCAAGGAACGCTTCAATCTCGACTATGCCCGCGCCAATGTGCTGGAGATTATTGACGGCCGCCTCACCGGCCGCATCCTTGGCGACATCACCGGCGCGGCAGGCAAGGCCGAATTTCTGCTGGATTTGTGCAAGCAACTCGGCATCTCGCCCGCCCAGGCTGTTGCGATGGGCGACGGCGCCAACGATCTGGAGATGATGAAAATCGCCGGATTCAGCATCGCCTACCACGCCAAGCCCGCCGTGCAGGCACAGGCCGGGGCGGTGCTTAATCATTGCGGGTTGGAGGGGGTGTTGGGGTTGCTGGATATTGCGGATAGTTAGGCGCCAGAGAAATGAGCATGTCGACACATGGCTGAGCTAATCGAGTTCGAGACCGAGCGTCTTCATATGCGTCAGTGGAAACCCTCCGACCGCGAACCATTTGCCGCGCTCAACTCAGACCCAAGGGTCATGGCATTCTTTCCGTCGCTACTCACGCGTATCGACAGCGACACGATGGCTGACCGTTGCCAATCACTCATTGAAGAACGTGGCTGGGGTTTCTGGGCAGCCGAATCCAAGGCCACTCAAGATATCATCGGATTTGTTGGGCTACACATCCCGATTCCCGAACTTCCGTTCTCCCCTTGTGTAGAAGTGGGTTGGCGACTCGCCTTTCAACACTGGGGAAAAGGCTTTGCTACAGAGGCTGCAGGGGGCGCTCTTCGTGTTGGCTTCGATCTTCTCGGCTTGCCGGAAATCGTATCCTTCTGCGCAGTTCACCACCTCAAGTCGCGCGCGGTTATGGAGCGTCTCGGTATGCGAGAGTCTGGCACCTTCGAGCATCCTAGTGTGCCCGTGGGCAGCATGCTTCGGCAGCACTGCTTGTACCGGTTGTCGCGTGAGGGTCCAGCATAAAGTAAATGGCCATGCCCCTGGGTCTGCTTAAAGAAGGTATGCGGAAATCGTATGAGATCAACTCGTGTTACATCTAGGCAGTCGCGTCAAAACGAGGCGGGGTTTTCAGCTAAGCCTGCAATGGGCGTCATTCGATTCATATTTCCGATTATTTCGCCTGCTTTTCCTCGCTTCGCTGCAAGATGTTGTCTGCATATTTTCCTCACCCCACAGCGATATCGCATTCCCGCAAGGGAGGAAGAGTATGTGAGTACTTCTGAGCAAAGCAGGGTGCAAGTGGCCGGAAAATCTGTTGTGGTCTACGCATGGGGCAATGGGAATAAAAAAGTATTGCTCTGCCACTCATGGGGTGGGCGTGGGACCCAATTGGCGGCATTTATCAAGCCTTTTCTGGCAAAGGGATATGCGGTGATGGCTTTTGATGCCCCGGGACATGGCCGTTCTACTGGCCGCCAAACCGACATGATGGAGTATTCAGCCACCATTAATACATTAATAAAAATTCACGGCCCATTTCACGCAATTATTGGACATTCATTTGGCGCGGGCAACATTCTTTTCTCCAAGAAGCAGTATGCTTTTCAAGTAAAAAAGATTGCGCTCATTGGCTGCTTTTCACGTGGATCATGGGTTACCGACCGTTTTGGAGAGTTACTAAACATCCCACCCAATATTATCGGTAGAATGATGCGTATTTTGGAAGAAAAATACAATGGTCGCCTGCGATGGGATCAATTGGACATGGCCGAAATGGCAAGAGCCGAGACGGCATCCATCCTGGTTGTGCATGATAGGGATGACATGGAAATTCCCTATTCACATGCCCTGGAATTTGAGGGCAAGTGTGGCAAAAAGATCGAGCTGTTCAGCACAGACGGCCTGGGGCATCGCCGCATTCTGCGCAATTCGGAGGTTATTTCCCGAGTATGTGAGTTCGTGGGTGAAGAGTAGGCGGGGTGCTTTTCCTCTCACGGCAAAGTTTTCCCCGGAACGAGCGCAAAAAAATGCTATCAAAGTTTCTCAGTAACGAGTTCGAGCAGAAACAGGTGGTTATGCGCAATGATGCGCTTGGCCGGGAGAGTTCAGGGTTATATTTTTACATCGTCCATACATTGTTTGGACGAATGATGTTCGGATTGAAGCAGACTGCGCCACTCCTGTTGATCAGCATGATCTTGATGTTGATTCAGGGAGAAAATATTTTTTATGCATTTTTTCTTATGCTGTTCGTCCCCTATCAAATATTTTCTTTATTGCGCCTGCGGTTCGTGAGCGTATCGGTCTGTGGACAGTGCCCGGCTTGTCGCAGTGACATTACCTTGGCGCTAGAGCCCGCTGAACGGTTAGTGCTATGGAAATACTGCCCCACTTGCAGTGCGCCACTTAAAATAACGGGGCCGTCGGCTACGGTAATTGGCTAGAAACGAGATCGCACAGTCTATAAAGCTTCCCAAAGTATACTTGGGAGTCCCCAACGCACTTTGGGTTTACGATTTGCATGTCTGACATGCACTTTCTCAACATTCCGGCATGCTCGGCATCAAGTGCGCCATTGGCGTCCAGATAAACACTAATACAACAGGAGGCGGTAGCCGAAATTTCTTCCGGAGCACGGCCTTCTATCATTTTTCCGGCAACTGCGGCGGGAAAAGGGAGCTGCTTCCATTCATGCCAAAGCTGTTTTATGTCATTCATTTCCTGCCCCGCCGCTGTTCATCCCTTGGTCCTCAGAATCCGCGCAACCATTTCTATTGAGCGCACCCGCCGCATGATTTTGGCCAGATGTATACGGTCGCGCACTTCGATGATCAGGGTGAGTGTGCTGTATTTGCCGTCACGTTCTTCGATGCTGACATTGTCGATGTTGGCGCCCATTTCCGCAATGGCGGCGGCTACGGTGGCCAATGCACCACGCTGGTTGAGTGCGTCGACGCGGATTTCAACGGGGAATTCGCTGGTGATGCCAGTCGCCCACTGCACGTCGATCCACTTTTCCGGGCGGTTGCGGAATTCCGCAACGTTTTTGCAGGACTCGGTGTGAATCACAATGCCCCTTCCCGCCGTGACGAATCCCAGGATCTGGTCACCCGGGAGGGGATGGCAGCATTTGGCGAAGGTCACCACCATACCCTCCGTGCCCTTGATCACCAGTGGTCGGTGCGTGGCGCGCTCGCCTCCTTTGAGCCATCCCGGCACGTAGCGCGTCAGGACATCCTTGATCCCCCGGCTGCGTTCGCTTGCTTCTTTTTCCAATGGCGCCAAGCGGCGCGCCACCAAGGCCGCCATACGGTTGCCCAGGCCGATATCCTCGTACAGGCTTTCGATCGACTTGAGTTTGAATTCTTCCAGCACCAGGTTGAAGCGTTCGCGCGGCAACTTGGCGAGTGCAGTGTTGAACTCGGCCAACGACTTGTCCAGCAAACGTCTGCCCAGACTGATTGCCTCTTCGCTTTTGAGGTTCTTCAGATAATTGCGGATGTTGGCGCGTGCCTTGCCTGTCACCACGAAGTTGAGCCAGGCCGGGTTCGGTTGCGCGCCAGGGGCGGCAACGATCTCGACGGTCTGGCCGTTGTTCAACGGGGTGCTGAGCGGCGCCAGATGCCGATCAATCTTCGCCGCAACGCAGCTATTGCCGACATCGGTATGCACTGCGTAGGCGAAATCCACGGCGGTGGCGCCGCGCATCAGGCGCATGATCCTGCCCTTGGGGGTGAATACGTAGACCTGATCCGGGAACAGGTCGATCTTGACGTTTTCAATGAATTCCAGCGAATTGCCGGCGCTCTTCTGAATTTCCAACAGTTCACGCAGCCACTCGCGGGCGCGCGCCTGTGCGCCACCGGCCTTGTCGCCCACCTTGTATGACCAGTGCGCGGCGATGCCCGATTCGGCCACCTTGTCCATGTCTTCGGTACGTATTTGAATTTCAATGGGCACGCCATAAGGTCCAAACAGAACGGTATGGACGCCCTGATAGCCATTCGATTTGGGGATGGCGATGTAATCCTTGAACTTGCCAGGTACAGGCTTGTAAAGGTTGTGGGCAATACCCAGCGCACGGTAACAGGCGTCCACCCTGTCGACGATGATGCGGAAGGCATAGACATCAAACACCTCGGAGAAGGAAAGGTGCTTGTTGCGCATCTTTTGGTAAATGCTGTAGAGGTGTTTCTCGCGCCCCTGGACGCGCCCCGCCAGGCCTTCCTGGTTGAGCCGCTCTTCAATGGCGGTTGCGATTTTTTGCAAGATTTCCTTGCGATTGCCGCGCGCCTTGCGCACTGCCTCGGCAAGGATACGGTAACGCAGGGGGTAGAGGGAGGCAAACCCAAGCTCTTCCAATTCCTGGCGCATCGTGTTGAGTCCCAGGCGATTGGCGATGGGAACGTAAATCTCCAGGGTCTCATTTGCAATGCGGCGGCGTTTATCGGGTGCCATAGCCCCCAGCGTGCGCATGTTGTGCAGCCGGTCGGCGAGCTTGACCAGGATGACGCGGATATCGCGCACCATGGCCAGTACCATCTTGCGAAAATTTTCGGCCTGGGCTTCGGCCTTGGAGCGGAATTTGATCTGAGTGAGCTTGCTGACGCCGTCTACCAGGTCGGCAACTTCCTCGCCAAACTGATTGGTCAGATACTCCTTGGCTGTGCCGGTGTCCTCAATGACATCGTGCAGGATGGCGGCCATGATGCTCTGGTGGTCCAGACGCATCTCGGCCAAGATGCGCGCCACGGCCAGTGGGTGGGAGATATAGGGTTCACCGGAGAGGCGCTGCTGCCCCTCATGCGCCGCTTCGCCAAATTGATAGGCGCGGCGGATCTGGGCTATTTGGTCATGCTCGAGATAGGTGCCGAGCATGACGCACAAGTCATCTATTGAAAACGCCGGGGCGGTCTGCACGCCATCGGTAGCAACGCCAGCGTTGGTCTCGGCGTTGGCGGTAAGTGGAAAATCGTACGTTGATCTGGGCGTGTTTATTGACACACTGAACCTATACTTCTCCCTGCAGCTCCTCTTCCTGGACCTGGGATACACCAGCGTGCTCTGCGGCGACAACCTCATCCAGAATAGAGCGGTCTACCCGGCCTGCGGCGATTTCGCGCAGCGCCACCACTGTCGCCTTGTCGTTTTCCCAGGCGACCATCGACTGCGCGCCCGAGGCGAGCTGTCGTGCGCGTCTGGCTGCCACCAGCACAAGCTGAAAACGGTTATCGACGTTGGCAAGGCAGTCTTCTATCGTTACACGTGCCATAAGCAGGACTCCTAAAGGGTTGTGGGTCTAAAATTATACTATGTTGCGGTGTGTGGCGCGCATGTATTTTCAGGTGGCCGTCAGTAGGTCCGCCAAAAGCTTTTCCTGGCGCGCGGTCTGCGCTGCCATTCTGAGCCGCCGCGCCCGGACGATGGACTGCAAATCCGCCAGGGCGGTGTCGAAGTCGTCGTTCACCACCAGATAATCAAATTCGGCGTGATGTGACATTTCAGCGACCGCTTCGCGTGTGCGCCGCGCAATGACCTCATCACTATCCTGGCCCCGCGCGCGCAGGCGCTGTTCCAGGATGGCACGCGACGGCGGCAGGATAAAGATGCCGACACTCTCCGGAATTTTCCGCCGCACCTGCTGCGCGCCTTGCCAGTCGATCTCCAGGATTACGTCGACGCCTTCGCGCACTTTATCCAGCGCGCCGGTCAGCGAGGTGCCATAAAAATTGTCGAATACACGGGCATATTCGACGAAGGCTCCAGCCTCGATCATGGCGCCAAACGTGGCCTGATCAACGAAATGATAATGTGCGCCATCCTGTTCGCCTGGGCGCATCGGGCGGGTGGTGTGTGATATGGATACGCTGATCCCCGCAGTCTTCTCAACTAAAGACTTAACAAGGCTGGTTTTTCCCGCGCCGGAGGGTGCGGATATGATGTATAAAGTTCCCTGGGGTACAGGGACGTTGTTGGTGTTTGACATAAATCCCGGCTTAATAGGCTCAATAAAAATTGCTACTCAATATTCTGTATCTGTTCGCGCATCTGCTCAATAAGCACTTTCATCTCCACCGAGGCGCGGGTGGTTTCGATATCCGCCGATTTTGAACCCAAGGTGTTGGCTTCGCGGTTTAGCTCCTGCATGAGGAAATCCAGGCGCCGCCCGACGGGCTCGTTCTGACTCAGTGTTCGGCGCATTTCTTCGACGTGGCTGCCCAGCCGTTCCATTTCTTCGTCTACATCTATTTTTTGGGCCAGCAGTGCCATCTCCTGTTCCAGACGCGCTGGGTCCAGCTCGGCCTTGATTTCGGCCAGGCGGCCGGCTAGCCGCTCACGAAACCGCGCCCTGATCTCCGGCAGGCGCGCCCGCACTTGCGTCACCAGCGCCGATAGGGCATCGCAACGCTGCTCAAGCATCACCTTAAGCCTGGTTCCTTCCCGGGCACGGGCTTCCGTCAGGCTTGCTAGCGTCTCATCCAGTAATAACAGGGCGGCCTCGCATACTGGCTCTAGATTGATCTCGACCGCTTGCAGCGCGCCGGGCCAGCGCAGGATATCCAGGGAGTTGACAGGGGCCGAGCTGTATAGCAGGCGATCCACCTCGCGGCTGGTTTGCACCAGGCGACTGACAAATTCCTTGTTGAGCACAAGCTCAGTGGGCGCCTGAGACGCTGACTGAAACCGCAGATGGCACTCTACCTTGCCGCGGTTGAGCCGGAGCGCAACGTGTTCCCTGGCCTGCGGCTCCAGCCCGCGCAGCTCCTCGGGCAGGCGGATGGATGCCTCAAGAAAACGGTGATTGACCGAGCGCAGCTCCCACGCGAGGGTGCCCCATTCGGTATTCCGTTCCTGGCGCGCGAAGGCGGTCATGCTGCGTATCATTTGATGGTTTCCTTTGGCTATGGTAATGCCCGGCTTTGCGCTGCAGCTACGATGTTTATTCAAATTCGATACATGTTTGCCGAATGTAACGGCAGGCGTCAAGCCTATTTCTCTGTGGCGTAACAAATGAATCAGCGCTTAGTGCGCGGTTTCTGGATGCTGGCACGGCCACTCGTGGCGTGCCCGTCTATCCGTACATGCGCAGAACCCCAGCATCGCCCTTTTTACGGATAGCCCGCGCCGCTGGATTTGCCGGGATTATGCTACGCTCCTCGCTGATGGACTTCATCTGAAAATTCGATGGTAGACTCTTTATTTATACTCGTGAAACCTTTCCCGGTTGAAAATATGAGCCTAAGCCACAGCTATACCCTATTCGCTCCCCTTTACGATCTTATGATCAGCGCCGCAACGCGTACGGCGCGTGCTGCCAGTTTACGCACTCTGGGCGATGTTACCGGGCAGAGCATCCTCATCGACGGCATCGGTACCGGCCTGGATATTCCTTTGCTGCCATCGGGCGCCAAATATATCGGGGTGGACTACACACTTGCCATGCTGCGCCGCGCTCGTGAGAAGTGTATTGGCAAAAGCGTCGCACTACATGCGGGTGATGCTATGGCGTTGCCTTATGCCGATGGCACCTTCGATGCCGTTATCATGCATCTCATCCTGGCCGTAGTGCCAAAACCGCAACAGGCATTGGCGGAGGCGGCGCGTGTGCTCAAGCCGGGCGGCAGAATATTCATACTCGACAAGTTCCTGCGCCCCGGACAGGCCGCGCCGCTGCGGCGGTTGATCAGCCCCCTGCTGGGCCAGCTTGCCACGCGCACCGATGTGGTATTTGAAGACCTGCTGGCGGGGTGCCCTCAATTGGCGGTAGTCAGTGACACACCGGCGATGGCACAGGGCTGGTTCAGGTGCATTCTTTTGCAAAAAATCTAATGAAGCCCAATTAATCGAGTTCTCACGCCCATGGCGCCACTACATGTGAACAAACTCAGACTGCAACGCCGCAATACTCCGCCCCAGCTCAATCGCATTATCGGGTACCAGCAGGTAGTGCCATTTTTTAGTGCCGGTTTTTTCTGCGCTCTCATTGGCAAAACGACACCAGCGCACCGCCGCTTTGGCTTTCTGTTGAACCTCTTCCAGCGGAATCTGATCAGCGCGCTTTGGCTCGATCAGGAGGCAACAGCTTTTGGTTTCCACCACAAAGTCGGGTTCATAATTTTTACCATTGATGTATTCGATGCGAAACTGTCCTGGTGCGGGTTTCATCCAGCGCAGCACGTCGTCATCGCTTTCCAACAACTGCGCCAAGCGCCACTCACCGTCAACGGAATCAAACTTTTGGTAGGGATAACAGCAACGCTTAAAGCCCTTGAACACCATCTGCTTGATCTGTGATTTATTAGTAATGGGGGCGCGGAAATCCCGTGGCTGTTCCCCGGCGGCCAGCATGTAGGTGGTGGGGCGGAGGATATCAAAGCCCTGAGTCACCCGGCCGATGTAGTCCGTGGGGGTAGACCAGCTGTTGGCCTTCATCTGCGCCCAGACAAAGTCGCTGATCTGCTTCTGCCAATAGATCAGCACGTTTTCGATCTTGGCGCGCTCACCGCCCAGATAACTGCCAAGCCGCGCAATCACCTGACCGGCCAGTTTGTAGAGCAGTCCCGCATGTTCATCGTAGTCGATGGCATCTATCGCCATTAGATTACGCACGATGTAGTTCTCCAGAATCTCCTCTCTGGCTTCGTCCGCACCCCACTTGATGCGGGTGATGCGATTGTCCTCCAGGTGTTGCAACAAAATCTCCTGAGTGACCGGTTGGAAGTTGATCTTCTCAAGGCCACCCAGATTAAAATCCTTAAAGCCATAATTGACCTCACGGGTAGGCAGCACCGTGATCTGCGGGATATCGATAGTCAGCTCCGCCAGCCGCTCGGTGACGTTGTGAACAATCTCTGCCACTTTCTCATCGGTGAGAGCGTCTTCCAGTTCCATGCCGGGCAAAGCATTCTGAGTGGGGATGTTCTCACGGACCACCCGCTGCACCCGTTCGACCACCTTCTGGCGCACCCCTTCATCTTGTAGTTGTCTGGATGAGGTGAGGCGGGCCGCCTCCTCCTGCACCACTTTTAGCGTGATCTCGGCGACCTTGGTCTGTTCGGCAGTGAATGGTTTGCGGTATTGGCCATGCTCTTCCGCAATCGCAACATCATTGTTGGTGGCGGATTGGCCGGTGGCCGCCATCACCGCATAAGAGGGCGTAGTAATGATCTGCGGCCGGGTGTCGGGAATGCCGGAATCATCCTCATCACTACCGATATAAACCGTCTTGCGGATGATCGACCCCTCATCATTGGCGCGGTCGATGATCTCCTGGTAACGGTCATGGGCGATGATGGAGAGACGGTCCACCGCCTCTACGCCAGTACGCTTGCCATAAGGCAGGCGCAGGCCACGACCGATGGTCTGTTCGGTCAGAATCTCCGAGGCGGAGGCGCGTAGCGGCACGATGGTATAGAGGTTGGTCACGTCCCACCCCTCCTTGAGTTTATTCACATGGATGACGATCTCGGTGTTGTTATCGTGCTCTACCGCCAGTAGCCGCTGCATCGCCTCGTCCGACTCCTCGCCGCTCTGATTGGAGTGCACCTCGATCACCTTGCCCTTGTAGCGCCCCTCGAACAGCGTCTCCACCCGCTGTTTCAACTCGCTGGCGTGCTGGGTATCCTGCGCCACCACCAGCATAAATGGTTTCACCGGCTTGGCTCCGCTGTTGCGGGCGTAGGTCTCCAGCTCCACCTTCACATATTCGTGATGGTGAATGCCGTCCTCCAGTTTGATCTTCTCCAGCTGCTCCTGGCTGTAATCACTGGCGCGAAAATCGCGACGTGTCGCCACGGCGGGGATCTTCACATAACCATCTTCCAGCGCCTTGGCCAGCGGGTAGTGAAAAATAATGTTGCTGAATTCACGTGGCTTGGCGCCCACCGTTTTGGGTGTAGCGGTCAGCTCGATGCCAAGCACCGGGTTCAGATCGTTAATCGCCTGCGCCCCGGCACTGGCGTAGTAGCGGTGCGCCTCATCCATCAGCACCACCAGATCAGGCAGCTCCGCCAGATAGTTGAAGTAAGAGTCGCCGATACACTCCTGCAAACGCCGCACCTTGGCCACCTTGGATTTGGCGGCCCCCTGTTTGTTGTCGGTAGCGTTGATCTTGGAGACGTTGAAGATGTTGATATGGGGCGCAGTCTCATAGGCAAAGATATCGGCGGTGAGGGTTTGCGGCACCGCATAGTCGAGCCGCACGCCACGGCCATCGCCATAGTCCTCGCCGGTAATAATCACCGGCGGCGTCTGCGCCAACTCCGGGATACCGGCAAACACATACTTGGCATTGCCCAGGGTAAAGTCCTGCTTCAGCTTTTCGTAGATGGTGAGGTTGGGGGCCAATACAAAAAAGTGGCTGCTGCGGCCAGTGAGGTAGAGCCAGGCGATCATCGCCCCCATCAGCCGTGTCTTGCCCACGCCGGTCGCCAGCGCAAAACAGAGCGAGGGGAAGCTGCGTTCAAACGCCTTCACCGTCGGGTATTGCGGCTGGATAACAGATAACCAGCGCGCCAGGTCCGGGGCTTTGCTCAGATTCAGCTGCTCAAGAATATCCACCAGAATGTCCAGCGAATCCCGCTGCGGGTCGCGCAACGAAAGACGGGCAGTAAGCTGGTTGGCGATCTTCTGTCCACTATCAATCATGACTCTTAAATCCTCGTTCCCATGCTCTGCGTGGGAATGCCCACGTGATTATTTTTATTCGTAGCCTGGATGAAGCCAGAGGCGTAATCCGGGGGTTGGCGCCAGCGGCCTCCCGGATTCCACTTCGTTCCATCCAGGCTACGGTTGTGTTTACTCTTCGTTGTCATCATCCAGCGACTCATGCTCCCAGCCCTCTTCCTCATCATCGCCCAGCACGTTGAGGGTAAAGCTGTAGTCGTCGTGGTCCCACTGGCACTTCTTCAGCACCGCCTGGGGGATCTTTTTCAGCGTCAGGTTGGGGAAGTCGCCTTCGGCCATAAAGGCCTTGCAGCAGATCATCAGGGTGCGCTCGGGGCCGACTTCATCACTGAGTTTACGCAGCTGGTCGTGGCTGAGGCTGCCGGTGGTCACATAGATAAAATCGCTCTCGGTGCTGTGGCCGTGCATCCAGAAGTGCTGGCGGCTGGGGGCGTAGCTGAAGCCCATGTGTTTGCACATCGCCTCCGCCA
The DNA here is from genome assembly GCA_040183005.1 of Gammaproteobacteria bacterium. Lineage (NCBI taxonomy): Bacteria > Pseudomonadati > Pseudomonadota > Gammaproteobacteria > Gammaproteobacteria bacterium. The sequence goes on from JAMPIW010000004.1 coordinate 102,324, forward strand.
GCATCTCCGGGTTGTACTCCTTGTTGATGATCCAGTTGCCCCAGCTGTCGCGCTTGAGCAGCGACGGCGCCAGGCGCAGATAGCGGAAACCGCCGCCGCCCTGCCAATTGACCGCCTTGCTGATACCGCCCTGATCCTCGCCGTCGATTACCTTTTTCAGACGCGGCACGATGTGGGTTTTACAGTGCTCGCCCAGCTCCACCATGATCCAGCGGCGGCCCATCTTGTGGGCGACCGCGCCAGTGGTGCCGGAACCGGCGAAGGAGTCGAGGACGAGGTCGTTGGGGTTGGTGGCAATGTGGAGTATTCGCTCGATTAAGCGCTCAGGTTTGGGGGTGCTAAAAACATCTCTTCCAAATAGTGCAACGATTTCTTTTTTTGATTCTTGATTGTGGCCCACCTCATTGTGAAGCCAGACGGACATTGGTGTAACCCCATCTTTAACTTCGTTAATAAACTTCTTTAATCGTGGCATCCTGTCCCCTTTTGGGCCAAACCAAAGGCGGTTATCTGCTGCCAGTTTTTCGATGTTCTCTTTGGGTCTACTCCAGCTTCTGCCCATTGCGGGAAAAATGACTTTTCCTGAAGGAGTTTCCATTCCCCAATAGTCACGGTCGCGGTGCTCTGCCCGTGTTATGTCAGTTGATGCCCATGGTCCTCTTGGATCGTTATCCGGATTTTTGTATCTTTGATCCATTTGCTCAGTTCTAGGAAGCTGGATAGGAGCCCAACGATCTTTTTGTTTCGCATAAACAAGAATGTGATCGTGGTTATCACTTAACCATCTTGCGTCATTTTGAGGAGAAAATTTCTTCTGCCAAATTACGTTTGAAATAAAATTCTGCCGCCCAAACACCTCATCACAAAGCACCTTCAAATAGTGCGCTTCATTGTCATCAATCGTAATCCACAACGAACCATCATCACTCATCAGCCGACGAATCACCTCCAGCCGGTCCCGCATCAGCGATAGCCACATGGAGTGCTCCACGCCGTCGTCGTAGTGGGTAAAGGCGCTGCCGGTGTTGTAGGGCGGGTCGATGAAGACACACTTCACCTTGCCCGCATACTGCTGCTCCAGCGCCTTGAGCGCCAGCAGGTTGTCGCCGTGGATCAGCAGGTTGTCGTCATGAGGCTGGGGCAGGTCGCCGGGTTCGGCGAATAGGTCATCCACCATCGCCCTGGGCGCTTCGGCATGGTAGGAGAGGCTTTTATCCTCCAGCAGGATGCGCGGCTCCAGGCGTGGGCGTTTGTGTTTGCCGATCCAGGTGAGTTCGAGTTTCTGTTTATTGGTGCTCATGCTTTTAGTCGTTCTCTTGGCCACTGGCTATAGCCGTGGCGTAATAGGCGTTCTATCAAATAACCATCAACCAAAATAATACACGTTAACATTTTGATTTTTAGTGTGAATATCTATTTTAGGAAAGGCCGTTCCCTGCGCTGGTCAAGCACCCATCAAGCAAATTCCTACTGATTCGATGTGGGTTCTTGGCATTATGAATTAAATGGACATCAAGCAAGTTGTCTGTCATTAACTTATTGAAATAGAAGAAAAAGCGGCTCTGCAAGGGGCGGCCAGCCCCTCGCTCTGTCAAGCACCCGTCAAGCAAATGCTTTTTCATGGCTAGGCCCACCATGGCAGGTATTTTTTTGCTTTGGTGCCAACGGTCTCGTCATAGCAGCGGATCAATCCGGCATCTGATGTCTCTTTGATGATTCGGGAGGCTGTGGCGCGGTTTTTGTCCTCTATGCCAAACCGCTCCCGCAGGGTGGTATTGGTCATATAGTCCCGTTGCACATACTTCAGGCAGGCATGGAGGTAACAGGCGCGGATGCGGTCCTCTTTGTCCATATTTTTCAGGTCGCGGTGGGCGAAGAGGATGGCGCGGGTGTGCTCGTCTGTGGTTTCAAACAGCGGCGCGGGCAGTTGATAGAATTCGGTCTGGAAGACCACCTTGTCTACACCGCTGCCGCGCTCTTCGCAGACCCCGATTCGGCGCATGAACGAAGCCAGTGCTTCGTTGCGGGATTTGGGTGGGCTGTCCAGAAAGCGGTCGGTTTTGACCAAGGGCAGGCCGGGGTTGGTGATCTCCATGCGATTGGAGAATATCTCGACCATCGGCGCGGTGCCGGTGGCGTGAAAGTCCTGATGGATGATGGCGTTGGCCACCAGCTCGCGGATGGCTAGCTCCGGGAACATGGGTATCTCTTTGCGCAGTGCCTGGCCGATGACTTCGTTGCTGGGTAGCAGGTTGGTAACAAAGTCGATCAATCCCTCAAATCCGGCAGCGTAGCCTTTTGTCCCCTCCTGTTCGCGGATGGTTTCGACCTTGTTTTCACCTTTGTACAGCACTACCCGCACCGCCTTGCGTTTGAGATGGCGAAAATCCCCGAGCCGTTTGGCAAAGAGCACGGCACCCAGGTTAGTGATATTCCATTTGCCGCTTTGGCCCGTGGTAATCATCTCATCTGCTTTTAATGCGGCGAGGATGCCGTCCCGTCCTTCAGGGAGTGGCAGTGAGAGTAGGTCGAAATAGGCTGGATAGTCGAGCAGACGTAGCACGTCATCGCTACTGATGTTCTCAGCTGCGATTTCCAACTCAAACGGTGTTCGATCAAAGATGCGCCATAGCTCACGTGCCTTTTCAGGAAACTCCTTGAGTTTTTTCTTGTAGGAGCCTATGCGGATGAACTCGTTGTTTTTGAATTGTACGGGGTGACGTGAGGCTGCACTGATTTCCAGCATCACCACAGGTTGCTCACCCACTTGCAGGGTGTGAAAGCGGAAATTGATTTTGGGGTTGAGCAGGCGCAGCAGCCAGCTTTCCAGTTCTTCATTGCCAATCTTTGTCGATGCAGGTTTGAAGATTGTGCCAATGATGTCGTGGGTGTCGTTATCTACACCCCATACCAGCCAGGCACTGATTTTCCCCAGCAAGGCGGCTGAGTTTGATAGGGCGGAGATGTATTCGCCGATCTCATCCGGTTCGTCGTTATTATGTTTGAACTCCACCCATTCAGTTTCATTCGGAAGTTTACGCAGCTCCTGGAGGATGCTGAGGAGGTATTCTGTCGGACGATCAATGGTCATGCGCCGACTCCAGGGGTGGTAGCAGCATAGATAGTCAGTTGCAGCTCTTCCCCCACGAGTTGGTATTCCGGCTTTTTACCAGAGAGTTGTTCTGATTCCCGTACGATAAGAGGCACGCCTTCCCCTCGTTTGTCCATCATCATGGCGCGTTCTACATTGGGGTTGTCGATGGTGCAGCGGGCCAGCAGGGTGGCGATGAGTTGGTTGCGGGTGGCTTGGCGTAGCTCCAAATCATCCACTTCCAGGGTGTTGACCAGTGCACCGGGAGAGGCGATCACCAGCCGGTCACTAAACATGTGAAGACGGATTTTGCTGCCAGGTATGGCGTAGTCGCGATGGGCGACGGCGTTGACCAGAGCCTCGAACAATGCCTTGAGGCTGTACTGTGGGATGTCTTTGCGGCCAATAATTTTGGTGGCGGCGGTTTTCATGTTGCGTTCAACAAAGGCGAGTGCCTGAATTACCTGCTGATCCAGTGGGCCGCAGAGATCCTGTGCATCCAGTTGGTCATTGGCGTCACGGTGTTGGCCGCGATAACAGACCGCTTGAATATAGGCGCCTGGCAACCATTGCTCGGGAGTGGTGGTGGCCATGAGCACGCCGGCGACACTGAGGCGGGTGTTTTTGTCGTCATCCTCGGTTAGCAGCTTGAGTTTGCGTAGTTGCAGGGCAGCGGGTTGGTCACCACGTAAAAAACGATGGGCCAGCGGCTGGTCCAGATCGGTCTCTGTGGTGCGGGGCACGGGTTGTTCATCAAACCAGATCATGCGGGCTTGGCTGCGTTGCATCAGTAAGCGTGCCAGGTAGTCGGGGGTCATTTCACGCTTTGATTCGTTGATGCGGTGGTAATAGCGGCCACGGCTGGTATGGACAAATAGACTTTTGTCGATCTGCACATAAATTACTGGGTGCTGGTTGCCTTGGTGATCGGGCAGTTCGATGATGCGGGTATAGACGTTAAGTTGTGGGGTGATATTGTCCTGACAGGCGCCTGTTATCCGTTTTTGCACAGCATCAATTTTATCTTCAGGGATACCCAGAACTTCACGAGTTTTATCATCCACTCCGAGAATGACATAGCCGCCTTTGGCGTTGGCAAAGGCGGCAAATTCGCTGGCCAGGTCACTTTGTTCGGGGCCATCGACTTTATTGCCTTTAAATGTGACCCGTTTGAATTCGTAACGGGAATCTTCACCCAGGCGAATCTGGTAGAGCAGTTCTCTGACCAAGCGTTCTCTTTCCATCATCGTTGTTTACCCGTTTAGTTTCCAACGCAGCGTAAAGAGGCGTTCGCGCTGTTGGGTCATGGCCAGCTTGTCATCAATTTCATCCAGCAGGCGATCCTCTTCAGCTTCGATCTGTTTTTTCTCTTCATGATAGTTGAGCATGGCATTGTCGCGTTCGCGCTCTAATTGTTTGAGTGCCCGTTGTGCGTCACGTTTTTCCGCGAGTGTGGGCAGTTGACGGATGGCCTTGCGCTGCTCTTTTATCTCCTGGTCGAGCTGTTTGATGCGGATGTCCAGCGCCAGGCGGCGGTCCTCGGCCCAGCGCTCCAGTTTTTCGGTTTCATCGGTGTAGTAGCGGTTCAGATCCTGGTCGACGCGGGTTTTTACTTGATGCTCCTGTTCGTTGAGCAAGTTGATCAGCGCTGTTTCGTGATGCAACGTAGTGGCTGTGCCGGCCTGCTGCGCGGGTTGCAGTAACAGTCGATCAACCGTATCGCTGGGCAGGCTCTCTCCGCTGTCGGTAATTGCCACCAGCAGCAGATGTTCCAGCTGTTGGGTTTGCATGGTGTAGGTGAGTTTTTCCACTGCCAGTTCACCAGAGCTACCCACCAGGCTGAGCAGATCGGAGAATTGGCCATCTTCATGGGGTTGGTAGGTAAACAGCAGCTCAGGGTTGCTGCTGAGCGATTTGAGTTGTGCTGCGCACTGATCAATGAGTGTCTTGCCAAAGCCATCGTAGGGGCGAAAAAACTGGGCGTCGGTGTCGGCAGCGTTACGCCAATCCACGTCATAGCTTTGGCCTTGGTGAGTAACCCGGCTGTGGTTGAACTGGGCCTGCGGCAACGCCATACGGGCGAGGTGCAGCAATCTGTCTTGGTACTCACTCAGCTTCTGTTTGGTTTTTTCGCGGGTGATGTTGAGCTGCTTGATGACAGTGGCGTCAAGCTTTTCGAAGAGTGATTTTCGGGTCTCCTTGGTGCGGGCTTCAATCTCCTCTTTTAGCTCTTCCTGCAGACGATTGAACTCAAACTCTATCTGCTGATCATTCCGGCACTGTTGGTAGATCTCCAGAATGCGCCGCTCGATATCAACACCCGATTCGATGGAGCCGAGGATTTCGTCGGAGGCACCAAACACCCCTTCGAACAGGCTGAATTTTTCGCTTAACAGCTCAAATACCCGCTCGTCAGCACGGTTACCTTTGTTGATGAAGTTCACTACGACCACATCGTGCTTCTGCCCGTAACGGTGTACACGGCCAATGCGTTGTTCTACCCGTTGCGGGTTCCAGGGGAGGTCATAATTGATCAATAGTGAGCAGAATTGCAGGTTGATACCCTCTGCCCCCGCTTCAGTACAGATCATGATGGCGGCATCGTCACGGAATTTGTCTACCAGCGCCGCCTTCATATCAGCCGTTTTTGAGCCGGAGGTGCGCGAGGAGCCGCGATGGCGCTCTTCCCACTCTTTGTAGATCTGTTTGGAGGTAGAGTCACTGTTGCTGCCGTTGAGCATGACGATCTTGTCTTGATAGCCATTGTTAGCGAGCAGGTTGAATAGCCAGGATTGGGTCCTGACAGATTCGGTGAAAATAACCGCTTTGCGTTGACCGCCCAGGCGTTCGGTCATATCAAAGGCGCGGCCCAATACGCGCAACAGTGCGTCGGCCTTGGCATTGCGGGAGATGTTGCTGGCCAGGGATTTGAAGTCTTTGAGTTGGTTGATCTCGTCCTGCAGCATCTCGGGGTCGATGAGTTCCTGCTCCTCCATGTCACTTTCATCCAGCAGGTCATCCAGCGTATCAAAATCTTCCAGCGCTTCAGCCACGGAGAGTTTGTTTTCCAGCCGGGTAATCATGGTTTCCAGGGTGCCCTGAATGGCGTAGCTGGATGAAGCCAGAATCTTGCGAATGACGAGCGATACCAGATGGCGAGCACCGCTCTTGATTGCCAGAGTATCGCCTTGCAGATACTCGGAAAACTGCCGGTAGAGTTCCAGTTCATCGCTGGATGGGCGAAAATCTTCGGTCATGGAGAAGCGGCGGGTAAAGTTGATACCACCCTCTTCCTGGACCTGTCGGCGAAGAGTGCGGTGGCAAACCTTGGTAAGCCGCGAGCGCAGCAGTGCAAATTCGGTTTCGTCCAGCTTGGGTTTGCAGTAGCGCGAACGGAAGGAGTTGAGATCACCAAAAAAGTGAGGGTCAACGACAGACACTAGGCCATATAGCTCTTGCAGATTATTCTGCAATGGCGTGGCTGAGAGCAGCACCTTTTGGCGGGTGGTAAGCGCGTCATTGAGTCTTTTAGCTGTTTTGGCCCCCTCTTTTTTGTAGATGTTGCGAAGTTTGTGGGCTTCATCAAACACCACAAGATCCCAGAGGATCATGGCAAGCTCTTTGTCCTTGCGTGATGCAAACTCATAGGAGCAGATAACAATTGCTTGCTGATCAAAGGCGATTTCCACGTCGAACGGGTTGCCTGCACCATCTTTTCGGGCTTGGTTGAAGTTTTTGGCTTCGAGGATGTGAGTGGGTAGCGAGAACTTCTCTTCCAGCTCCTGGCTCCACTGTTTGCGCAGGGTGGCGGGAACAATCAATAGCAGTTTGCGGCGATGTTCTGCCCACTTTTGGCTAATGACCAGGCTGGCTTCGATGGTTTTCCCCAAGCCTACTTCGTCGGCAAGAATGACACCTTGAGAGAGCGGGGACTCCAGTGCAAAGAGCGCCGCCTCAATCTGGTGAGGGTTCATATCCACCTTGGCGCTGGCAATGGTCTGCGTGAGCGACTCTTCTGCTTTGCCCTCCAGCGATAGCCAATGTGCGAGGTAGGCTGATTGGTAGGGGGTAAAGTTCAAGGGTGGTTCTCCTTGGGCGTGACATTTAGCGGGCTAAATTTCTGCTCTTTACCCACTTTGTCCAGGAATTCCCCTACCGCTTGACGAACCATCCAGGCAACAGAGAGTCCATTGGCCTCAGCCAAGGCCAGAAGCTGCTTATGTTGGTCTTGCGAAAGAGAGACAGTGGTTCGAACGGATTTCATGGTTTCACCGGATTGCATCACCTTGCATCATTGTACTTCTTTGGAGCTGAACTTCCACCAATTCGTGTCACTCAGCGTATGACACCGTTGGTTATCGTTCGGTATCAACGCTAAAGAAAAAACCCTACGAAACAGCAATACATTATTTTTTGGTTTTGAAAATTATTGCTGCCGATCAGCGAAAACAATCGGGGGGCGATAGTCGGCGATGGCACAGGGCTGGTTCAGATACATCCTGTTGCGCAAAATCTAGCAGCAGGCATTTCTCTCAAAAATGGTAAAATGCTTAAATTAATCACTACGCTGGAACATCAGCCATGAATCACCAAGACACCTTTGATGTCATCGTCGTCGGCGGCGGCCATGCGGGAACCGAGGCGGCCCTGGCCGCCGCGCGCATGGGCATGCGCACCCTGCTGTTGACACACAACATCGAAACCGTGGGCCAAATGAGCTGCAACCCTGCCATTGGCGGCATTGGCAAGGGCCACTTGGTCAAGGAGATCGATGCGCTGGGCGGACTGATGGCACATGCCGCGGATCTCGCCGGTATCCAGTTCCGCATCCTTAACGCCAGCAAGGGCCCAGCGGTGCGCGCCACGCGCGCCCAGGCCGACCGGGTGCTATACAGGCAGGCAGTGCGCATGGCGGTCGAGCAGCAGGCCAACTTGCGCGTGTTCCAGCAGGCAGTGGATGACCTGATCGTGGAGCATGGACGGGTGACAGGTGTGGTGACGCAGATGGGTCTGCGCTTCGCGGCGCGCGCGGTGGTGCTAACGGTGGGTACCTTCCTCGGCGGGCGCATCCACATTGGTTTGTCCAATTATGAAGGCGGGCGCGCCGGCGACCCGCCCGCCAACGCGCTGTCACGGCGGCTGCGTGAGTTGCCGTTCCGCGTCGAGCGCCTCAAGACCGGCACGCCGCCGCGCATTGACGGGCGCAGCATCGACTACAGCAAACTTGTCGCCCAGCCCGGCGACGATCCCGTACCGGTGTTTTCCTATCTTGGCTCGCCTTCCGAACATCCGCGCCAGGTGCCGTGCCATATCACCGCCACCAACGAACGCACCCACGAGATCATCCACGGCGGGCTGTCCCGTTCGCCGATGTATACCGGCGTGATCGAAGGCATAGGCCCGCGTTATTGCCCATCGGTGGAAGACAAGGTGGTGCGCTTTGCCGATAAGACCTCGCACCAGATTTTTGTCGAGCCAGAAGGGCTGACCACGCACGAGGTCTACCCCAACGGCATCTCCACCAGTCTGCCGTTCGACGTGCAGCATGATCTGGTGCGCTCCATCCGTGGTTTCGAGAACGCGCATATCACACGCCCCGGCTACGCCATCGAATACGACTTCTTCGACCCGCGCGATCTCAAACCCTCGCTTGAGACAAAACACCTCTCCGGGCTGTTCTTCGCCGGGCAGATCAACGGCACCACCGGCTATGAAGAGGCTGCGGCACAGGGCCTGATCGCGGGCCTGAATGCCGCGCGGCAGGTACAGGATCAAGAGCCGTGGTGCCCACGCCGCAATGAGGCCTATGTCGGCGTGCTGATCGACGACCTGATCACGCGCGGCACCAGCGAGCCGTACCGCATGTTCACCAGCCGCGCTGAATACCGCCTGCTGCTGCGCGAAGACAATGCCGACCTGCGTCTCACCACCGCAGGGCGTGAGTTGGGCCTGGTGGACGACGTGCGGTGGCGCGCCTTCGAGGAAAAACGCGAAGCCATCGAACGCGAAACGCTGCGCCTGCAATCCACCTGGCTGCGCCCGGAAACGCTGCCGCAAGCCGATGCAGCACGGGTGATAGGTGGACAGCTCGCGCGCGAATACAGCCTGCTGGACCTACTGCGCCGCCCGGAAGTGACCTATGATACCCTGATGACCCTGCCTGGGGCCGGACCTTCAGTGACAAACGCCAAAGTAGCAGAACAGGTAGAAATCCAGACCAAATATTCCGGCTACATAGACCGCCAGTACGACGAGATCGAACGCAGCCGCCGCAATGAAGAGACAACCCTGCCCGAAGACATTGATTACAGCAAGGTGCGCGGCCTGTCCAACGAAGTGCGCCAGAAGTTCACCACACAGCGCCCGGCCACCCTCGGCCAGGCCGCGCGCATCCCCGGTGTCACACCAGCGGCGGTGTCATTGCTGCTGGTACACCTGAAAAAGCGTTCGGCGAATAGTGGATAACGATGGAATAATATTGGGCTCCTCAGCAAAATATGTGGGTAAATTCAGGTTCGGGTAAAGCGCCAAGCGTATGATACAAAGCGATTTCTGCACCATGGAACGTTCGAAAGCTGAAGCCTTTCTGGAGGTCAGTTTTACCTTGGCATTGAATCCCTCCACGACACGCTGGAGAGTTGCTCTTTGGCTCGGAACCAGTTGAGCAACAGCGCCCGATGATTGCGCAGCATCCGCGCAACTTTTTTCATCGGCTCAATCTTCGATCGCGTTGTCTTCGTACACCAGTTGCCTAGAAATTTGCCTACCCAACAGGACGAGATGTAACTCCAGAAGAGCTGGAACTCCAGAAGAGCTGGAACTCCTCACATCAACCGCTTGAAAGCCAGAGAATGGAAAAAGCCAGCCCAGGCAAAGGGAGATAGAAAACACTGAAGGTTGAGTGACATAATACCTCACCGTCACCCTGATAAAACGCATTCATGAGTCCAATTTCGCGCCCCGCCTTTAGCCGTATTTTTCCCTTTGCGATTTATATTGCCTTTTTGACCATTGCCTCCGGCATGTCCACTTTGCAGGATATGGGCTATATCAAAGACTGGGATTTGCGCTGGCTATATCCTGTCAAGGTGGGGTTGGTGTTGCTGGCACTGCTCTGGCTATGGCGCCATTATTCTGAGCTTTCCAGGCCAGTCAGCGCAAAGGTGAGTGACTGGGCCGCTGCGGGGATCACGGGTATTGTGGTTTTTGTGATCTGGATTAACCTGGATCAAACGTGGGCGACGATGGGCAGCGAGTCGCGCGGGTTCAATCCGGTCTCCGAAGGGGGTGAGATTGACTGGATGCTGGTGGCTTTTCGTCTGATGGGCGCAGCCCTGATAGTGCCCATCATGGAAGAGTTGTTCTGGCGTTCGTTTGTGATGCGCTGGATAGATAATCCGGATTTTCTTCGCCTCAATCCAGATCAGATAAGCATTAAGTCATTTGTGATTACCTCGGTACTTTTTGGTATCGAGCACAATCTGTGGCTGGCTGGCATCATTGCCGGCATTGCCTATGGTTGGCTATACAAGCGCAGCGCCAATCTTTGGGTTCCTGTATTTTCACATGCCATCACCAACGGCCTGCTTGGCATCTGGGTGATCTATTCCGGAAATTGGCAGTTCTGGTGAGGCAATTCTAGCTGGGCTAGGAAAGTTGCGCCATTTTATTTCCCTTCTCTGTGGTTGCGATTGTTGCCGTAGGCAGGATAATGCCGGCTGTGCGACGGTAGCGTCTCATCTGCCAGTAGCGGACTCACCAAGCAGGTGAGTCCGTGCATTGCCACGAAGAGTGAGCTGCTGTTGCAGGTTCAAGATTCCGCCGTTTCCCCTACCTCATACGGCTCAGCATAGCCACATTCCTTCTGCGGGCAGACCTTTTCCGTGCCGCGGCGCTTGGTAGTTTTGATGGTCATCACCGGCCATTGGCATTTTGGGCAGGGTTCGCTGAGGGGTTCGTTCCACACCGCATAGTTGCAATCCGGGTAGGTGGAGCAAGAGTAGAAGATCTTGCCGTAGCGTGACTTGCGCTTGAGCAGGCTGCCTTTGTGGCATTGTGGGCATTCCACACCCGTGTCGGCGGGTTTCTCCAGGGGTTCGATGTGTTTGCAGGCAGGGTAATTGCTGCAACCGATGAACTTGCCATAGCGGCCCTGGCGGAAGATAAGCGGAGATTCGCACTTGGGGCAGGTGCGGCCTTCCACGACTTCGGGTTCTGTCGCAGCGCCCGCTTCTTCATTGAGATTGCGGGTGTAATCGCACTCCGGGTACGTGGTGCAGCCGATGAACCGTCCGCGTTTTCCGAGGCGGATTGAAAGCGGTTTGCCGCATTTGGGGCAGGCTTCGTCCAGCGCCTCCTGAGTGACATCCTGGCGCTTAACGTTCTCTTCAGTAGTGTCGACCTGGGCCTTGAAGGGTGTCCAGAAGTCGCGCAGGAGCGGCACCCAGTCTTTTTCACCGCGCGACACTGCGTCGAGCTCGTCTTCGAGATGGGCGGTGAAATCGTAATCCACGTAACGCGTGAAATACTCGGTGAGGAACTTGTTGACAATGCGCCCCACGTCGGTGGGCTTGAAGCGCCGCTTGTCCAGCTCCACATACTCGCGCTGCTGGAGCGTGGAGATGATGCTCGCATAGGTGGAGGGGCGGCCGATGCCGTGTTCTTCGAGCGCCTTGATCAGGCTGGCTTCGCCATAACGCGGGGGTGGCTCGGTGAAATGCTGTTCGGGCTGGATGGCAAGCAGGTCAATCTTTTCCCCGGCCAACAGCACGGGGAGGCGACGTTCATCCTCACCTTCTTTGCCTTCTTCCTTGCTGTCGTCCACGCTCTCTTGATACACCGCCATGAAGCCGGGGTGGACTATGGTGGAGCCGTTGGCGCGGAACAGATTGCCTTCGCCTGCGCTCATGTCGACGCTCACGGTGTCGAGGGTGGCGTGGATCATCTGGCAGGCGATGGTGCGCTTCCAGATCAGGTCATACAGCTTGTACTGATCGGCGGTCAGGCTGTCCTTGATCGACTCCGGTGCGCGTTCCGCAGCAGTGGGGCGTATCGCCTCGTGGGCCTCTTGGGCATTTTTGGATTTTGTTTTGTAAACGTGCGGTTGCTCAGGCACGTTGTCGCTGCCGAAACGGGTGGCAATGAGGCTGCGGATATCGTCCAGCGCCTCGGCCGCCAGGCTCACCGAGTCGGTACGCATATAGCTGATCAAGCCCACCGCGCCACCGCCGATGTCGATACCCTCATAGAGCTGCTGGGCGAGGCGCATGGTGCGCTGGGCGGTAAAACCCAGTTTGCGCGATGCTTCCTGTTGCAACGTCGAGGTGGTAAACGGGGGTGAAGGATTGCGCTTGCGCTGTTTCTTCTCCACCTTGGCGACCACCAGGGCACCCGCTGCGGCGCGCAGCAATTCCTCTTCGATTTTGCCCGCCTGCTCACTATCGGTGACGCTGAACTGGCTGATTTTTTCGCCTTGATACTGGATGAGCTTGGCGCTGAAGCGGTCGCCTTTTTTGGCGAGATTGGCCAGGATCGTCCAGTATTCACGCGTTACGAATTTTTCAATCTCTTCCTCGCGCTCGACAATCATGCGTAGCGCCGGGCTTTGCACACGCCCGGCGGAGAGGCCGCGGCGGATTTTCTTCCACAGCAGCGGGGAGAGGTTGAAGCCCACCAGGTAATCCAGCGCGCGGCGCGCCTGCTGGGCGTTGACCAGCTCCATGGATATATCGCGTGGATTCGCCACGGCCTCGTTCACGGCGCGTTTGGTGATCTCATAGAACACCACGCGATGCACGGGTTTGTCCTTGATGAGTTTCTTTTCCTTGAGGATCTCCAGGAGGTGCCAGGAGATGGCTTCACCTTCACGGTCCGGATCGGTCGCCAGATAGAGCACGTCGGCCTTTTTCATGGCGCTGGCGATGGCATCGACGTGTTTTTCATTTCGTTCGATGGTCTGGTACTTCATGTCGAAGCTGTGTTCCGTGTCGACTGCGCCCTCCTTGGGCAGCAGGTCGCGCACATGACCGTAGGAGGCGAGGATATCGAAGTCCTTGCCCAGGTATTTTTTCAAGGTCTTGGCCTTGGCGGGCGATTCAACGATAAGGAGATTTTTGGGCATAAGTTATGTGGCCATAGGTGGCAGCCGCAAAAAGCCACAGGCAGCAAGCGATGGCCGAAACCCGCGCTTGTTGCCTGTAACGTGTGGCGTGCTAGTGCAATTAGTGTAAATTGTTGGGCATCTCGTCGAACACGAGGTCTTCCATCCAGGCGAAAGCGGCCTCCTGGCCGGGTTGGTTGAACAATACCATGAGGATCACCCACTTGAGCTGGGCGAGATCAATTTCTTCGCTCTCCAGTGCCATGACGCGGTCGATCACGAGTTCGCGGTTGGCTGGATCGAGCACGCCGAGCTGTTCCAGGAACAGCAGAAAGCCGCGGCACTCCAGGTCGAGCCGGTTCGTCTCCTGATGGGTGAAGACCCGAATCGAGTGGCTGGTGGTGAGCATGATCGGCGCGGCGTTTTCCCGCATCTGCGCCATGCCCTCCAGCCAGGTGAAGGCCTTGTCGATCTCGCCGTAGTGGAAGCCGGCCTCGATGAGCTCCTTCCTCAGCGCCTCCTGGTCAGGGGCAGTCTCCAGCTCGCCGTCGAGGTAGTTCTCGAACAGGTACATCAGGACATCCAACACATTTTCTTTCATTTCAGGACCTCCTGCGCTTAGCCTTTAACCCGGCGGGTGTAGCATCCGCCCGATGCCGATTCAACTATATTGTGCAATTCCAATACCAAAAGCATGGAGGAAACCTGCTCCGGCGTCAATCCACTGCGTTCCACGAGCGTATCTATGGAGGTGGGGGCGAAGTCGACGCAATCAAGCAGTTTCAATGAGTTATCGTCAAGATTAAGTCCAATGTCAGAGTTTTCACCGGAACATAATACAGTGTTATAAGCCGCATCCGATACCATTGGGCCGAGTTCTTCAAGGATATCCTGGACATTTTCGACCAGCTTTGCCCCTAGTCGAATCAGGGAATGACAGCCGCGCGCCAGGGGGTTATGGATGGAGCCGGGAATGGCGAACACCTCGCGCCCCTGCTCCGCCGCTAGGCGTGCAGTGATGAGTGAGCCGCTGGCGAGTGCGGCCTCCACCACCAGTGTGCCCAGGCTCAGGCCGCTGATAATGCGATTGCGGCGCGGGAAGTGTTCGGCCAGCGGTGGGGTGCCGGGCGCAAATTCAGAGACCAGCGCGCCGCGTTGGGCAATGCGGTGCGCCAGATCGCGGTGCCTGGCTGGATAGACGCGGTCCAGACCAGTGCCCGTGACGGCGATGGTGAGGCCCTCTCCATCAAGCGCGCCCTGGTGGCTGGCAGCGTCGATACCCAGCGCCAGACCACTTGTGACGGCTAATCCCACGCCGCACAAATGCCTTGCAAAGTCATGAGCGATTTCCCGTCCGGCGGCGGAGGGGTTGCGGCTGCCCACCAGCGCCAATTGCGAGGTTGCCAACACCGCCGGGTCACCATGCACGAACAGGAGCGGCGGCGGGTCGGCGATTTCGCGTAGTTGCGCAGGGTAAGCAGGGTCATGGAGCGTGAGTATGTGGTTGCCCAGCAGCTCCCCCCACGCAAGATCCTTTTCCACGGAGAGCCAATCGGGCTTGCGCAGATAGCCGGCGAGCGCCGCCGCGCCGCGTATGCCGCACGACGCCACCTGCTCTGGATCGGCCTCGAAAATGGCGCGCGGCGTCGAATAATGGCCGAGCAGCGCCAGGAATGTGACGGGGCCTACGCCTGGCGCCTTCAATAGGGCCAGCCAATAGCCTAGATCGTTTTTGTCACTTGCGCCCTTAAGGGTATAAGTCATTAGCTGGTAGCCGCTTGTCATTTGTTGCCAGGGTCAGAGCACCCTACCATCGCCGGCCCCTGGCTTACGGATTTTTCACCATATCATACAGCCGGATATCCCGCTCTGCCTGCATGACCAGGGCATAGCTCACACGTTCGAAGGTGCTAAACACCATGAGCAGCCCGGCACGCTCGTCAGGTAGTTTCACCATATTGCCCGTGCCGGGTTTGATCGTGTCGCGCACGGTGGTGCCGGATTGAAGCACAGCCAGCACATGGCCTGGCTCCATACCATCCCGCGCGCCCACGTTGAGCACTACCACCTGGTACCGGCCGATTTTGGATACACCGTCCGTTACTGCAATGATATTCCCGCTGGTTGGCTTTTCCGGTGCGTGCGGGAAGAAATCCCGTGCGGCGTCCTTTTCCTCTTGCGGGAACAAGTTATCGCCAATCAATGTCTCACGATAAGAGTTGGTGATGCGCAATGTCGTAGGGTCACCCGCGCGTTCCACGCTGGCATCGGCAACCTGGATGGCCTCATAGCCCAGGATATCTTCTTTTTTGGCACCGGGATTGCGGTATGCCTTGCCACGGTGGAATATGCCAAAGCGCGCGGTGGTCGCATCCGCCATCTTGCGCGCGTATATCTTGCTCCCCGCGCCGGTCGCCAGACGTCCTTCTTCAAATGCGACGACATAAGGTGCGTTTTCGGTCTCGCTCGCGCTCATTACACGTGCGCGCAACAGGAAGGGTTCGATGACATCCATGGCAATGGCGGGGATGGCGCTATTCATCCCGGAAACCCGGATCTGGGGAGATAGCTTTACCGTCGGCAGATGTGATGGCGCGGTTGCGGACTGTGCGGGGCGCTCGATTTGCAGCACCGGCTTGCCGTCTTTCATGCCCAGCACAATCACATCGCCCGGATAGATCAGGTGCGGGTTTTTGATCTCCGGGTTGATATGCCATACATCCGGCCAGCGCCAGGGGTCACGCAGGAAGCGTGCGGAGATGTCCCACAGCGTGTCGCCCTTGACCACCTTGTGGCGATCGGGATGACTGGGGTTGAGCGCTACAGTATCTGCCAGCGCGGCTGGCACGGTGGCGGTCCAGGCCAGGAGCGCGAAACACAGGCCCACCAAGGTCTTTTTGGTCAACATAATCGTCCTTATTGAATGTGGCGCGCAGAGCGCCTATCTATTATGATCACTTTCCTTATATCGGACTCATGTCGCATTAAGTTAACGGTTATCTGATGGCTATTCTTCCAATTCTGCATTATCCCGACCCGCGACTACGCAACAAGGCCGCTCCGGTCGCCAAGGTTGATGGTAAACTTCGCACCTTGATCGACGATATGTTCGAGACCATGTATCAGGCGCCGGGCATCGGTCTGGCGGCGCCCCAGGTTGATGTCGCCCTGCGTGTGCTCGTCATTGATATTTCGGAGCAGCGTAATGCGCCGTTATGTCTGATCAACCCAGAAATCCTGAGCAGGGAAGGTGTCGAGCAGACGGAGGAGGGTTGCCTCTCGGTGCCGGGGATTTACGAGCCGGTGCAGCGTGCCAAGTACATCAAGGTGCGCGCGCTGGACCGCAACGGCGCATCGTTTGAGATGGAAGCCGACGATCTGCTGGCCGTGTGTATTCAGCACGAGATAGATCACCTGGACGGCAAGCTGTTTGTCGATTATCTGTCTGTACTAAAACGGCAGCGCCTCCGCAAAAAGCTGGAAAAAGTGCGCCGCCAGACCATATAAGTAAAAAGTAAATAGAAAATCTTGAAATCCAAACTCAACATCATTTTTGCCGGTACGCCCGAATTCGCCGTCGCACCGCTGCGGGCATTGCTCGCAACGGAACATACGGTGTGCGCGGTATATACCCAGCCGGATCGCCCGGCAGGCCGGGGCCGCAAGCTCACTGCCAGCCCGGTCAAGTGTGTGGCGCTTGAGCGCGGCATTCCGGTGTATCAGCCCTCCAGCCTCAAGTCCGCAGATGAGCAAACACGGTTGCAGTCCTTGCAGGCTGATCTGATGGTGGTGGTTGCCTACGGCCTGATACTACCGCCCCCGGTACTGGAGGCGCCGCGTCTGGGCTGCGTGAATATTCACGCATCGCTTCTGCCGCGCTGGCGCGGTGCCGCGCCGCTCCAGCGCGCTATCCTCGCTGGCGATACTGAGACCGGCATTACCATCATGCAAATGGATGCGGGCCTGGACACCGGTGCCATGCTGGCGCGCGCATCCTGCCCCATTCTGGCGGATGACACCACGCAAACCCTGCACGACCGACTGGCGGCGCTGGGCGCGCAGATCCTGCTGCCGGTGTTGGAGCAGCTCGATAGCAGCACGGCACACGCAACGAAGCAGGATGACAGCCTGGCCTGTTATGCCGCCAAAATTGACAAGGCAGAGGCGGTGATTGATTGGTCGCGGCCCGCCGTGGAGCTGGAACGCAAGGTGCGCGCATTCAATCCCTGGCCAGTGGCGCGCACCCTCATGGGTGAGACACCGCTGCATGTCTGGGCGGCACAGGTGGTGGCCGGCGATGCCGGCCAGCCTCCGGGGACTATTCTGTCTGCCGGAAAAGAAGGCATTGATGTCGCCACGGGCGGCGGCATTCTGCGCCTGCTGCAACTCCAGGTGCCGGGCGGCCGCCCCATGCCGGTTGCCGATTTTATGAACGCCCATCGTGATTTGGTGGCTACAGGCATCATGCTCAAATGAAATCAAGAACCGTCGCCGCGAAGGTATTGTCTCAGGTGTTGGGCAAAGGGCGTTCGCTGGGGGGGATTCTTGCGCCTGCTCTTGCTCAGTTGCGCAAGGACGGAGAACGCGCATTGGCTCAGGAGATGTGTTACGGCGTGGTGCGCTGGTATCCGCGACTGGTTGCGATATTGGAGCGGCTCCTGAGCAAGCCGCTGAAAGAGCGCGACGCGGATGTGCGCAGCCTGCTGCTGCTGGGCTTGTATCAGATTATCTACATGCGCGTACCGGATCATGCCGCCGTGACCGAGACGGTGGCAGCTGCCAGGGACTTGGGTAAGCCGTGGGCGGGCGGGCTGGTGAACGCCGTTTTGCGCAATTATTTGCGCGATAGCGCCCACCTGCTGGAAGAGGTGGATCAAGACGAAGTGGCGGCGTTGGCCCATCCCGCATGGTTGCTGGAATTGTTCAAGAACGCCTGGCCGCACGACTGGCAGGCTATTGTCGCAGCCAATAACCAGCGTCCGCCGATGGCACTGCGCGTCAACGCCCGACATATGGAGCGCGATGCCTATCTGCGCATGCTGGCGGATGCCGGCATAGCCGCGTGTCCTGCGCCGCATGCCTCGCATGGGGTTATTCTGGAGCAGCCCACCGATGTTGAGCGCCTGCCCGGATTCAGCGAGGGGTGGGTATCGGTGCAGGACAGCGCGGCCCAGCTCGCAGCCGAGCTGCTCGATGTCCGGCCCGGCCAGCGCGTGCTCGACGCCTGCGCGGCGCCCGGTGGCAAGGCCGCGCATATCCTGGAGTTACAGCCTGGTATTGATCTGACGGCGCTGGATAGCGATGCTGTACGCTTGAAGCGTGTGGACGGAAATTTGAGGCGTTTGCAATTGCAGGCTCGTCTGATCGAGGGCGATGCCGCCCAGCCTGCTGCGTGGTGGGATGGCACCATGTACGACCGCATTCTGCTCGACGCACCGTGCTCGGCGACCGGTGTGATACGCCGTCATCCCGACATCAAAATCCTGCGCAGGCCTGACGATATCGCGGCACTGGCGGAGCTGCAAGGGCGGCTGCTGCAGGCGCTATGGCCCTTGCTGAAGCCGGGGGGGATGTTTTTGTATGCCACTTGCTCCATACTGCCACAGGAAAATGAGCAACAGGTAACACACTTTCTGACGGTGCAAACGGATTCTTGCGAAAAGGCTATCGATGCTTCGTGGGGCAATCCTAGGGAGGCCGGGCGGCAGATCCTGCCTGGCGAGAACGGCATGGACGGGTTTTATTATGCGTGTCTGCAAAAACCATAGGACTTCGTTGCTAAAAGCCTTATGAAAAACCGGCACGGCAACCCGTACTTATTAACGCTGCTCATGTTCATGATCGGCCTGATGTGTTTCGGCGTCGCTCGGGGTGAAAACTCAAATGGCGAATTCACTGTACGCAGCGCTGAAACAGAGTTAGTCGACAAGGTATACAGGCTCGACGCCCGCATCGACTATCAGCCCAGCGACCGGATGCTGGATGCGCTGCATAAAGGAATACCGCTGACCATCGCGATGGACATTGAGGTGTGGCGTAAACGGCAATATCTCTGGAACGAGCAAATCGCAGACGTAACACAACGCTACCAGCTTTCCTATCACGCACTGACGCGTCAATACCAGATAAAAAATCTCAATACCGGCATACAAAACAGTTTTCCAACGCTGCGCGCGGCCCTGGACGTGCTGGGCGCCGTTGATGATTTTCCGATGTTGGATCAGCAATTGCTGAGAGCCGGCGATACGTATGAGGCACGACTGCGCGCCCGTCTGGATATCGAGGCGTTGCCGGTGCCAATCCGTTTATTGGCCTATATCTATGCCGGATGGCGCGTAAGTAGCGAGTGGTACACATGGCCATTGCGGCTCTGAAACGCACCGGTTCGGGCGTTGTCCCGGTGATTCTGCTGTTTGTGCTGCTGCTGGTGTCACTCTACATGATGAGCAGTGCAACACAGAACTCGGCGGAGTTTGGCCGCCTCTATTCCGCCTTGCTGGTGATCAACATTCTGGAGCTGGTTATCCTGGTGGGGCTGATCGCCGCCAATCTTTATCGCCTGGTGCGCCAGTACCGGGCCGGCGTGGTGGGGTCGCGGCTCACCGCTCGGCTGGTGGTCATATTCGTGATCCTCTCCGTGGTGCCGGTGTCGCTAGTGTATTATTTCTCACTGGATTTTTTACGGCGCGGAATCGATAGCTGGTTTGACGTGCGCATCGAAAGGGCGCTGGGTGACGCACTGGAATTGAGCCGCACTACACTTGATGCGCGCATGAGTGACCAGTTGCGGCAAACCGAATTGATGGCCCGCGAGATGGAAGGCATCTCTAATGGTCAAGCCATTTTCGACTTGGATAAATTGCGCCAGCGCAGTGGAGCCTCTGATCTTACCTTGCTGACCCAGCATGGCCACATTCTCGCCATTAGCAGCGATGATCCAACCATGGCCGCCCCAACCCAGCCCAGTGAGGCGATATTGCAGCGAGTACGGCAGGGAATCACCTATGTCGGGCTCGATCCTATCCGCGACACCGGCCTTTATGTGCGTGCGGTGGTACCGGTCTCCAGTCTCGATCCAGGCACTCCTCCGCGCCTGCTTCAGGGGCTGTTCCCAGTCGCTGGGCGCATGAGTGAACTGGCCGAGGGCGTGCAATCTGTTTATGCCCGGTATCAGGAGCTGGGCTATATGCGCGAGCCACTCAAATTCAGTTTTACCCTGACTTTGTCGCTGGTGTTGTGGCTCAGCGTGCTCATGGCAGTATGGGCCGCATTCTTTTCGGCGCGGCGCTTGACGGAGCCGGTGCGAGTATTGGCGCTGGGTACGCGCGCAGTGGCAGCGGGCGATTATGACCAACGATTGCCCTCTTTGCCCAGTCATGACGAGTTGGGCTTTCTGGTGCAGTCATTTAATGACATGACACGCAAGATTTCGCTCGCCCGCGATGAGGCCCAGCGTAGTCATCTACAGGCCGAAACACAGCGCGCCTATCTGGAAGCGGTGCTCGATCGGCTATCCTCCGGTGTGCTGACAATGGATGGGCAACACATTCTGCGCACTGCAAACATTGCCGCGAGCCAGATTCTTGGAGCGGATCTAGACGATAATATTATTGGTGAGCCTCTAGATCAGCTTGGTAGCGTCTATCCGCATCTTGGCGGTTTTGCCAAGGCCCTTGCGCTGCACTTGACGGGAGAGCTGCGGGAATGGCGCGAGGAAGTGGTTTTATTTGGCGCAAGCGGACGACAGGTGTTGATGTGCCGCGGTGCACCGCTGTCCGACACGGAAGGCGACACGGGCGGACATGTGATCGTGTTCGATGACATCACAAACTTGATCCAGGCGCAGCGTGATGCAGCGTGGGGCGAAGTGGCCCGGCGTCTGGCGCACGAGATTAAAAACCCGCTCACGCCCATCCAGCTTTCCGCCGAGCGTTTGCGGCATAAATACCTCAAAACCATGAACGCAGAGGACGCGGATGTGCTGGACCGCTCCACCCATACCATCATCCAGCAGGTGCAGACCATGCAGGAAATGGTCAAGGCCTTTTCCGATTATGCGCGTGCGCCGAAACTGATGCTGCATCCGCTGGATCTGAATCGCCTGATCAGCGAGGTGCTTGATCTCTATCGCGGTGATGCAAGGGTGCGGACAAAGGCCCACCTCGATCCGCAACTGCCGCGCATTGAGGCCGATGCCGGACGCTTCCGGCAATTGCTGCACAACCTCATCAAAAACGCCCTCGATGCCATTGGTGAAAACGCGGGTTGCTGCGTTACCATCACAACGCAATGGCTGCACGAGCCGGATTTTCAGAGTGTCGAACTGCGCGTGCAGGACAATGGCCCAGGCATCACGCCGGAGATTCTCGCCCGACTTTTTGAGCCCGGGGTCAGCAGCAAAGCCAAGGGCGGTGGGCTGGGGCTGGCGATTGTAAAGAAAATCGTTGAAGAGCATGGCGGCGTGGTGTGGGCGGAAAATATCCCCGGCGACGGTGCCTGTATCGTGGTGCGCCTCCCGCTGCAAAGCACTGGAGCAACCGCGTGGACGCAGCCATGACATTTACCCTGAAGGGCATGAATACCCTAAAGGGCACGAGGGAGAACGGCGCATGAGTATGGCTTATGTCCTGGTAGTGGACGACGAGCGCGACATTCGCGAACTGGTCAAGGAGATCCTGGTTGACGAGGGGTACGAGGTCGCCATTGCGGAAAACGGCGAGGCGGCACGGCGTGCGCGGCGCGAGCGCCGTCCCGATCTGGTGCTGCTGGATATCTGGATGCCGGACATCGATGGTATCTCGCTGCTCAAGGAGTGGGGGGCCGAAGAAGGCGATGCGTTGCCACCGGTTATTATGATGTCCGGACACGGCACGGTGGAAACAGCGGTGGAGGCCACTCGTTTGGGCGCCTACGACTTTTTGGAAAAGCCTTTGTCCATGGCCAAGCTGCTTCTGACCATCAAGCGCGCGCTGGAGGCCGACAGGCTGCGGCGGGAAAACCTCGGGTTACGCCGCCACGATCAGACGGTAACAGAGCCGGTGGGCCACGGCACGGTAATGCACCATCTGCGCGAACAGGCCAAACGCATAGCCCAGCATGACGCCTGGGTACTGATCACTGGCGAGCCGGGCAGCGGCAAGGAACTGTTCGCCCGTTATCTGCACGCCAACAGCATGCGTCGCAATGGACCGTTTATTGATGCTGGTGTTCCACAGGGCAATCCGGCTATCGAATTGTTTGGTAGTGAAGAAGGCGGAAAGATTCATTACGGGCGCTTTGAACAAGCCAACGGTGGCACCCTGTTCCTGGATGAGATCGGCGATATGGATGCCGCGCTGCAGGCGCGCCTGCTGCGCACCCTGCAAAGCCGCTCCTTCATGAGGGTGGGCGGCAGCGAGCCGGTGAAGCTCGACGCGCGCGTCCTGGCAGCCACGCACCACGATCTGGCGCAGGATGTCCAGACCAAGCGTTTTCGTGAAGACCTTTATTACCAGTTGAACGTGGTGCCGCTGCGCGTGCCTCCGTTACGCGAACATTGTGAAGACGTTCCCGAATTACTTAACTATTACATGAACGTTTTCGTCAACCAGGACAACTTGCCCTACCGCCGCTTCAGCATGGCGGCGCAAAACCGCCTGCGCAATTATCCATGGCCAGGTAACGTCCGCGAATTAAAAAACCTGGTGCAGCGCCTGCTGATTCTCGGCACAGGTGCCGAAATCGGCGCCGATGAAGTGGACGCCGCGCTGGGCGAAGCGCCTGCCAGTATGACTGCGACATCAACGCTGGGCTTTGATTTACCCTTGCGCGAGGCGCGTGACCGTTTTGAAAAGGCCTATCTGGAATATCAGCTGCGTGAGACGGGCGGCAATATTACCAAGGTGGCCAAACTGGCGGGCATGGAGCGCACCCATCTGTATCGCAAGATGCGGGCGCTGGGCATAAGCATCGGCGATGTACAAGAAACAGCGGATCAGTGATAAGATTGCCGCCCTTGTTTTCGGATTGTGAGCTGACATGAAAATCATCATCCTCGGCGCAGGCCAGGTAGGTTCGTCGGTAGCAGCCAATCTGGTCAGTGAGGCCAACGATATTACGGTGGTGGATACCAACCAGGACCTTCTGCAAAACCTCCAGGACCGTTTCGACCTGCGCACCGTGTGCGGCGAGGCCTCCCACCCCGAGATGCTGCGGCGCGCTGGGGCGGAGGATGCGGACATGATCCTCGCCGTCACCAACAGCGATGAAACCAACATGGTGGCGTGCCAAGTGGCGTACACACTGTTTCGCACCCCCACCAAGATAGCACGCGTGCGCTCCAACGAATATCTTAGCCATCCCCAGTTATTCGCCAGCGATGCGCTCCCTATCGACTTCCTGATCAGCCCCGACCAGGCGGTGACGGATTATATCCAGCGTTTGATTGAATACCCCGGCGCACTCCAGGTGCTCGATTTTGCTCACGGCAAGGTACGGCTGGTGGCAGTGCGCGCCTACCATGACGGGCCGCTGGTGGGGCGCGAATTGCGCACCCTGCGCGAACACATGCCAGGCGTTCAGACGCGCGTTGCCGCCATCTTTCGCCGCGATGCGCCTATCGTTCCCGAGGGCAATACCGTCATCGAGGTGGGTGACGAAGTGTTTTTCATTGCCGCCAGCAAAGACATCCGCGCGGTGATGAGTGAGCTGAGGCGACTGGATAGCTCCATTAAACGCGTGATGATCGCGGGCGGCGGCAATATCGGGAAACGCCTCGCCAAGGCGCTGGAAAATGATTACCAGATCAAGGTCATCGAGCACAACCAGAAGCGCGCGCGCGCCCTGTCGGAAGAGCTGAAAAAGGCCATTGTCCTGCTGGGCGATGCCACCGATGAAGATCTGTTGCGTGAAGAAAACATCGAAGCCACCGACATATTTTGCGCGCTGACTAATGACGACGAGGATAATATTCTCTCCGCCATGCTCGCCAAGCGCCTCGGTGCGCGCAAGGTAATGGCGCTGATCAACCGCTCCGCCTATGTCGACCTGGTGGAGAGCGGCACGATCGACATCGCAATATCACCCCACCAGGCGATGATCGGTAGCCTGTTGGCCCATGTGCGGCGTGGCGATGTTGCGGCGGTTCACTCCCTGCGGCGCGGCGCGGCGGAGGCTCTGGAGGCAGTGGCGCACGGCGACCGCAAATCATCGAAAGTGGTAGGGCGCGCCATTCAGGACATCAAACTACCGCCGGGCGCCAGCATTGGCGCCATGCTGCGCGGTGATGAGGTGATTATCGCCCATCACGACACCGTGATCGAAGCGGAGGATCACGTCATCCTGTTCCTGGTCGATAAAACCCGTATCCGCGACGTGGAGCGCCTGTTTCAAGTGAGCGCGATGTTTCTTTAAAAAGTAGAAAAAACCAAAAATGACGAGGCAAAGCATGGCGTTCCACCGGTTTTCTGATTTGCTTTTTGTTTATTAACTGCTAAAAAATGCAACTCTCCGCCATACAACGCATACTCGGTCTTCTTTTGATGCTGTTCAGCATCACCATGCTGCCTCCGGTGGCGGTATCTTTCTGGTACGACGACCACACCGCAGAATCATTCCTGCTGGGTTTCGCATTGACGCTGTTGGCAGGTTTTCTGTGTTGGCTGCCGGTGCGTTCTTTCCGCAAGGAATTGCGTCTGCGCGACGGCTTTCTGATCGTGGTGATCTTCTGGACTGCGCTGAGTATGGTCAGCGCCTTACCGTTCATGCTTGCCGAGCACCCGCACATGTCGTTCACCGACTCGGTTTTTGAATCGGTGTCGGGTTTCACCACCACCGGCGCAACGGTGATGGTCGGCCTCGATCACATGCCGCAATCCATCCTCTATTATCGCCAGCAACTGCAATTTCTCGGTGGCATGGGAATCGTGGTTCTGGCAGTGGCCATCTTCCCCATGCTCGGCATCGGTGGCATGCAGCTCTATCGTGCCGAGACGCCGGGGCCGATGAAAGACAACAAGCTTACCCCCCGCATCACCGAAACGGCGCGGGCTTTGTGGTACATCTATCTAGGCTTGACGGTGGCCTGCGCGCTGGCTTATTGGCTGGCGGGTATGAGCCTGTTCGACGCCATCGGCCACAGCTTCTCCACCATCTCCACCGGCGGTTTTTCCACCCATGACGCCAGTCTTGGCCACTTCAACAGCGCACTCATCGACGCTATTGCTACCGTGTTCATGCTGCTCGGCGGGTTCAACTTCGCGGTGCATTTTATGGCATGGCGGGAGCGGGATATCCGCCACTATTGGCGCGACGCAGAGGCGCTCGCCTTCCTCGGTATCGTCGCCGCGATTATAGCGATAGTCGTCGTGACGTTGATGGTCACGCAAAAATATCCGGACATATGGAGCGCATTGCGCTATGGCTCTCTCCAGGTAGTCACCATGATTACCAGTACCGGTTTCCTGACGGCGGACTTCGCGTCCTGGCCGCTGTTCCTGCCCGCATTGCTGATGGCCATTGGTTTTATCGGTGGCTGCGCCGGTTCAACTGCGGGCGGTATGAAAGTGGTGCGTATCCTGCTGCTCTACAAGCAGGGCATCCGCGAGATCATGCGCCTGATCCATCCCAACGCCATCATCCCCGTCAAAATCGGCGAGCGTTCGCTGCCGGACCGTATCGTTGAAGCCGTATGGGGATTCTCGGTACTTTACATCACCAGTTTTGTCGTGCTGTCGCTGGCGCTGATGGGCACCGGGTTGGATGTGGTCACCGCCTTCTCCGGCGTCGCCACCTGCCTCAACCTCGGCGGCCCCGGCCTCGGCGCAGTGACGATGAATTTTACCATCGTCAATGATGTTGGCATCTGGATACTGAGCTTCGCCATGCTCCTGGGGCGTCTTGAGATATTCACGCTACTGGTGTTGCTGACACCGGCGTTTTGGCGGAAGTAGTTGGTTGGCGTATTGATCTTGCGCATTAACATGCACAAGATATGGTGTATTTTGTCGGCGCATTTCAGTGGTCCTATCCTGCTGAATATCAATGTATTTTCCTGTGTCAATCCTTTGATGTTTTCGTATGTCATTGTTTTTTATTGTATAAAAAATATGCCTTCATGGAGGCTCACGCGTGTTGACACGGGAGGGGACAGGCGTTAATCTCCCACATCACGGCACAATATATTGTGTTTTACCGAAATTAAAAAACAAGCCATAGTCAAACGGCCCCATGCACCGTGGGTGTGCCGCGACGTGCCAAAACAATCAATACCAGGGAGCATGTATCCATGAAGGTTACCCATCTCAAGGCTGTCCCCAATGCCGACGCCATCATCGAGCTTCAGCCCGCATCTTTTGACATCTGGGACAAAAAATACCGCCTGAAGAAGAAAGACGGCACCGTCATCGACGAAACACTCGATCACACCTACCGGCGCGTTGCCCGCGCCGTGGCCGATGTGGAAGATACCGAGGAGAAGCGCGCCGAGTGGTATGACAAATTTCTGTGGGCGCTGCGCCGTGGCGCGATTCCTGCTGGCCGTATCGTTTCCAACGCTGGGGCACAGGCCTACAAGCCCGCAACCTCCACGATCAACTGCACGGTATCCGGCACCATTCAAGACTCCATGGACAACATCCTGGGGAAGGTTCATGAGGCCGGTCTTACACTGAAGGCCGGTTGCGGCATTGGTTATGAATTCTCCACGCTGCGTCCCAGGGGCGCGTTCGTCGCCGGTGCGGGTGCGTATACCTCCGGCCCGCTGTCGTTCATGGATATCTACGACAAGATGTGTTTCACCGTCTCCTCCGCCGGCGGTCGTCGCGGTGCCCAGATGGCGACCTTTGACGTCAGCCACCCGGACGTGCTCGACTTCATCCGCGCCAAGCGTGAAAACGGCCGCCTGCGTCAGTTCAATCTGTCGCTGCTGGTGACGCGTGAATACATGGAAGCCGTCAAGAATGACGCAGACTGGCCGCTGGTGTTCCCGCTCGACGCCAAGGAGGTTGATATCGACGGCATCGACGTCAACGACCCGAAGCAAGTGATCTGGCGCGAATGGCCCACCAAGGATAAATACCTGTCTAACGACCAGGGTCTGGTCGCATGTAAAATCTATCGCACCATCCGCGCGCGCCGCTTGTGGGATGCGATCATGACGTCCACCTATGATTTCGCCGAGCCGGGTTTTATCCTGATCGACAACGTCAACGAGATGAACAACAACTGGTTCTGCGAAAGCATCCGCGCCACCAATCCCTGTGGTGAGCAACCACTTCCCCCCTACGGCGCCTGTCTGCTGGGCTCGATCAACCTGACCAATTTCGTGCGCAATGCGTTCACGTCCAAGGCCAGTTTTGACTGGGACGAGTACCGTCGCGCCGTGGCGATTTTCACCCGTATGCTGGATAACGTGGTGGAGATCAGCGGCCTGCCTTTGGAGCAGCAGCGCGAAGAGATCAAGAGCAAGCGCCGCCATGGCATGGGGTATCTGGGGCTGGGCTCCGCCATAACCATGCAGTGCATGCGTTACGGCTCGAAAGAATCGCTGGAATTCACCGAGCAGGTCACCCGCGAAATGGCGCTGGTGGGCTGGCAAGTGGGCGCTGAACTGGCCCAGGAAAAGGGCGCGGCCCCGGTGCTGAATCAGGAATTTACTGTAACGGGCGAGATGCTGCGCAAGCGGCCTGAGATGGTGCAAGACGGCTTTAATATAGGCGACAAGGTGCCGGGCAAGGTGCTGCTGGCCAAATACAGCCGCTACATGCAACGCATAGCCGAGATTGACCCTGATCTGGTGAATACCATCGCCGAAAACGGCGCGCGCTTCACCCACCATAGCTCCATCGCCCCCACCGGAACCATTTCGTTGTCGCTGGCCAATAACGCCAGTAACGGAATCGAACCCAGCTTCGCGCACCACTACGCGCGTAACGTGATCCGTGAAGGCAAGAAGTCCAAAGAGAAGGTCGACGTTTATTCCTATGAGTTGCTGGCCTACCGCTCCTTGATCAATGACAAGGCCATGCCCTACTCCGACAAGGAAGACGAGCAACTGCCTGAGTACTTCATCACTGCCGATGACGTTACGCCGAAAGAGCATGTCGACGTGCAGGCCGCCGCGCAGAAATGGATCGACTCCTCTATCTCCAAAACCGCCAACGTGCCGACGGATTTTCCCTACGACGACTTCAAGGGCATCTACCTCTATGCCTACGAGCAAGGCCTGAAGGGTTGCACCACCTTCCGTTTCAATCCTGAAGCGTTTCAGGGCGTGCTGGTGAAAGAGAGCGATCTGGAGGGCACTACCTACCGCTTTACCCTGGAAGACGGCACCGTGCTTGAGGTCAAGGGTAACGAGGAGATTGAATACGACGGCGAAATCCACACCGCCGCCAACCTGTTCGACGCCCTAAAAGAAGGCTATTACGGCAAGTTCTAAACTATATACAGGACGGAAAGCCCCACTGGGGTATTGCCCGTCACTGGAGAAACAGCATGACTATCAAGATAGAAAAGAAGATTGTGAAGTACAGCGTGGTCAAGGACGAGGAGAAGGCTGCTGCCGCCCCTGCCGAGGAATCCACCGTTGCCAAGGTAGTGCAGATGCACGAAAAGCTGGAGCGGCCCGAGGTATTGATCGGCTCCACCTACAAGATCAAAACCCCGCTCACCGAGCATGCCCTGTATGTCACCGTCAACGATGTCGTGCTCAATCCCGGCACCGAGGATGAGCTGCGTCGCCCCTTCGAAGTCTTCATCAACTCGAAGAACATGGACCACTTCCAGTGGATCGTCGCCCTCACCCGCATCATCTCCGCCGTATTCCGCAAGGGCGGTGATGTCACCTTTCTGGTGGAAGAGCTGCGTTCAGTGTTCGACCCGCGCGGTGGCTATTTCAAGAAGGGCGGCAAATACATGCCTTCACTGGTCGCCGAGATCGGTGATGTGATCGAGCGCCATATGCGTATGATTGGTCTGCTGAAAGACGACACCCTCGACGAGCATCAGCAAAAGCACATCAACGAAAAACGCGCCGAGTTCGAGTCCATGCTGCACAAGGCCGAAGACAGCGAAAGCGGCAGCTTCCCCACTGGCGCCCAGCTCTGCGGTAAATGCAATACCAAGGCTATGATCAAAATGGATAATTGCATGACTTGTTTGAATTGTGGCGATTCAAAGTGTGGCTAAAGTAGGGCGGCGAGTCCCCCCGAGCCAAACAGCAAGCTCGTGAAAGCCTTCGCCGCCGGATTGAGGGGCAGAGCAAACGCAGCAAGAAATAGGGTTATGGCACAGCGAAACGCTATCAGTTATTTAATGTTTGCTGCATAACCAATTCAACAAGCTAACACCAACGGCACGGGATCTATGGGCTCCACCCGTTGTGCATGCGGGAAATAAGATCATGCTTTTTACTATTTGGCCGTGCGGTCTGGGTTAGCCATAACCCAATGCTTTCTTCGCCCCACTGCGAGCTATCGCCCCTGTGGAATCTCCCCGGGTTGCGCCCACAGCGCTACCGGTAGACAATAGCGACATGCTCTTACCCACGTCGATGCTTCCCAATCTCATAGTGTTACGCCTTGTGCTCGGTATGATGCTCATCGTTGCGCATAGCCCGCCCGCTCATGCCCTGCTGGCTGGCGTTGCGCCAGACTCCCCTACGCAACGTATCGACCCTAATACCACTGCTTCGCCTTGGACAGGTGTTGGAAGTCTGTCGATTAATGGCGGAACCTTCAGCGCCGTGGTGATCGGCCCTCACCACGTGCTGACCGCGGCCCATGTTGTGAATGGCGTGGCGCCCGATAAGATCGTGTTTAACCTCAATTACGGCGCCGATCTGTCGCACAGCATCCAGGCCAAGGCTGTTTTCGTACACCCGGATTACGCCGGTTACAACAAGAATGACATCACCCGCGATGATGTAGCCGTGGTACAGCTCAGCGAGGCAGTACCCGATGGCGTGGCCATTTATGACCTCAATACATCGCCTCCCGCGCCCGGCATGACGCTGACGCTGGTGGGGTATGGCGCCAGTGGAAACGGTGTGGATGGCATTACCGTGGGCGGTAATCCCGCGGTAAAAAGGATTGGCAAGAATAATGTGGATGGGGTGGTGCCGGACGATGAGGGCAGTAAGCGCCTGGAGGCCTATATATATGATTTTGACGGTCCGGAGGGAACGTCAAACCAGGGTGGCGGCCCCACCTTGGGTAACGGCATCGAAACCACGGTGGGCGGCGGCGATTCGGGCAGCCCGGCTTTCGTCGAATCAGGTGGACGCTGGATGCTTGCGGGCATCAATACCTTTCAGCTTGGGGCGACCGCGCCGAAATTCGGCTCAGGCGGGGGGGGGATGCTGGTTTCCAGCTACGCAGAGTGGATCCATAGTGTGTTAGGCCACTTCACACGGGTGACAACCGGGCAAAAATAATTATGCCCCTGGCATACTCACTATAAAACTCGCGCCGCCCATCTCACTTTTACCGACTTCCAGCGTTCCACCGTATACACGCAGGATGTCTTGCACCACCGCCAGGCCGATGCCGTGGCCGTGGATGGTTTCGTCGGCGCGTACACCGCGTTGCAGTACTAGATCGGCATGCTCCAGGGGGATGCCTTGTCCGTCGTCTTCCACCCGCAATTCCAGCCCGGAGTGCCTATGAAAGGCGTCGGCAAGGGGGTGGGCGGTTATAGCAACGCGGTGATGGCACCATTTGCAAGCGTTATCCATCAGGTTACCTAAAAGCTCCATCAGGTCGCCTTCGTCGCCATAAAACACGGCATCGTCCTCGGTCCGGATTGAAAAGTGAACGCCCTTGTCGGCGTATACCTTACTCAGTGAGGCGGCGATACGCTCCACTACCGTATTGACGTTCACCGGCGCAGCGAGTGCGGTGCGGCCCGATGCTGCGGCACGCTGGAGCTGGTATTCGACGATCTGCGTCATGCGGTCCACCTGTTCCTGCACGGTACGGCGCAACTCCTCCACGGAGCTTTCGTTTTCCACTGAACCGCGCACGACGGCGAGCGGTGTCTTCAGGCTGTGGGCAAGATCACCCAGTGTATGGCGATAGCGATCCAACTGTGCATGACTGGCGCGTATCAGAATATTGAGGTTGTCGGTCAGGCCGCGCAGTTCTTGCGGATACCGGCCTTCCAACTGGGTAGCCTGTCCGGCCTCGATGGCCGCCAGATCGGTGGACACGCGGCGTAACGGCGCAAGACTCCAGCGCAGGATGCTGCCCTGCACCGCCAGCAGCAACAGCGCTACACCGCCCAGCCAGCCCCACAGACTGCGCCGGAAGCTGTTGACCTGCACATAAAAGCTGTTCATGTTCTCGGCAACGCTAAAGGTAAAGCCACGCTGCTTGCCCTTCACTTTCCAGGACAAGCCAAAACCGAGCGCGTACAGGGGCGTGCCATCCGAGGCAATGACACGCTCAAAGCGATTGGTTCCCATCTCCAGGCCGAGAGTGAAGGGTATCGTCAGCCCCACCATGGAAGGCGAGCGCAGTGCTTGCTTGCCATCATGCGAGGCTATCTGCCCGTAAATACCCGACCCTGGCGTAGCAAATCCTGCATCAGGCATCTCTTTAGATACGCTCATCACCCCATTTTTGTCCAGCTCGGAGGCGGCGAGCAGCGCATAGATATGGCCTTGCAGACGGTCGCGCATGGCGGCCTCGGCGCTGGTGCGAAACGCCTTGTCGAGCGTAAAGCCGGTGAGTCCAAGGAACGCCGCCAGCACCAGACTGCCAGCGATCAACAAACGGGCGTTAAGGGAGAGCATGGGAATCGCGCGCCAGAGTGAAACGGTAGCCTCGTCCACGCAGAGTTTCTATAGGTTGAAGCGTCCCTTCCGGATCAAGCTTACGTCGCAATCGCCCCACCAACACTTCGAGGACATTACTGTCGCGATCGAAATCCTGATCATAGAGGTGCTCGGTAAGTTCTGCCTTGGACACTACTTCACCGTTATGCAGCATCAGGTATTCAAGCAGGTTATATTCATACGCGGTCAGATCCACAGCCTGACCATGCGCGCTGACCTGCTGGGAGACGGTATCCAGCGCCACCGGCCCGCAACGCAGTACCGGCTGCGACCAGCCCGCCGCGCGGCGCAGCAGTACCTTGATGCGCGCCAGCAGTTCCTCCATGTGAAACGGCTTGACCAGATAATCATCGCCACCGGCCTCCAGCCCTTCAACCTTCTCCTGCCACCGTCCGCGCGCAGTCAGAATCAGAATGGGAAAGGTTTTTCCAGTAGCGCGCAAGCGCTGAATAACCTCGATACCCGACAGCTTGGGCAATCCTAGATCCACCACGGCAACATCGAAGGGAAATTCCGACCCCAGATACAGGCCTTCCTCCCCGTCCGCCGCCGCATCCACGGCATAGCCATCCTCGCGGAACCGGGTCAGCAATTGCTCGCGCAGCGAGGCCTCGTCTTCAATGACCAATATTCGCATTGCCTACCATTCACTCTTTATTCAAACCGTTTACCGCCCTCCGGCTCGACCATGAAGATGCGTACCTGCCCGGAGGTGGTGAGCACCTTGATGCGGAACATCACTCGTCCTTGCATCTCCGCTGCATCTGCCGACACTACCCTCCCCGCCGTTGCCTGACGTACCTCGGCAGCAGCGTCATCGAGCGTTAATTGCCGCCGTTGATGATCCGTAAACCGGAAGGCTCCATGCGCGTCCATCCCCGCTACAGATGGCGCGGCGTGGGCGGGCATCGCCCACACTACCAATAGCGCCGCCAGCGCGCCACCTTTTAATATACGATCAGTCCACCTCGGGATCTCAATCGTCATACGACGCAACCATTGAGCTGACCCTGATCATCGACCCGGGATGACGGTCAGTGCGCGTTACATAGGTTTGCCCTCTATAACGGTACGTCACGCGGTAACCAAAGACACGCTCACTTTCGTCATACTGAGTGATGGTGCGGCAGCGCTGGTTTACGACGGGGGCGGAATACTCATTTCTCCCGCTCATGTCATGGCCGATGGATGCGCCCACCAGCGTCCCAAGCAATGTGGCGGCATCTCTGCCGCGCCCTTCACCCACCTGATTGCCGACCACGCCACCCACTATGCCGCCAAGAATCATCGCGCCCGCAGCGTCATGGCGACCGCGCCCGGAATAAGTTGCCTGCTCATCCCAGCATTGCTGTCGGGAGTAGGGCGTGCGCGAAACCTCGATGATGGGATCGACATCGATCACCTTGCCAAAATCATCATAACGACGCTCATGGCCGTGACGCTCATGACGACCATAATCACCATCGTAATAGCCCCTGTCATAGGAGCGGTCATGGCGATCATGGTGACCCTTGTCATTATCAGCGACAGCATTAAACGAAACGGCAAGGGATGATAAGGCAAGACCCAGAACAAGCATTGAGGGCTTCATTGTTGTCTCCTCCAGTAGTGGAACGCCTGATCATTGCAGGCGATTACAGACTATCTCATCGAGGCTGAACAGGGGCTGAATGAAACCAAAAAGGAGGCCGGAAAGGAGGCCGGAATGGGTCGTAACATATTGAAAAATATAAACAACAATCCTTTTCATCAGCCATAAAAAAACCTCCCTCACGCGGCGCCCGAAAGGACACTGCATGAGGGAGGCGGGGTGACATCCTTCCCCGTAAGGGGGGGATGTTATCCGGCTATTACTTGGCCAGACCCAATACGAAGGTCACCAGCTTCTCAATATCCGCATCGGCAACGCGAGGGGAGTAGGGGGGCATTGGAACACCGCCGGTTACGGCAGTCCAGTTGCCCTTGCCGCCAGCCTTGACCTTGGCGATCAGGGCTGCCTTGGCAGCGGCATCACCTTTGTACTTGTTGGCAACATCCTGCCAAGCAGGACCGACAACTTTCTTCTCTACGCTGTGGCAAGCCAAGCAACCACTAGCCTTGGCCAGATCCAGGCCTTCAGCAGCAAAAGACGGCAGTGCAGCAACCGACAGAGCGGCACCCAGAACAAGCGCTTGAACTTTCATTATCTTCTCCTATCAAATTACCAAGTCATTTACCGGCGACCCAACGTATTCACCGGCCATATAGCAAAGAGCATGGTCTGCCCTCGTTATCGCTTCCGCTTGGCTGGAGGTTTCTTTCCAGCTTGGACATAGATTACCTCGATCAAGCTGAACCGAAGCTGAACGGAAAACCTCTGCAAAAAGAAATATCATCATTCAGCGTCCAGCAACTCAACCCAATGCCTGACCGGTACATCCGACCGGCTTTGCAAATGGGTCAGGCAACCGATGTTGGCAGTAGCGATGAAAGCAGGCGCGCCGGACTGCAGCGCGGCGAGTTTGTTTTGCAGCAGTTGCTGGGAAAGCTCTTTTTGCAAGATGGAATAGGTGCCCGCCGAACCGCAGCACAGATGCGCGTCCGGCACGGGGGTTAGCTCGTAGCCACAGGTTTGCAGAATATTTTCCACAATGCCGGGCAGTTTTTGGCCATGCTGCAAGGTGCACGGCGAATGAAAAGCGAGTTTCGGGCTCTTAGAGTTGCTGAAGTGTTTTGCCAGGCCGTCTTTTTCAGCCAGCAGCACCTCGGAAATGTCCCGAGTAAGCGCAGAAACACGCGCAGCTTTTTCGGCATAGGTCGGATCGTGGCGCAGGATGTGGCCGTATTCCTTCACCATGGCGCCACAGCCGCTGGCAGTCATGACAATGGCCTCCGCACCCGCTTCGATATGCGGCCACCAGGCGTCGATGTTGCGGCGCATGAAATCCATGCCTTCTTCGTGCGCATTGAGATGATGACTCACCGCCCCACAGCAACCTGCCCTATCGGCGCGTAGCAGCGAGATGCCCAGCCGATCCAGCACGCGCGCTGTGGCGGCGTTGATGTTGGGAGCAATGGCGGGCTGCGCGCAGCCATCCAACACCACCATTTGCCGGGCGTGGCGCGGCGCGGGCCAAAGTGTGGAAGGTTGCCGTGATGGTATGGAGGCGCGCATAGCCGCCGGCATCAACGGCCGCACCATCTGCCCCAGCCTAAGCAGCGGCGTGAAACGGCTGGAATAAGGAATCACTGCGCGCAGCATATGACGCGTGACACGCTCCAGCCATGGTCGAGCCACACGCTCTTCTGCCACGGCACGCCCTATATCCACTAACCGGCCATACTGCACACCGGAAGGACACGTGGTCTCGCAGGCGCGACACGTCAGGCAGCGATCAAGGTGGAGCTGCGTCTTGCGGCTGACTGTCTCGCCTTCCAGCATTTCCTTAATGAGATAGATGCGGCCGCGCGGGCCATCCAGTTCATCGCCCAGCAATTGGTATGTGGGACACGTGGCCGTGCAGAAACCACAGTGCACGCAGGCGCGCAGAATGCCATCCGCCTCCTGGCCTTGAGGGGTGTTTTTGATGGAATCGCTGAGTTGGGTTTGCATGAATGCTTCACAAAAAAATCGTATTCCCCTCTTTTCTCAAGAGGGGCGAGGGTCAAATGTAGGGTGTTAGTACTCGTATTGCTCAATCACTTCAGCTTCCTCGCGTGCTGCGGCATACCATTCCTGCATGGCAGGCAAGACCTGCACCGCTTTGACATATGCGGCGCTGACAGGATCAAGCGTCACGTCATAGGTAATAAAGCGAGTGGTCACTGGCGCGAACATGGCGTCGGCGATACTGAACTGACCGAATAGCATATCCCCGCCACGGCCAAAACGCGCGCGGCAGTCATTCCAAATGGCCGTAATGCGGTCGATATCCTCCTGCACGCCGGGCGCACGGCCCTTGCCAGGATAGCGTTTCCGGCAATTCATGGTCATATTCTGCCGCATATTGGCAAAACCGGAGTGCATCTCCGCACTCACCGAACGTGCCACCGCGCGCGCTTCCTTGTCTTTTGGCCAAAGCAAGCACTCGGGAAACTGCTCTGCAATGTACTCACAGATCGCCAGCGAGTCCCATACCGTCAGGCCGCCATCTCGTAAGGCGGGCACCTTGCCCGATGGCGAGTATTTGAGCATTTCCGCCTGCCAATCCCCGACATATAAAGGGATTCTCATTTCCTTAAACGGAATGCCGACGTGCTTCAGCAGCAACCAGGGACGCAATGACCAGGACGAATAGTTTTTGTTGCCGATAACAAGAGTCAGTTCACTCATACACAACCTCCTTGCTTACCGTTGATGACTGGATCACAAATCCGAATACATCCGACCCAAGTTGAGAATCCCGTGAGGATCGAACGCCGCCTTGAGCCGCTGGTGCAGGGCCATTAAAGCCGGAGATAAGGGATGAAACACCGCCCCCTGGCGGTCGCCACCACGAAACAGGGTGGCATGGCCGCCTGCCTTGGCGGTGAGCTCACGGATCGTCGTAGCGGCGCTGCTTGTCTTGAGCCAACGCTGCGCACCGCCCCAGTCTAGCAGCCATTCTCCAGACAGGTCGAGCGGCGGTGTTGCGGCAGGCACCGATACTCGCCACAACGGGGCATCGCCCTGAAAGAAGGTGCATGTATGATCACGCACATCACGCCAAAAGACCGCACCATCGGCAACTAATTCTCCACCCAGCTTTTCACGCGCGGCATTCAGCGCCGCCGTGCTTCCTGAAAGGCGCAAATACAGCCTCCCGCCATCAAATGCCGCGCCGGAGAGCGGCAGCGGCTGGCCCGCCCAGGCGTTCATACGTCGGATTGCATCAAGCTCTGAGGATTCAAACAGCAGTGTCTGTTCAGATTCAGGACGCGGCAGCACCTTGAGCGAAACCTCAAGCAAAACCCCCAGCGTGCCCAGGCTGCCCGCCATGAAGCGCGACACATCAAAGCCCGCGACATTTTTCATCACTTGGCCGCCGAAACCCAGGATTTCACCCTTACCGGTCAGCACCTTGACACCCAGCACGAAATCGCGCGCGCTGCCTGCATAGGGCCGACATGGACCGGACAGGCCCGTGGCAATGGCGCCACCTAAGGTGGCGGCGTCTGTGAAATAGGGTGGATCGAAGGGCAGCATCTGGTTGTGCTCGGCGAGCAAGGACTCGACATCTGCAAGCCGGGTGCCCGCACGGGCGGTGATGACCAGCTCGGTCGGTTCATAACTGATCACGCCTCGGTGCCCTGTCACAGACAGAGGATCACCCTGTGGCGCGCGGCCATAAAAGATCTTGCTGCCACCGCCTACAATCTGCAAGGGGCTGCCTTGCGCCATAGCCTCAAGCACATTGGCCTGGAGCGCGGCACTGATGTCGGTATCAGGCATCGTTTTAAAACCGTTCAAGTTCAGGATGAGATAGCTTGCCGCCATGCACGTGCATGGCGCCGAACTCGGCGCAACGGTGCAGGGTGGGTACAGCCTTGCCTGGGTTGAGCAAACCTTGCGGATCAAACGCATGTTTAACCGCGTGAAACTGGGTTAGCTCGGCGGGCGCGAATTGATGGCACATCTGGCCGATTTTCTCCATGCCCACGCCATGTTCTCCGGTAATGGTACCGCCCACCGCGATGCATAGGTCGAGGATCTTGCCGCCGAATTCTTCGGTGCGCTCCAGCTCGCCGGGCTTATTGGCGTCATACAGGATCAACGGGTGCAAATTGCCGTCTCCGGCGTGAAAGACATTGGCAACCGGCAGGCCATACTCTTTCGAGAGTTCGGCGATACGCGAGAGCACCTCAGAAAGACGCTTGCGCGGGATAGTGCCATCCATGCAGTAATAATCAGGCGAGATACGCCCCACTGCCGGAAACGCGGCCTTGCGCCCTGCCCAGAACTTGAGGCGCTCGGCCTCGTCGCGCGCGGTACGCACCTCGGTCGCGCCCGCCTGCATCAATATCTCACGCACCTTGAGTATCTGATCGGATACTTCTTCGTTCGCGCCGTCCACCTCGCACAACAGAATCGCGGCGGCGTCCACCGGATATCCCGCATGTATGAAGTCTTCAGCGGCGCGTATCGCCAAATTGTCCATCATCTCCAGGCCACCGGGGATGATACCCGCGCCGATGATACTACCCACCGCCTCGCCCGCTTTCACCACATCGTCGAAGGCTGCCAGCACCACCTGGGCGCGCTCGGGCTTGGGTAGCAGCTTTACGGTGACCTCAACGATCACTCCCAGCAGCCCCTCAGAGCCGGTCATCAGCGCGAGCAGATCGTAGCCTGGGCCATCCAGCGCGGCACCGCCAATTTCCAGCAACTCGCCGTCCATGGTCAGCACCTTCAGCCCCAGTACATTATTCACCGTGAGGCCGTATTTCAGGCAATGCACCCCGCCGGAGTTTTCCGCCACATTGCCACCTATGGTGCAGGCGATTTGTGAGGAAGGGTCGGGGGCGTAATACAATCCATAGGGCGCGGCCGCCTGCGAGATGGCGAGATTTCTCACCCCCGGCTGTATGCGGGCGATGCGGTTTGCAGGGTCAACTTCAAGAATGCGCATGAATTTAGCCAGGCTCAACACCACGCCATTGGCCAACGGCAGCGCCCCACCCGATAAACCCGTGCCCGCACCGCGCGCCACCACCGGCACACTCATGTCATGGCATACACGCAACACCGCGCGCACCTGCTCTACCGTCTCCGGCAAGCACACCACTAGCGGCAGTTCGCGGTAAGCGGATAGGCCGTCACACTCGTAAGGGCGTAGATCTTCCGCGTCGGACAAGACGGCACTGGAGGGCAGGATGCGGCACAGGGCCGCGATTAATGCCTGAGTATCGAACGCCAATGTTTTCATTAACCGGGCAACATAAACCGTCGGCACACCAACGCCAGTGTATCGTCATCCCCCACATTCCCCGGAAAAATCACCACCGGCATATCCGGAAAACGCGGATGATCGGCAGGACAGCGCACTACCGAAACACCGGGCGCGACCTGGCCGAGAACGCGAGCAGCGCGTAATGCAAGGCCAGTGCTTAGCATGTCGTTGGAGGTGATGCCACCCTTGCCGATCAGGAAACCCAGCTCTTGTGGCAAGTTGCGTATCACATCCATCAACAGTGCGGAGACCGCTTCGCCAAAAGCCAGGCGTGTTTCCTGATCGGGGAATTGCACCTCACCGCGACTCGTATACACCACGGCGGTTTTGCCGGTTTCATACGCTGCTCTGATGTGCTTTAGCGTGTCTTTCAACACGGCATCACGCTCTGCTGGAATCCGCCGCACGTTGACTTCAACGCCCATAACGCCGACCTCGTCTAAAAGTCTTGCCAACTGGCGGCTACTCTTGTCTACGTGAGAACCAACAATCACGGCACCGGGACGATGATTGCGCGTGAAACGGCTCATTGCCTCGGCAGCCACCGGCTGGGGTGGCAAGTCAGCCAGCGCCTTCACCAGGCTCGCCGCGCTACGGAACAAGAATCGCTTGCCCTGGCCTGCCGCCACACGTACATCCGCAGTGAAGCGCGCCAGGTCGTCGTAATTTTCAGCATCCACCGCGCCACAACGATTGCCTTCCAGGGCCAGTAACCTATCAAGCACGCCATGACGAATGTCCGCCAACAGAAAGCGCTCGACCTCACCTGCTGAAATACGACCGCCCGTCTTTTCTTCCACATAATCGGGGAGGTAGCTGTGGCGGTAGCCAA
Source organism: Gammaproteobacteria bacterium (assembly GCA_040183005.1). Lineage (NCBI taxonomy): Bacteria > Pseudomonadati > Pseudomonadota > Gammaproteobacteria > Gammaproteobacteria bacterium. The sequence continues at coordinate 142,068 of JAMPIW010000004.1, forward strand.
ACACCGAGTCGCGTGCAAACTCGGTTTCATGAACGGGGACATCCACGCCATTCACTTTGAGGTAATGGATGCTGTCACGGGTAACGCGCCCGCCCTCGAAGAAAGCAGGGACAAGAAAATGCGCATCGAACGGCCCGAGTTCTGCGGCGATCACATCGGTTTCGACCGGGTAGTGACCGCGCAACGTCGAATCGGAGCGACTCACCAGCACGGGGTTGATACCTGTTCCATTCAGCGCTATTTTCAGATTGCGGCACACATCACTCGTCACTTCCGCAGCACGCTCGGCACTCATGCCTCGCGTGTTAGTCAACACGAAGAACAGCGGCGCGGCATCGCTCAACGCCTCTTTGAGGGCATTGACATCCCAGCGCGTAAGCAACAGGCAACCATGAACTGTCTGTGAACCGGTGGGGTCGTCGTCAAGGACGATGATTTTGGTTGTGGTCATTGCGCGGCCTTTGGAAACTCAAGCTGTAGAATTTTGTCGATTTGTTCTTCAAGTACAAATACATCTTCAGTGGCGGTTGTCCAAACGATATCCCAGTTGACCGCGAAATAGGCATGAACGGCGATATTACGGAATGCAATGATATCTGCCCACTCCACATCAGTATAACGAGCCTGAAACTCCTTGGGAATTCGTGCTGCCGCTTCGCCAATCATGGTCAATTTCTGGAGCACCGCGCTACGCACCAGATCACTTCCCTGAAAGCTGGAATAGTCGATATCAGCTAAAAACTTTTTGATCGCCTCAGCCGCTTCAACAATATCCTGCAGATAAAGCTCTTCACGCCGCATACAATATCTGCCTCTCTTGCATGATCTGTAACTCAATCACTGGCTTTAATCCCTTCTTGGGTACGAGATCAACAGGGCGATGAAACAAATCCGAGAGTTCGCGCTGCATGCGTGACAACGCCATAAACCCAACCTTTGCTTCGGGCTTAAACTCAACAAGCACATCCACATCGCTATCCGGCCTGAAATCGGCGCGCGTCACAGAGCCAAACAGCGCAAGCTCACGAACGGCATTTCGCTCGCAAAAAGCGGAGATGGTTTCAAGATGCACGGTAAGAGTAGGATGGATCATATCGTCACCTGTTAGCGATTAAGCTGGCAGACGCTCACTAAAAAATTACATTGTGTTGCTACGCAACGCTGGGTAGTTACCCAAAAAGCGCGAACCCACCCAGCATTTGGTTGCTCACTTCTGCTTGGCAATGATCTTGTCTTTGATCTTGTCATAGACCGATTGGGGAATGATTTTGTTTTTCACCAGATCATCCTTGGCCTTGTATGGACGCCCTTTTATGATGTCCTTGGCCCTGGCCTCACCTACGCCGGACAAAGTAGTCAACTGCTGTTCAGTGGCTGTGTTGACATCAAGCTTTTCCGCATCAGCGGCAACAGAAACATTAATGCTGAGGATGGCCAGCGCGGAGAAAACGAGCGCGGAAAATAATTTTTTCATTTGATTTCCCTTCATGGACGTTGATGGAGTGATGTATCAGGCGCAGCACACAGAGCCTGCGTCTGACACTTTAACCTAAAAACGGCAGTTGGACGGGGTGGAGTGTGCGGTTTTCAGGGTGCAGGGCAAGGCGCGACGACGCGGAATGGTTGTTCCATTCCAAGGAGTTGCAACGCTGCCATGCGCACTGAAAATCGTGCGATCCGCTCCGTAGCGGCCTCACCAAACAGGTGAACCTGCATGATATGATGAATCTTATTAAAAGAATATTGTTAGCCGCCCAGAAAAGCGGCCAACTGCCATTTTTAGGTTTACACCCTACATCAAACCCCTGCCAACTCTCGTGCACGCTGCGCCAGATTATCGCCTGTCAATCCGTTAAAGCTCATGATCTCCGCAGGCGAGGCTGTGGTTTCGCCGCGCTTCCAGGCGAAAACATCACGCTTCGGCGCGCGGGTGCGCAACATGACCGGCTCCAATGTGCCGCTGGGTCCACCGCTCACGCCCAACAGCACATCGCCATCGAACAGTGCGTTGAAGTGATCGTCGTCGAGGAACAGATTGTCCGGCTCCGAGCAGGTGTCCCAGGCCACATCAGTGGGGCGATAGAGGCGACGCGGGTTGACCACGGCGACGATCTTCACGCCAAAGCCCGCAGCCTTTAATTTTTCCGCTGCCTCGAACACAGGCAGCAGGATCATGTCACCCACCACAGCAAACACCACGGTCTTCGCGCCAGAGTGATCAAGCAGAGTGATCGCACCGTCCGCCAACGCGCGGCGGCTCTGTTCCAGCGTGGTGCGGATCGGCAACGGACTCTTTGACGCAGTGATGATAATACCCTTGTTATAGCTGTCCAGCGCCCAGGCATAGGCAGCCTGGATCATGTTGGCGTCCACTGGAAACACCGGGAACAGGTTGCCGTTGCGCATCATGGCGGCGAAATAGGCCTCGATCTCCGGGCGCTGATGTGTCCAGCCGTTACGACCCTGCTCCAACGCGCCGGCGGTAAACAGCGTGACAACGCTGGGTGTCTTGCGGCGCAGTTCGGCCATGGCCTGGGTCACGGTCTGAAGAATCGGCAGGCCGTTGATGGCAAAACTCTCATAGGAACACCACAGGCTGCGGCTGCCGAACAGCGCCAACCCCACTGCCAGACCCGCACAGGCGTCTTCGTTGAGTGGCTCGTATACCTGACCGTTAGGAGTCTGGTGATACAGGGCATCTTCCGTGGGATGACGAATCTTCAATGCCTCGTTGATGTTGCCGATGCCGGAGGCCTCGTTGCCGTCAGCATTGGTCACCAGAAAGCGCGCGTCCTGCTTACCCACTGCACCCACCAGCGCACCCATCGCCGTGGTCGGCGGCTTGTTCTCACCCAGCGCAAACTCCTGCAAGGGCAAATGGGTGATCGGTGTCAGCGCCAGGACGGATTCTGTCACTGCGGTGCGCGCGGCAGGGCCACCACCGGCGCGGCTGAAGTTGTCACGCACAATCTGCCACGCCTGCGGGGCGAGTGCGCGGCGCTTGAGCCCTTCCACAACATCGACGTTTTCAAGCGTGTGCTGGGGATAAAGGTTGTGTGATTTCGCACCCAGCGCATGCACACCCGAGCCCTTGAGCTGCTTAACAATAAAGGCCGTGAGCTTGCCGCCCAGCGCGGACTGCGCCGCCTCATTCATGGTTTCCAGCATGGCTCGCGTGAATGCCAGGCGATTTTCCATCGAGAAGCGGGTGCTATCCACAAAAGCACCGCTCTGCCCCGCGTCATCAAAATTCTTGGCATCCACCAGATACACGGACTCAAAGCCGTGTCCCTTCCAGTAGGCAATCATCTCCTCGTCGGTGAACAGCGAGACCATTGCGTGATGCTCCTGGCTGTAGCCATTCCAGATCAGCACCGGCAGGAAGTTAGTGATAGTGGGAAAAGCAACGTGGAAGTGCATCATGGCATTCAGGATGTACGGCTCGCCCATACCGCCATCGCCAAGCGTGAAGGGGAACAGCGTGCCGGGGTGCAGCATCGCACCCGCCATGGCGAAATGCTGACCCTGCCCCAGCGGACCCGCAGGAGCAAGAATGCCGGGAATGGCGCCAGAGAGGTGACCCAGCAAACCGTGCTTCTCACGGAAGCGCGCACGCAGATCTTGAACCGTATTGATGCCCATCTCCTCCAGCGAGGAGTCCATGAACATGGCGCTGTAAAAACCGGGTGCATGGTGGCCCACTTCGGTGACGATATTGGTGTGTCCCAACATCACCAGCGAAGTGTAGGCCTCAGCGCTGCTAGCAAACCCGCCCGGATGGCCGGAAGCCTTGGAGCCCGTCATTTGCAGGGTAAGATAGCGCAACGCATCCGCCCCCAGCAGGGTTTGGAATGCCGCGCGCGGATCGCTGGGGTCAGCCACGGCGCTCTGCCCTGCAGCGATGACCGGATGTGCGGCATATTCATCTGAACCTGGCAGGGCTTCGGCGAAGTACTGAATGCCTTCACAGAAAGCCGGGATGCTGATTGCGGTTGGGGTACCCATGGCGACGCTCCTAAGTTATACAAAAGAATGTTGCAAATATAGTATCCCCCTGTATATTATTTCGCAATATGTAATAGTTTTCATAATGTGAAATGAAAGAAAAAGCCACCAGCTCCATTCAAGTCATAGACCGCATGGCCCAACTGCTGGACGCCATCGCCCAAGGGCATGGCCCCGTCAGCCTGAAAATCCTCTCCGCCGAAACCGGGCTACACCCCTCCACAGCCCACCGCATTCTGGCGGCATTAGGCGAGCACGGGTTGGTGGAGCGCACCGAGGCCGGCCAATACCGGTTGGGCATCAAATTGCTCGGCCTTGCCAGCCGGGTGGAACAACGCGTGGATCTTAAACGAGAGGCATTGCCGATCATGGAATGGCTGCGCAGCGAACTGGGTGAGACAGTAAACCTCACCGTGCGCGACGGCGATGAAGTAGTCTACGTGGAACGTGTCTCCAGCCACAAAATGATCCGCGTCGAACAAGTCATCGGTGGCCATGCCCCGCTGCATGTCACGGCAGTGGGCAAGCTGTTTCTTGCATTCGACGGCAAAGCCGCTTGTCTGGCCTATGCTCAGCGCACCCATCTTCCTGCCTACACCGCCACCACCCTCACCCAGCCCGAGCAGCTCTGGGACGAGGCGGCGTGCTCATTGGAGCGGGGATATTCTCTTGATAACGAAGAGGCCGAAACCGGCGTCGGTTGTATTGGCGTGCCGGTACTGGACGCCAGCGGAAAAATGGTCGCAGGTCTATCGGTCTCCGCGCCCATTGCGCGGCGCGGTGACGAATGGATAGCGGTGACGATTACCGCCGGCAAGCGGCTCTCCGCACGGCTGGGTTATTTTGGCGGGGAATCATGACAGACATTGGCGTCAGCCATGGAAGCGACGCGTGAGCGAGCGATGGCTGGCAACCCCGGATAGCCTCTGTCTCTTGATCACAATGTGGCACGCGCGAGCCCGCTCATTTGATAGCCCTCAAGTCGCTTCTTCAAGCGAAACCAGCCATGCCACATCGTGTCCCACCCAGGACGCCCAGTGCGCTTGGTGTCAGTAAATCCGCCCAACTTCGCGACCGCCAAGCACGCCCAACGAATCGATGGCGCCGTCGTCGGTGGCGCGCTGCGCTGGGTCGATACCCACAACACGGTCCACTCGTCTTCGTTCAGTAGCGTGTCGCAGCTCACCTGCTCATCCTCCTCCGGCGTGTCCAGCATTTCTCGCAATTGCAACAACCGCACGGCCAGAAACGCGGTGATCACTAACATCCGTTCCATGTTCGCCGTATCAGGATTCGAGTATCCAGTGGCAAGGGTTGTACAACAGCGCAAGCCTGAGTTATACGTTACGGGCCATCGCCAACCGCTGGCACATCGGGGCGAGCCTTGACACGTTTGATCTTAAACGCGCCCGCACTCTTGGGCTGGAGCTGCAATTTCAGCAGATTTTCTGACGGGAGCTTTTCGAAGCGCCGCATTAATGAATAATCAAGCCGTAGATCGGCTCAAGCGGCAGGCGGGCCGGCTCATGAATCAATGCCAGGTGTGCATCGAGTGCTTCCTTGCTTCATTGCTTCAGCGATGGCTGCTGGGCATTCACCATGGCGCTGTTCAACCTGGGCAGCTCGGCTATTATCTGGACGAATTTGTGTTTCACTTCAATCGCCGAACCTCGCGGTCACGGGGCCTACTGTTTTACCGCTTGCTTCATCAGGCCGTTACGACGTGCCGGTGACGTATGATGAAATTATCGAAAAAACCGCGTCGTGACTGCTGTGGAGTTAAAGGGATACCCCATTCCCGGAGACCAGGGAAAGAACCTGGCGTCGCATAACTGATGAGGGTTTGATGTGGATCAAGGAAATACCTTTCGGTATATGGTAAAAAGGTCAGTGTGTTCTTTCTTTCAAGCACATACCCTTTCATTTTCGGTGAAAGGGAATTCCGGATTTTGTGATCACGTTGCATCGGTAGCCCGAGCGATTTATTAGCAGCAGGGAAGAAAAAGCTGTGATTAAAATTTGAGGATCTTTAATTAAGAGGGGTGTGTCATGAGAACCAAATACTTTATGCCAGCGATAGCAATGATCTTTACCCTTGTCTTGGCGGGTTGCGGAGGAGGTGGCGGAGGCGATTTCGGCGGTCCAACACTCATCACCTACACGGGCCTCACCACCCAGGCCGTTATCACCCAGGCTAATGCCAAAAGCCTTGCTGGATGCGCTTATCAAGGGCGATCCACAGGCAGAGCGCTGGGCGGTGTCGCGGCATCGGCACAAACGAATGTGACGGACCATCAGATCAATCATCCCCTCACGCTGGTGTTATCCGAGACCTTGCGTAATGCGCTCGGAAAGATCGATGTCACTGCGCTTCCCAGGGCCAATCTTGGCGCAGCCGTTAAGACTGAGACGATCACGGAGCAAGGCAGCTGTGGCGGCAGCTTCTCAGGTAGCGCAACATACGATGATGTCACCGGAAACATTAGCAGCGGTTCGATTACCTTCAACAATTATTGTAATGAGGGTGTTACCTTATCCGGCAAGATCAGCTTCTCCGGCAAAGTAAATTTGGGGACACAGCCGCCGACGATGGAAAAATTGAGCATGAATTTCGTAGCTCTCAGCGGTAAGTCCGGCAGCGACGCCTTTACCGCCACAGGTATCGTTGCCATCGATGCGACAGCACATCCCCACGTTCTCACCACCATCAACATGGTGTCGCGCGACGACACGACGGGCAAAGTCTACAAGATAGAAAATTACCAACTGCTTGCAAGCGCAAGTCCGGGAGTCTTGGTGGATGTCAGCATGACGGGGAGATTCTATGGGCCTGATGATGGCTATGTCGACCTGGCTACGCCTCAAATACCGTTTCGTTTCTATATTAACAATGGCGTCATGGATACGACGCCTTCGCAGGGCGAGCTTGTCGTCACGGGGGACAAGGGATCCAAGGCCACATTAGTAACCCTTAATAATACTGACTATCGCATTGATGTCGATGAAAATGGAGACGGCACTCTTGAGAAGCAAATATCAGGGAAATGGGCCGATCTTTGAAAAAGAAAAGGGGCGGCTTGATACCGCCCCCTAGTAGCCTGAAGGGATCGAGGGAGGCGCAGAGTATCAGCCCTGCGCCTCCTTTTGTGCCTTCAAATCGTCCACCATCTTCTGCAACTCACCACGCTGGTAAAGTTCCAGAGTGATGTCGCAGCCGCCGATCAGTTCGCCGTTGATGTAGATCTGCGGGAAGGTGGGCCAGTTGGCGTAGCGGGGCAGGTTTTCGAAGACTTCCGCGTCTTCGAGCACATTGACAAAGGCAAAGTCGGCGTCGCAGGCACGCAGGGCCTGGACGGCGCGGCTGGAGAAGCCGCACATCGGCATCTGCGGTGTGCCTTTCATGTAGATGATGACGGGGTTGCTTTTGACCTGTTGGTCGATGACTTCTAAAATTTCCATAGATTACCTCGTGTTCAGATTGTGGCTCCGCGAAAGGCCAAGCGGTCCGGTTAAATGCGATTCTACTTGTAAATTCAGTCCAAAACAATTCCCGACATAAATGGTTGGTTATTTTGCGTCGACATTCAACTGCAACCAGCACTCCAGTAGCGCCAAGTGCCACAGTTTGCTGCCTTGCAGCGGTGTCAGGTATTTCTCCGGTGCGGCGAGCAGTTTTTCCACGTAACCGCGCTGGAACAACCCGCGGTTGCGGCATGCCTGCGAATCCAGTACGCCGCGCATGAATTCCAGGAAAGGCCCGCGCACGTACTTGAGGGCGGGCACTGGGAAATAGCCCTTGGGGCGGTCGATTACGGCATCCGGCAGACGCCCGCGCGCAATAGCTTTGAGCGGGTATTTGCCGCCTTCTCTCAGCTTCAGCTCCACCGGCATCTGCGCGGCCAGTTCCACCACATGATGATCGAGAAACGGCACGCGCGCCTCCAGTCCCCAGGCCATGGTCATATTGTCGACGCGCTTGACCGGATCATCGACGATCAGTGTCGTCACATCCATGCGCAATACGCGATCCAGAAAAGTGTCCGCGCCGGGCGCGGCGAGCAGTGCCGCCACTATTGCCGATGTATGGTCTTCACCGTGATAACGTGCGGCAACGGTTTCAAGAAATTCGGCATGGCTGCGGTCGAAATAGTGTTTGCGGAAGCGCTCCAGATCAGTGCCTGCTTCGGCCTGCATCAGCGGATACCAGAAGTAGCCGCCGAACACCTCGTCCGCGCCCTGGCCGCTCTGTACCACCTTCACTTCCTGGGAGACGCGCTCGGCGAGCAGGTAAAACGCCACGGCATCCTGGCCCACCATCGGCTCGGCCATGGCGCGTATCGCCTCGGGCAGGCGATCCAGGATGTCGCTGTTGGGGACGGTGTATTTGTGGTGGCGCGTGCCATAACGTTGCACCACCAGATCCGAATATTCAAACTCGCTGCCGCGCTCCTCTGGCTGGTCTTCAAAGCCTACCGAAAAGGTGCGCAGATCACTTACGCCCGCCTCGGCGAGCAGTGCCACCAGCAGGCTTGAATCAAGCCCGCCCGAGAGCAGTACGCCCACCGGCACATCCGCCGCGCTTAGATGGCTTTGTACCGCATTGCGCAGCGTGGTGTGGACGGCCTCTACCCATTCAGTTTCGTTCCTGGTGGTGGTTGGCCGCGTCGCATTGAGCCGCCAGTAGGTATTGAAAGTGGTGGCGCCCCGCGCATCCACCGTTAGTGTAGTGGCCGGTTCCAGTTTGCGCACGCCGTTGAGGATAGTGCGCGGCGCAGGTACCACTGCATGCAATGTCAATTGATGGTGCAGCGCAGCCGGATCAATGGAGACATCCACATTGCCCGCCGCCAGCAGGGCTTGCAGGCTGGAGGCAAAACGCAGGGTTTGCCCATTGCGGCTGTAATAGAGCGGCTTGATACCCAAGCGGTCGCGCGCAAGAAACAAGTGCTGCTTACGGCTATCCCACACCGCGAAGGCGAACATACCTTTCAGCCGCTCGACGCAGGCGGAACCCCATGCGGCATAGGCCTTGATGATGACTTCAGTGTCGCCTTCGGAAAAAAAGCGATAGCCAAGGGCTTGCAGCTCAGTGCGCAGGGTGCGGTAGTTGTAGATTGTGCCGTTGAACACCACAACAAGGCCCAGTTCACTGTCTACCATAGGCTGGTTGGCTCGCCCGGAAAGATCAATGATCGCAAGCCGCCGGTGTCCCAGCGCAACCGGGCCGGAGGAGTAACCGCCCTCGTTGTCCGGCCCGCGCCGCGCGAGCTGAGCCATCATACGTTGCAACGCTGCCAAATCGGGCGCGCCGCCGTCAAATCGCAATTCACCACAGATGCCGCACATGAAATATTCCTATGTTTTCAATATTGTTAAGGTTTGTTAATTCCAGTCTTGATCCATTGTGCCGCAAGGGATGTCTCATTACCATGTGCCACACCTTTGGGAAACGGTGTCGTGAGCTTTTTCGAAGGTGCTCGATGTCGTGAATCATAGCTATATCTAAATTATAAAATTGTGGAGAGTGATTATGAAAAAAAGAAATGTGGCCTATGCGTTAACTGCCTCGGCGGCACTGCTGGTTTGTGCTCAAGCCGGTGCGGGAGAGTCGGATAGTCGCTGGTATGTGGCGCCATCGGTATCGTTCATCGGTGCGGATGATGATCGCCAGGTCAAGAATCACCTGGGTGGACAGCTTGGCGTCGGCAGGTCGGTGAGCGACTCCTGGAATCTGGAATTCAGCGGTGTCGGCGATAATCTGCATAGAGATGATGGTGTGAACACCTTTCGGCAGCGCGGCCTGCTTCTGGATGGATTGTACTTCTTTAGTCGCAGCCCTGGTTTTTCCCCTTATGCCGTAATCGGCGCAGGTGCCCTCAGGACTACCTATTCCGGGAGCCGCAACACTAATCCTATGGCCAATGCCGGTTTGGGCGTGATGCACACCTTTAACGATTACGGTCTGGGCCTGCGTGCCGATGCGCGTTACCGCGTGGACCGCGATGACAACAGCATCCCTGCCGAGAAACGCTTTGGCGACTGGCTGGTCAATGTGGGTCTGGTGATTCCATTGGGCGCGAAAGCAGTTGCGCCGGTAGCAATGGCAGCGCCCGTCGTGGCAGCAGTGGTTGCCCCGCCCGCTCCCCCTGCTGATAGCGATAACGACGGTGTGGTGGATAAAAAAGATCGTTGCCCCAATACGCCTGCCGGTGCCGGGGTCAATGCCGACGGCTGTGAAATGGACAGCGACGCAGATGGCGTTGTGGACAGCAAGGACCGTTGCCCGAACACGCCTGCCGGTGCCAGGGTCAATGCAGAAGGCTGTGAACTGGACAGCGACGCAGATGGTGTTGTAGACAGCAAGGACCGTTGCCCGAACACGCCTGCCGGTGCCAAGGTCAGTGCCGAAGGTTGTGAGTTGGATAGCGATGCGGACGGCGTTGTAGACAGCAAAGACCGCTGCCCTGACAGCAAGGCGGGCGTCAAGGTTGATGGCAACGGCTGCGAGATCGCCGAGGTTATCGTGCTCAAGGGCGTGAACTTCGAGACGGGAACGGATCGTTTGACCAAGGACTCCATCAGCATTCTTAACGGTGTTGCCGACACCTTGTCGAAGCGCCCGGAGATCACTGTCGAAGTGGCCGGTTACACCGACAATCGCGGTTCCGCTGCGCTGAATCAGAAGCTGTCACAGAAGCGCGCGAAGATGGTTGCCGATTACCTGGTCAGCCATGGCGTAAAAGCGGATAAACTGAGCGCGAAGGGCTACGGCGCGGCCAATCCAGTGGCGGACAACAGCACTGCGGCAGGAAAGGCGCAGAACCGCCGTGTGGAACTGCATATCCTGCAGTGATAGAGTGAGAGTGTGGGTGGTTGTATCGGATGGGTTTATTCATAACTGGTGCAGCCACCCTTTTTTAATCAAGGAGAGCCGCGATGCCTATCAGAAATATTGCAGCAACAATCGTGTTATTGGGCGCCACCGTTCCGGCGATGGCGGAAGAGGCCCCCAAGCCATGGAAGGGCGAGGCGGGGTTGGGTGTGGTTGCGACCAGCGGTAATACCGAGACCACAACGGTCAAGGCCTCCGCTGGCGTGATATACGAGAAGGAACAATGGCGCCACACCGGAAAATTCGATGCCCTGAATTCATCCGACGCTGTGCGTACAACGGCAGAGCGTTACCTGCTGTCCGGCAAGAGTGATTACAAGTTTGATGAATTGAATTACATGTTCGGTTCGGTGGGTTACGAGAGTGACCGCTTTGCCGGGTTTGATTACCGTTTGACCGAAGTGTTGGGCTACGGCCGACGCGTTATCAACCAAAGCAATCTGACGCTGGACCTGGAAGCAGGCCCAGGTGCGCGCCAGACCAAGTTCAAAACCGGCGATTCCGACAGTGAGTTGATCGGCCGTGTCGCGGGCAATCTGCTGTGGAAGCTCAGCCCAACGGCGTCGTTCACCCAAAACGTGACCAGCGATTTCGGCAGCAAATCTACGGTCACCCGCTCGATAACGGCGCTCACGGCACAGGTGGCGGGTAATCTGGCAATGAAGTTATCATTCACCGCAAGGCATATCTCCGATGTGCCTGTTGCGGCGAAGAAAACGGATACCGAAACTGCGGTGACCCTGGTGTATGGTTTTTAACGGGTAAAACCGAATCAGTTTTTCAGGAGGATAATGCCATGAGCATGTTAGAAGAGTTTAAATCGTTTGCGGTCAAGGGCAACGTGGTCGATATGGCGGTGGGTATCATCGTCGGCGCGGCGTTCGGCAAGATTGTGTCGTCTTTTGTGGAAGATGTGATCATGCCGCCGATAGGCCTGCTGATCGGCGGGGTTAACTTCGCCGATCTGGCGATCACCTTGCAGGAGGCTACGGCAGGTGCGGCGGCGGTTACGGTGAAGTACGGAAAATTCCTTCAGACCATCATTGATTTTACGATTATCGCCTTTGCCATATTCATGGCGGTAAAGACCATCAACTCGATGAAGAAGAAGGAAGAGGCTGCACCGGCCGCTCCGCCCGCACCCTCTGCAGAAGAGCGGTTGCTGACGGAAATCAGGGATCTGCTACAGACCAAATAATACTAACCCCCCACTTCCCCCGTAAGGGGGATTTTTTTGCTCACGCGTCTGGTTTGACGTCGTCCGTGGTGCTTTCCAGCCGGTAGCCATGCCGGTAGATTGTGCTGATCTGCCATCCATTGTGTGCGCCGATGTCCAGCTTCTGGCGGATCAGGCTAACATGGGTATCCACGGTGCGCGTGTTCAAATCGGCACGCTGCCCCCAAACGCTTTCCAGGATATGGCCGCGGCTAAGTAACCGCCCCGTATTGCGGAACAGGAATTCGGCAAGCTCGTACTCCTTGGAGGTAAGCTGCACTGCCTGTTCGCCGTGAGTTACAGTGCGGTTGGCGCGATCAAACCGGTATGGAGAAAACCCCACCGCTTCATGCCCGCCGCTGCGGCGCTGCAACGCACGGAGGCGGGCCAGCATTTCCATCTGCCGCACCGGCTTGATCATATAGTCATCCGCCCCTGCCTCCAGGGCTTGTACGATATCTTCCTCGCGGTCGCGTGCGGTCACAAACAGAATGGGGATGTGCCAGTCCAGCCGTTCGCGGATACGTGTAACCACATCGATGCCACTTAGGCCAGGGAGTTCCCAATCAATTATCAGCAAATCAAAAGTGTCTCTCCCCAAGTCGCGCAACAAGTGCTCACCTGTGCCAAAGACATGACAGATATAGTCGGCTTGATGCAGCCACTTCTGCAGCAGGTTCACCTGGTCGGGGTCATCTTCTAGGAGTGCGATACGCAAAGGGCAGAGATCCGGGTTGATTGTGAACCATGCGTAATGTAGCAGTTTTAGTCTTGCTGTAACAATCCGGCGCTAAAGTGGGGGGCATGAAATCAGTATCTTGCATTGACGCCCGCTCTCCCCTAGACTCATTCTTATCCGTGACGCGGCGCTATCTTACATATTATGAGGAGAAATACATGGTACACGCATTGCCCGAACTGCCCTACGCCAAAAATGCCCTGGAACCCCACATATCGGCTGAAACCATCGAGTACCACTATGGCAAGCATCACCAAGCGTATGTCAACAACCTGAATAATCTCATTCCCGGCACCGAGTTCGAAAATCTCTCGCTGGAAGAAATCATCATGAAATCCTCCGGCGGCGTTTTCAATAATGCCGCGCAGGTGTGGAACCACACCTTCTATTGGCACTGCCTGAGCCCCAATGGCGGCGGCGAGCCTTCCGGGGCATTGGCTGATGCGATCAACAAAGCCTTTGGTTCATTTGATGAGTTCAAAAAGAAATTCACCCAAACCGCCATCACCACCTTCGGCTCCGGCTGGGCCTGGTTGGTGCAAGACAAGAGCGGCGCGCTCTCGATAGTCTCGACTTCCAACGCCGCCACCCCCATGACCGCCGGGCAAAAGGCGCTGCTCACCTGCGACGTGTGGGAGCATGCCTACTACGTTGATTACCGCAATGCGCGTCCCTCCTATGTCGATCACTTCTGGAGCCTGGTGAACTGGGATTTCGTGGCGAAGAATCTGGCTTCGTAATACACCTCTCTGGCGTGGGGGGTTTGCCCCCACGCAAAATACGCTGTAATATTGTTTTTTTGACCTCTATGGCAGTCTTTTGACTGCCTTTTTGTTTTGGAACGAAGCGTGAATAATTGTCATGTCTAGCAACACACAGGAACCGTTGATGAACACATATTCCCGTCAGCCCGTCAGTTTTGAGCGCGGCGCGGGGGTGTGGTTATGGGATACGCAGGGCAATAAATATCTGGACGCCTTCAGCGGCGTTTCAGTCTGCAACCTCGGCCATGCCCATCCGGCGGTGGCCGAGGCCGTGTGCAAACAGGCCGCAAAGCTGGTGCATACCTCCAATCATTTTGGAATCCCCTTGCAGGACGAACTGGGGACGCAGCTGATGCGTCTGTCAGGCATGGACAAGGTATTTTTCGGCAATTCCGGTGCGGAGGCCAATGAGGCGGCGATCAAGATTGCGCGGCTCTATGGTCATCGCAAGGGCGTCGCTGTGCCCACTATCGTGGTGACCGAGGGCAGTTTCCACGGGCGCACCCTCGCCACGCTCACAGCCACCGGCAATCGCAAGATCCAGGCGGGGTTTGAACCGCTGGTGCAGGGTTTTGTGCGTGTCCCCTATGACGACCTGGAAGCGCTACGCATCGTTGCCCGCAACAGCCCCAACATTGTCGCCGTGCTGGTTGAGCCCATCCAGGGTGAGGGCGGCGTCAATATCCCCGCTGATGACTATCTGTCCGGCGCGCGCGCCCTGTGTGACGAGCATGGTTGGCTGATGATGCTTGATGAAATCCAGACCGGCATGGGCCGTACTGGCGAGTGGTTCGCCTGGCAGCACAGTGGTGCGGCGCCGGATGTCATGACGCTCGCCAAGGCGCTGGGCAATGGTGTGCCCATCGGCGCCTGCCTGGCGCGCGGCCAGGCCGCCGAGGTGCTGCAGCCTGGTTCGCATGGCTCCACCTTCGGTGGCAACCCGCTGGCGTGCGCTGCTGCGCTGGCCGTACTCAAAACCATGGAGCAGGAAAACCTGGTCGCGCACGCCGCGGCCATGGGGGAATACTTGCTCAACGGACTGGCACGCGCCTTGGGTGATTGCAAGCATGTCACTGCGATCCGTGGCCAGGGTTTGATGATCGGCATCGAACTCAATCGCCCCTGTTACGCCCTGGTGCATCAGGCGCGTGAGCGTGGGCTGTTGATCAATGTTACGGCAGAGCGGGTGATTCGCCTGCTGCCGCCGCTGATCCTCACCGAGGCTGAGGCGGACATGATCGTCGATCACCTGGCCGTGTTGGTCCGCGACTTCGCGGATGCCGCCTGATTTATATTCGCTGGAAACTTTAATGGCCCCACGTCATTTTCTTACCTTAACGGATTTGAGCCCTGTCGAGCTTAGGGCGCTGATTCAGCGCGCGATTGAGCTCAAAGCGATGCAGCGCGCAGGAAAAATCTATGAGCCACTGAAAAACAAGGTGCTCGGCATGGTGTTCGAGAAATCCTCGACACGGACTCGCGTCTCATTCGAGACCGCCATGGCGCAGTTCGGCGGCAGCGCGATCTTTTTGTCCCCGCGCGACACCCAGCTTGGGCGCGGCGAGCCGGTGGAGGACACTGCGCGCGTGTTGTCGCGCATGGTGGACGTGATCATGATCCGCACCTATGCCCATGAACTCATCGAGCGTTTCGCCGCGCACTCACGTGTGCCGGTCATCAATGCCCTCACCGATCAATGGCATCCGTGCCAGTTGCTGGCCGACATGCAGACCTGGTTCGAGCACCGTGGTGATATCCAGGGTAAGACAGTGGCCTGGATCGGTGATGGCAACAACATGTGCCACACCTATATCAGCGCCGCCCGGCAGTTTGATTTTCACCTGCGCATTGCCTGCCCGCCGGGTTATGAGCCTGACAGCGCCATCATGGAATCCGGCGGCGGGCATGTCACGCTCATGCGCGATGCGGCATCTGCGGCGCGCAATGCCGACTTGATAGTCACCGACACCTGGACCAGCATGGGCTGGGAGGAAGAGCAGGAGAAGCGCCTGCGTGACTTTGCGGCGTATCAGGTCAATACCGGAATCATGGCTCACGCCAAGTCCGACGCCCTGTTTATGCACTGCCTGCCCGCCCATCGCGGCGAGGAAGTTAGCGCAGAAGTGATCGACGGGCCGCAGAGCGTGGTGTGGGATGAGGCGGAGAATCGCCTGCATGCACAAAAGGCGCTGCTTGAATTGTTGCTTGTACACAAATGAAATAATTGTAGTTTGGGTCAAGCGTAGCGTAGCGGACCCAACGCAGATTATCATTGGATCCGGAGCGTCCGCTCCTTGACCCAACCTTGGTCTTTATCATCACTCCACCAAATACTGGTAACCCCCGCCATGCCAGACTTCACCCCCCACACTTTCAAATCGACCTTGTTTGCTCAGATACAAAGCCTAATCACCCCCTTCGCCAGCGACAAACGCCTCTACGAACTCACCCTCAAAGACACGCAAGATTCCCATATCAACCTCGGCGCAGGGGGGCTACTGGTCGAAGCCTTTGCCGCCGTTGAGGCGCTGCACGCCATCGGTGCGCGCGACATCATCGTGCTCTCCACCCATGCCCACATCGAGCTTAAAACCCTGCTCGGCCAGACCGCCAGCCTGCAGGTCAGCCTGAGCGACGGCACGCGCACCACCTTCACCGGCCTCATCAACCAGTTCGCCGCGCTGGGTAGCGACGGCGGCCTGGCGCGCTACCGGGTGCGGCTGGTGCCGTGGCTGTGGTGTTTGAGCCAAAGCCACGCCAGCCGTGTCTGGCAAGACAAAACCGTGCTTGAGATCATCGAATCGGTATTTGCCCGCCACGCACCCTATGCCGCCTGGGCCTTAAGCGACGAGATCATGCCCTTTCTCGAAGAGGTCCGCCCGCGCAGTTTCTGCGCCCAATACCGCGAAAGCGACTTCGACTTCGTCAGCCGCCTGCTCACCGAAGAAGGCCTGAGCTGGCGCATTGAAGAGCATGCCGACGCGCACAGCGGCCACCGCGTGGTGCTGTTCGCCGATAGCACCCAGACCGGCGCCTTCCCCGAAGACCCCAGCAGCGCCACCCTGCTGGGCGGGTCCGGCATCCGCTTCCATGGCGCGTCCTCGCGCGAAGAACAAGACACGATCCAAGCCCTCACCGCCACACGCATCCTGCCGGTGGCGCTCACCACGCTTTCCAGCACCGACTACAAGAGCAAGCGCGCCGTCACCGCCAGTGCCCCGACGCACCATGACTACGGCGGCAAGCACGCCCCCGCGCTGGAAAGCTACGACACCCCCGGCGCCTACGCCTGGACCAGCGCCGCCGAGGCGCAGCGTTATGCCCAACTGCACCAAGAGGCGCATGAAGCCCGCACCAAACACTGGCAGGCGCGTAGCACCGTGCGCACCCTGCGCCCCGGCACCCGCTTCACTCTCACCCAGGTGCCGTTACAATCGCTCGGCACCCCCGATCCCCAGTACGCCGTGCTGAGCGTCACCAGCGTCGGCATCAACAACCTGCCCGCGCCCGTGCGGGCAGGCCTGGCCGAACTGTTCGGCGCCCTCCCCGAATTGCTGGACGACTGCCTGTACGCCCTGCGCACAGATGCACGCGCGCCGTGGCAGGCAGGCGATCTGCAGAGCAGCGCCGCCACGGACATCATGGACATGTCCCCCGCAGAGATGGACAAGTCCCTGAACCTGGACTTCCAGGCGCGCGCCCCGGACCTGCAAGACGTCATCGAACAGGCCCAAAAACTCGGTTACGCCAACCGCCTCACTGCGATCCGCGCCGACATCCCCTGGCGCCCCGTCCTCGCCAATGGCCTCGGCACCCGCCTCAATCCCCGGCCCACCGCCCCCGGCAGCCAGAGCGCCATCGTCGTCGGCGCCCACGGCGAGACCACCCCCAACGGCGCCGATGAAATCTATTGCGACCGCCTCGGCCGGGTGCGCATCCGCTTCCATTGGCAGGACCCCAGCGAAGACAGCAGCGGCAGCACCGCTTGGGTACGCGTCGCCCAGCGCAGCGCCGGCAACGGCATGGGCAGCCACTTCCTGCCGCGCATCGGCCAGGAGGTGCTTGTGCAATTCCTGGAAAGCGACATCGACCGCCCGGTCATCATCGGCGCCCTCTACAACGGCCAGGGCGAGGGCGGCATCGCCCCCACCCCCGGCGGTGCCGTCATTCCCGCAGGCCGCGCCCCCGGCACAGACCCCAACGCCCCCGACGTCTACAGCCACGCCACCGATCACCGTCCCAGCGCCCAGGGCAACCTCGCTGGCGGCCACAGCCCCGTCTGGCACGGCGGCTCGCCAAACAGCCCCGGCCACCGCAACCCTGCCGCCCTGTGGGGCATCCGCACCAAGGAATTCGGCGGGCGCGGGTATAACCAACTACTCTTCGACGACAGCGACCAGCAAGGCCGCGTCCAGCTCAAGACCACCCAGGCCGCCACCGAACTCAACCTCGGCCACCTCATCCACAACCCCGACAACCACCGCGGCAGCTTCCGCGGCCTGGGTGTTGAACTGCGCACCGATGCCTACGGCGCCGTGCGCGCCGGTGCCGGGCTCCTCATCAGCAGCTACGGCATCGCCCACAACGCCACTACCCGCGACCCCGCCGGTGACAACGCCCCCGGCCTTGCCCACCTCAAGCAAGCCAGGATCCTGGCCAACAGCTTCAGCGGCGCCGCCACCACCCACCAGAGCGTCACCTACGCCAGCCACCGCGGCAGCACCCAGGCCAACGCCAGCCACATCAACGACAAGGCCGCGCCCCTGGACGCCCTTTTCAACGCCGCCGCCGGCATGCTTGACCAAACCCGCCTCGACGCCGCCCTCACCGACGCGCACAACAAAAGCACTGCCCCCGGTGACGACAAACTCCCCCACAGCACCGACCCCATCATCGCCATCGCCGCCAAAGCCGGACTCGGCGTCGTCGCAGGCCAGAGCATACAGCTCAACAACGGCGAAACCCTCGCCGTGATGAGCGGGCAAGACAGCCAATTCATCAGCGGCGGCCAACTGCGCATGCACAGCGGCCAG
This sequence comes from Gammaproteobacteria bacterium, assembly GCA_040183005.1. Taxonomy (NCBI): domain Bacteria; kingdom Pseudomonadati; phylum Pseudomonadota; class Gammaproteobacteria; species Gammaproteobacteria bacterium. The sequence continues at coordinate 160,717 of JAMPIW010000004.1, forward strand.
GCCATCGGCATGCTGGCCGGCGCCGTCAACCCCGGCGACAACAACACCGGCCTGCAACTGATCGCCGCACAAGGCCCCGTCGACATCCAGGCCCAGAGCGACACCCTCAAGATACAGGCCAAAGACGAGATCAACATCATGAGCGCCCACGCCCACATCGACTGGGCCGCCGCCAAGAGCATCAAACTCAGCGTCGCCGGAGGCGCCAGCATCACCATCGCGGGCGGCGGCATCACCTTCGCCGGGCCGGGCAAGATATTGATACAGGCGGGGGTGAAGAGTTTTGACGGGCCGACCAGCCTGTCACGCGAGATGAATACGTGGCCGACGTCGAAGTTTGATGAAGAATTTATACTTCAGCTCCCCAGCGGCAAGATTGCGCCCAACCTAAAATTTGAAGTAACCCGCGCGGATGGTTCCAAGATCAGGGGCGCCAGCGATGCGCAAGGCCGCACCGGGTTGCAAAAAGGGCAGGTGGTGGATGTCCTCGACGTTAAAATTCTACCCAGGAACGCCTAACCCATGAGCGAAGAAAAACTCCGTGCCGTGACGATGCTGTACGACAAGGATGGCTGCCCGCTGTTCAAATCCGTGCTTTCGCCTTCGGAAAACACCACCCGCGCCCTGTGTATCGTGCCCCCGGACGAGGTGTTTCCGGTGATCTTCGTGCCGGGCATCATGGGCTCCAATCTCAGGTTCAAGGTGTCAATCAAGGAGTTCAATATAGGGAAGGACATCGCATGGCGCCCCGATGATGTCTGGCATACAGCCTGGATGTTTGCAAATTTGGAACCCGCACAGCGCCGTCTAATACTTGACCCGGAAAACACCGTACTGGACGACCGTGCCGAGATTCCCGACAGCAAACTTCCCGTTTTTAAAACGGCAGACAAAGCCGCCCGTGAAAACTGGAAGAAAGAATACGCCCGGCGTGGCTGGGGCACGGTGATGCTCGACAGTTACGGTGAAATTCTCTACCACCTGGAACTGCACCTGAACGGTATTTACGACGACAACTACGCGCTGGCCGCCTATTGGCGGGAGCGCATTCTGGGGGCCAAGGCCGACACCGGCAATGATGGCAACAGCAAACACCCGTGGGGCGTAATGAAGGGCCACACCGCCCTGACCGAGGACGACCTGAAAGAAAAAGTGGGCGATAAATACTGGTTTCCCGTCCACGCCGCAGGCTACAACTGGCTGCGCTCCAATGACGAGGCGGGCAAGGCGCTCGCCCGCCAGATCGACAAAATCATCGGTCATTACAAGAAACTCGGTTTTCCCTGCGAGAAAGTGATACTCGTCACCCATTCCATGGGCGGGCTGGCGGCACGCGCCGCGTGCCACCCCGAAATAGGCAATGCCGCCGCCAAGGTAGCGGGTATCGTGCATGGCGAGCAACCCGCGATCGGCGCGGCAGCGGCCTACAAACGTATGCACGCGGGTTTTGAGGCGGGCGGGCTATTCAATATCGTCGGCCTGATCATCGCCCGCGCCCTGGGCTGGTCGGGCAAGGAGGTCACGGCGGTGCTTTCGAATGCGCCGGGCGGCCTGGAGTTGCTGCCGACCAAACTGTATCCGCCGGGCTGGCTGCGCGTGCAGCACGGCGAAAAGGACATGATGCCGCCGCTGCCCGTGTCCAACCCCTATGCGGAAATCTATGCGGAAAAGGATAAGTGGTGGCGGTTGATGAATCCTGAGTGGATTGATCCGGGTAATGGTGATAAATCCTCCGATGCGGTAGATAAAATTTGGGATGATTATTTAGTACGGCTAGACACTGCCGAAAAATTCCACGACACCCTCGGCGCCTACTATCACCCGCTCACCCACGCCCATTACGGTGCGGATGAGAAAAACAAGGCGTGGAGCACCTTCACCTGGAAGCTGAAAGAATCCTGGTTCGGGGAGACGAAAGTAGGGGCCGGCACGGTGGATGCGCCGCCCTTGGAAAACGATGCCTTTGGCGAAGTCAAGGTAAAGTCTAACGGCATTACTGTGGAGTTCGGCATGCTGCCACCCGGCCAGCCCGGTGACGGCACCGTGCCCGAAATCTCGGGGGCTGCGTCAGCGTCCAAAGCCGCATTCGCCGCCAAGATGACCGGCTACGAGCATCAGGGCAGCTACGAAAATCCCTGGGTGAAAGATGTCACCACCTACAGCGTGGCGCGCATCGCCAGGGACAGTGATGGCAAATAAACACATGCCGCATCGCTCGATACGTATCAACAAACGGCGCCTGATCGGCGCCCTGTGTGCCGCTGTACTCATCGGCTGCACACCTAACTATGCAGGTGAAAAAATCATGACTGAACTGACGAAAACGATGCGGCCGGTGTGTGTGGGCCGATTTGTGGTGGAGATCCCCACGGCAGCGAGCATCAAGGGGTGGGATCAGAAAGTAGACATGTCAAAAATCGAAACGGTTTTTCCCCCGGCACTGAATAAAATGGCTTTCGAGAACAAGGTTGCTCAGCGTGAAACACTATTAAAAACTTCGCCGCATGAGACGGATGGTGTTTTATTTAAAAATAAAATTCAGTTGACCCCGGAAAGTGATTTATTTGTTTATCGGGAAAATGAGTCTAATCGTCGTATATTTGAACTTGAAGCATGGCTTTGGCGCCCCACACTTGAGATGAAATTTCATGCAGGAATCTCAGACCGAAATTTGGCAAGTGGAATCGAACGCATCACCAAAGTAGTAAAAAGCTTCACTCCCCTGCCCACTTCGGACACAACGCACCTCCCCGCCGGTCTGTGCATAGAAAAAGGCATCATCACCGGCAGCCATTTCCGCGCCGAAGAAGTCGCCATCGCGGGGCGTATTGACGCGTACCCCGGTGCGGGTTTCTCGTTTTCCACAAGAACAGCGGGCAAGCCACACGAAGGCCCGACAATGATCCAACGCATCGACCGTTCATTCGGCTTGGGTGACTGGATCGGCAAAGAGGCCACTGCCGCGACGAAATTCCTGCGCAAAGGCAAGCGCAGTCTCAACGGCCAACAAGGCGAGGAATTGGTCGCCGTGTTCACAAAAAACGGTGAGATGCACATGCAGGCGGATGCGGAGTTTTACCCGGAGCCGAATACGCTGGACAAGCCTAGCATCAAAGTTTCATTGGGCGATCAAACACACGATGACAATACCCATGCCCGTTATCCAAAGAATCTCACACAGGAAGAGTTTCTCGCGCTGTGGGACGCGCTGCTGAATGGCATCAAGCTCAGGCCGGGCGCGATTTAATGGTGTGTGGCAACCCCGCCGTGCCTTCACAGGGTATGGGCGTTGCCGCCCTGTGGGGCATCCGCACCAAGGAATTCGGCGGGCGCGGCTACAACCAACTACTCTTCGACGACACCGACCAGCAAGGCCGCGTCCAGCTCAAAACCACCCAGGCCGCCACCGAACTCAACCTCGGCCACCTCATCCACAACCCCGACAACCACCGCGGCAGCTTCCGCGGCCTGGGTGTAGAGCTGCGCACCGATGCCTACGGCGCCGTGCGCGCCGGGGCTGGCCTGCTCATCAGCAGCTACGGCATCGCCCACAACGTAAGCGTCCAGCCGTCCCACCTGTTTTTATAGTTACCCTTGCGCCACCCTGTGGTTTTCACAGGAGAGCGGCACATGAATATGAAATCGTTGGAGGCAAGTCGCCACTACTGGCAGCAGCACGTCGCGGCCTGGCGGTGTAGTGGCCTGAAGCAGATTGATTATTGCAGGCAGCATGGACTGGTGCCGAAGCAGCTTCGCTACCGGATCGCCAAAGACCGTCGAAACGACGTTTGCGTGAGCGGCACGGATGCGGTCACGCTGGTGCCCGTGCAGATCGAGGAGGTCAACGGTGCTGGGTTGGTGTTGCAGAACGCGGGGGGGTGGCAGCTCACGCTGCCGTCCGGTGTTTCGGCAAGCTGGCTGGCAACCTTGCTGCGGGGCTTGTCATGATTGCGCAGCCGCATACGATCTGGGTGGCGGTCGCGCCGATGGACATGCGGGTGGGCATCGATGGTCTGTCGCTGCGGGTGCAGCAGGCGCTGGGCAAGGCCCCCTGCGATGGCTCGGCCTATGTGTTTCGTAACCGTCGCGGTGATCGGCTCAAGGTGTTGCTGTGGGATGGCAATGGCGTGTGGTTGTGCCAGCGCCGGTTGCATCGGGGGCGCTTCGTCTGGCCGCAGGCGGACAGTCCGGTCTGGTCATTGGAACTTGCCCAATGGCAGTGGCTGATTGCTGGTGTCGACTGGCAGCGGATGTCGGCCCAACCGGCGGCCGACTGGCGTTTGTGACGATTGAAGCCGCCATGAAAAATGGTGAATAAAAACCTGTATTTATGCGGCTTTCTGCGGTGTTTCATGGTATAATTTTGTCATGAAAAACGTTGCCGAAGCAGCCCTGCAAGACGCTCCTGCCGCTCTCAAAAACTGGGCTGTGCTGGCGATGCAGCAGCTCGACGAAAAGAGTAACAAAGTACAACAGTTAAGCGATCAACTGTCACTGCGCGACCAGCAGCTCAAACACGCCGACCTCAAAATCCAGGCCCTGACCTTCGAACTCGCCTACTACAAGCGCATTCGCTTTGCCAACAAGAGCGAACAATTCTCCTTGGAGCAGCGCGAGTTGTTCGAGGAAAGCTGGAATACCGACACCAGTGCGCTGGAAGCCGAAGTGGAACAGCTGGCATCTACCCAGCAACCCAAGCGCGAACGCGCCGGTCGCCAGCCGTTGCCGAATCATCTCGGCAACCGCTCCATGCGTTGCTCTACCTCCTGCATCCATGCAGTCGTCCCGCGCATCGAGCATCGCCACGAACCTGAGGGTTGCACCTGCGGCCAGTGCGGCAAGGATCTGGTCAAGATCGGCGAAGACATCAGCGAGCAACTGGATGTCGAGCCCGCCCGCTTCTTCGTGCATCGCCACATTCGTCCGCAGTATGCTTGCCGTGCTTGTGAGACCGTCAGTGCGGCGCCGATTCCGCCGGCGGTCATCGACGGCGGCATGGCGGCGCCGGGCTTGCTCACCTGGGTGATGGTCAGCAAATTCATGGATCACCTGCCTCTCTACCGGCTGGAGCAGATCGCGGCCCGCAGTGGGGTTACCCTGTCACGCTCCACCTTGGCCGAATGGGTAGGTCGCATTGGCGTGGCACTCCAGCCGCTGGCCGACCGGCTAGCTGAGATACTTCGCCAGCGCACCGTCTTGCACGCCGACGAGACCCCGGTGCAGCAACTCGACCCCGGACGGGGAAAAACGCTACGCGCCTTCCTCTGGGCCTACCGAAGTTGCGATCTCGAACAGGGAGACCCCCTCGTCCTCTTCGACTACCAGACCGACCGGCGCGGCAAACATGCCAGGAACTTCCTGCAAGGCTGGAAGGGTGCCCTTATGGTCGATGATTATGCCGGCTACAAAGGCCTGTTCGCCCACGCCGTGGTGGAACTGGCGTGCCTGGCCCATGCGCGGCGGAAATTCTACGATCTGCATGCCGCCCATCAGAGCCCGATTGCGGCCGAGGCATTGAAGCGCATTGCCGGACTCTATGCCATCGAAGATCAGGGCAAGACCCTGGGCATCGAAGATCGTCATGCATTACGCCAGCAACACGCCAAGCCGAAGCTGGACGAATTCCATGCCTGGCTCCAGCGCACACGGCTCACCACCGCCACGGGTAGCGGCACCGCCAAGGCCATCGACTACAGCCTCAAACGCTGGGATGCAATCAAGCGCTACCTCGGGGATGGCCGTTACCCCATCGACAACAACCCGGTGGAAAATGCTATCCGTCCTATTGCGCTTGGTAAAAAGAATTGGCTGTTCACCGGCAGTGAACGCGCGGGCCGCCGCGCCGCCGCCATCCAGAGCCTGTTCGCAACGGCGAAACTCAACGGCATCGAGCCGGCTGCCTGGCTGAAGGATACGCTGGAGAAACTGCCGACCTGGCCTAACAGCCGCATTGATGATCTGCTGCCATTGCGGTCTGTACAGGCATCAGGCTGAGTTGTATAGATGGGGCGGCTGGACGCTTACCATTCTCCGCCGCCTTGTGATACCACACCACGGCCTCTGCTTCATTCTGTGCCACGCCAGCACCACTGTGGTACATCAGCGCCAGATTGAACTGAGCCTGAGGATTGCCCTGCATCGCCAGAGGGGCGATGAGGGTAGCCGCCTGGCCGTAATCCCCGGCACGGGCGGCATCCAGGCCATCAAAGGCATCGCTCGCCTGCGCCAGCGGTGCGGCTGTTAGAGCAGCAAAAATCAGCGCTGCGGGGAAAAACATTTTTTTAAACATGACTGTCTCCTGACGGTTTGGGTTGTCGTGAGAAGATTGTAAAAGCCGTAGCCGGGGCTTTCTGTTAGCGTCATCACAGTTTCGCAATGATGCCGGAAACGGCGCACGCCATTTATCGCCCCAAAAGCGTGTGCATATGGCTATAATCCCAAGCCATGCATTCCGAGTACCTGCAACCGTTGCTTGATTGGATCGCCCAACATCAAACCTGGGCGGGTCTTGCCGTTTTTCTGCTGTCCATCTCCGAGTCGCTGTTGATCGTGGGGCTGTTTGTGCCGGGCACAATAGTGATGTTCGGCATCGGCACGCTGGTGGCGACGGGCAGTCTTGAATTATGGGAGACGCTGGGCTGGGCGACGCTCGGCGCTATCGTCGGGGATGGCATCAGCTACTGGATTGGCTATTACTACAAAGACCGCCTGCGCGGCATGTGGCCGCTGCGGCGCTACCCGTGGCTGGTAGCACGGGGCGAGACCTTTTTCCTGCGCCATGGCGGCAAGAGCGTGCTATTTGGGCGCTTCGTGGGGCCGGTACGGCCCATTATCCCGACTATCGCGGGAATGATGGGCATGTCCCCCATCCGCTTCACGGTGGTCAACGTCGCTTCGGCAGTTACCTGGGCGCCCGCCTATCTGCTGCCGGGAATCATTTTCGGTGCGTCGCTGGGACTTGCTTCGGAGGTCGCTTCACGCCTGGCGGTGCTAGTGGTGGGACTACTGGTGGGCGTGTGGCTGACGGTATGGGGGGTGCGCCGCCTGTTCCTGGCGTTGCAACCACGCGCCGGTGTGCAGCTGACGCGTCTGCTGGCGTGGAGCCGCGCCCACCCGGTGCTCGGTGGTGTCACCGCAGCGGTGATCGACCCCGATCATCCCGAAGCCAAGGGTCTGGTTATCATGGCGGGCATCCTGGCCCTCGCTTCGTGGGCCTTTTTGTGGACGGTGGGCCATGTGGTGAGTGGCAACCCGCTGGCCTATCTCGACAGCTCCGTTGCCCATATCATGCAGGGCCTGCGCACCCCCTGGGCGGATCAACTCATGGTGCTGTTGTCGGGGCTGGGCGATGCCTCCGCCGTCCTGCTGCTGGTGCTGGCGATCCTGCTGTGGCTGGCGTGGCAGCGCCGCTGGTTTGCTGCGGCCCATTGGGTGGCGGCGGTGGCCTTTGCCGCCCTGCTGCCGCTGATTCTCCAGGTAACGCTGGATGTACCGCGCCCGGAGGCCACCTATAACACACTAATAACACTGGGATTCCCTAGCGGCCATGCCGCGATGAGCATGATTATGTACGGCTTTCTCTCGGTACTCGTGGCGCGCGAACTGCCCGGCCACCAGCGTTGGCTGCCGTATGCCACAGGCGGCTTGATAATTATTGCTGTTTCGCTGTCACACCTGTATCTCGGCGCGCGTTCATTGTCGGATGTGCTGGGTGGCCTCACGCTGGGCCTGGCCTGGGTCGCGCTCTTGGGTATTGCCTATGTCAGACATCAACCACCCAGCTTGCCGGTGCGCGGGATGCTCATCGCAATGCTGGCGGCGCTGGTAGTGGGCGGGGGCTGGTATATCAGCCGTCACTATGACCAGGATCTGCAGCGTTACGCGCCCCGTTATGCGATTCGCACACTGGACACCCAGGCGTGGTGGACGCACGAATGGCAAACCTTGCCCGCCCGCCGCATCGACCTGGGTGGCGGGCTGGAGCAGCCCCTCACGGTACAGTGGGCGGGGACTATTGAAAATCTGCGCAGACATTTACAGGCGCAGGGCTGGCGCACCCCGGCGTCGCTCAGTTCCGCCGGGATGCTGAACTGGCTGACACCCAACCCTGCTCTTGCGCAACTGCCGGTATTGCCGCAGGCGCATGATGGCCGTCATGAGGCGCTGCTGCTGGTTCGCGCCACGGCGACGAAAGACCGTCAGCTTGTGTTGCGCCTATGGCCGTCCGACACCACGTTGGATCAGGCCTTGCCGGGGCAGGAGGTCCCACTATGGGTCGGCACCGTAACCTGGCAGCATTTGGCACACCCACTGCCGCTGTTTACCGTCCCATTCACCGAAAACAAATTTGACGGCCCGCTGCGCGAGCTGCAGCCCTTTCTCACTGGCATTACCTGGCAGTTGGTTCAGCGCCCCTCGGCGCAAAATGCGCAGTGGAACGGTGGCGTGACCTTGATATCACAGCAACCGCTCGCGGCGGGGAAGCGTCCGTGAAAAACCAGGGCTTGGCCGCGCGCCTGGGCTTCGCCTGGGCAGGCCTGTGTGCGGCATGGCGTAGCGAAAGCAGCCTGCGCACGCAGGTATGGATCGCGCTGGCAGTGATCCTCGTCATGGCGGTTTTACAGCCCGCGCCGCTGTGGTGGGCGCTGGTGGGAATGACGATTACCCTGGTGCTGGCGGCAGAATTAATCAACACTGCATTGGAACATTTGGTGGATCATCTGCACCCCGAACGCCACCCGCGCATCAAAATCGTTAAAGATTGCGCCGCTGCTGCCGTTTTAGTTCTGAGCATAGGTGCGGTGTGGGTAGGCGTGCTTATGCTATTGTCCGTAATGGAGAATTAACCCAGATATTTCACGGAGCTCAGATATTGGAACAATCGCAGACCCTCAGGGATATCTACGCACAGATGGACCACATGGGCGATTTGCCGGTGTTCAGCGCCAGCGTCAACCGCATCCGCCTGGTCAGCACTCATCCTGACAGCAATGCCATGGATTTGGCACAGGAGGTGCTGAAAGACACAAATTTGAGCGTCAAGCTGCTGCGTCTGGCCAATTCATCCCATTACAATCGCGGCCTGGGCAAGCTTGGGTCCATCTCCCGCGCAGTGATCCTGCTGGGTTTCAATACGGTCAAAAACCTGGGCTTCACGCTGAAGTTCATCGAAAGCTTTCAGCAAGACCACCCAGGCATAGACATGGGCAAGATTCTGGTACGGTGTTACCTCACTGCTGGCTTTGTACGCAATGTGGCGATCAAATGTGGCATAAAGGATGCTGAAGAAAGTTACATCTGCGCGTTGCTGCATAACCTCGGAGAGGTGGCGTGCGCCTACTTCCTGCCTGGGAAATATATCGAACTTCTCAACCTGAAAAAATCCCAAACACTACGCGGCGGGGAGGCCGAGCAGGCCGTACTGGGAATGTCATTTATAAACATAGGCAAAGCGCTAGCGACAAACTGGGGATTTCCTTCTACAGTGACCAGCACCATGGCCGATTACCTGCCCGACCGTGAGGGACCGATACGCAGCAGCGGCCAGCTAAACCGCGCGCTGTCATCACTGGCCAGCCGGGTGGTCGACCAATTATACGTAGAGCATGCCCCTTCCGAAATGACTTTCCAGCATCTTCTCGGTGACCTGGCCAAGGCCGCCGGCACCGATGTCGGAGTGATAGAAGAGAAACTGTCCGCTTCCTTCAAGATGTCATGCGACCTGGCGGGGGAATATGGGCTCAACAGGAAGATGCTCCAGCCGTTGATGAGAGAAGGTGAAGACGAATCGCGTGACAGGATAGCCCGTACCTTTGCCTATTACGCGGCCAATAAAAACCCGGCACCGGATAGCACAATCGCGGCCCTTATCGCCCCGCAAGACACAGCGCCCCCCTCTGCCAGTCATAGCGGCAACCCCATGCTCCAACTGGAAACCATCCAACAGATCACCGGCCTCATCACCCATTCGGCCAGCCTCAGCACGATCTTTCTCAAAGTGCTGGAAGGCATCCATCTTGGCGTAGGTTTTGAACGGGTGGTACTGTGTCTGTTGAGCACGGATCGTGCGTCTTATTCCGGCAGGCTTGCGCTTGGGGAAGGTGCGGAAGACCTCAAGCGCTACTTTTGTTTACAGATCAACACCGCGCGCGACTTACTTTCAAAGGTGCTCATGGAAGGCAACGAGTTGGTCGTCGAAAATGTTTCGGATGCTTCCTGGCGCGGCCTGATACGCGACGATTTTTTTGCCCGCACCAAGGCATCCAGTTTTATGCTGTCGTCCCTGCACCATCGCGACAAACCCGTGGGGCTGTTTTATGCTGACAAGGCCATCTCAAACTCGCCGATTACCGCCGGAGAGCGGCGCGGCTTCTCGCAATTTGTTGCACAGGCGAAACTCGCCCTACTGCATCTCAACAAGTAACCAAATCGGGTGCCAGCAAGCCATGAGCCAATACCCTGTACACATTTATAACGGCGTCGATGCGTTAAGCCGCGCCGCCGCGCAACGCTGGATTGAGCTTGCAGATCAGGCCATCCAGGCGCGAGGGCAATTCCATATCGCACTCTCCGGCGGCACGACCCCGCGCAGCCTGTATGAGCGCCTGACTGCACCGGAGTTTGCCGGGCGCGTGGACTGGCGGCATGTCCATGTCTGGTTCGGCGACGAGCGCAGCGTCCCCCCCGATCACCCCGACAGCAATTACCGCATGGCCTGTGAGGCGTTGTTGAGCCATGTGCCGATTCCGCCCACGCAAGTGCATCGTATCGAGGCCGAGAAAGACGGTGCCGCACAGGCCTATGAGGCCCTGATTACCGCCTCTATTCCAAGTCCTGTAGCAGGCGTGGCGCAATTTGACCTGATCCTGCTCGGGCTGGGACCAGATGGCCATGTAGCATCGCTGTTTCCCGACACAGCCATTCTCCAGGAGCGCATACGCCAGGTTGCTGCCGTGTATGTTGATAAGCTGAACACCTGGCGCATCAGCCTGACGCTGCCGGTTATCGACAACGCCAGGCACATCATGATATTTGTGGCAGGGGCAGGAAAAGCGGAGATCATGCGCCAGATACTCACGGAAGACCCGCGTACCGTACCGTATCCCGTGCAAATGATTCGTCCCGCCGGGATGTTCGATTGGTATCTCGACGCCGCCGCCGCGCAGGCATTGCCGGAGGCCCAGCCATGAGGGTGCTGGCGGGCGATCTCGGCGGCACCAAGACACTGCTGCAAATAGCGGATCTCAACGGCAAAGATTATCAGGTTCTGCACGAGCAACGCCTGGAAAACTGTCATTACAGCGAGTTACTGCCGCTGATCCAGGATTTTCTGCACGCCGCGCCCGTAGCATCCGGCATTGAACATGCCTGCATTGCCGTTGCCGGCCCCATCAGCACAACCGCCACCGGCCAATACGCAAAGGTCACCAATCTGCCTTGGCACATTGACGCCCAGCCGCTCGCCGCTGCACTTAACATCCCCCGGCTGTCCCTGATCAACGACTTTCAGGCGGTGGGGTACGGCATCGAGACGCTTGCAGCGGATGACATTTCTGTGTTGCAGGCCAGCCAGCCACAACCCCATGCGCCACGCATGATTATCGGCGCGGGCACCGGCCTGGGCGTGGGTCAAATGATCTGGCAAGGCGAGCGCTACGAAGTCATCCCCTCCGAGGGCGGCCATGCCGATTTTGCCCCCGTGGACGAAGCGCAGATCGGGCTGCTGCGCTATATGCAGCGCCACTATGCCCATGTCTCCTACGACCGCATCCTGTCCGGACCGGGGCTGGCGCATATCTACTCTTTTTTGCATGAAACCGCCGGCGCATCACCTGCCGAGTTACAGAAAATCATGCAACACCCCGACCCCGGAGCGGAGATCTCCGCGTCCGCCGGTATTGGTGGAGACCCCTTGGCACGCGCCGCGCTGGACATGTTTGTATCGATCTACGGCGCACAGGCGGGTAACCTCGCCCTCATCAATCTGGCCTTTGGCGGAGTCTACATCGCCGGAGGCATTGCCCCCAAAATCCTGAGCCACATCACCTCCGGCGCGTTCATGCGCGCCTTCACCAACAAAGGCAGGATGTCTACGCTGTTGGGCAGCGTGCCTGTGTATATAATCATCAATCCCAAGGTGGGGCTGATGGGTGCGGCGCTGGCTGCGGCGCGTCTTTGTGGAGTGATTGCACAACCAGGCAGTTCCACACCACGCGAATATATTGTCATGTAGAACTGGGCGGTAACCGGCATCAGGATTAAACTTCTCGAGTTCTTGTTACTCTGTGCCAACCCGTAACCCGCATTCCAGGTGATTGGTGTGCAGCGCCACGCTGGGATAAGATAAAAATCAGGGGTGCAGCACGCCGGGGGAGGCTTAGCAGGCCGCCTAGCGTGCACCAAAACCAGTCCTTGTGCCCGTTATGAAAGTAAAACAGCAGGATAAAATACCTTGTATACTATTTGCGTCAGCGCAGCGCCGGGAACACATGATTAAAGCGTGCTGCGCAAGCAGAGTGGGGTGACGGTTATTTTATATAAGTTATTGTTTTTGTATCTTTATATATAAAGATATACTTGCTTTGTAATCAGTAGGCCGGGGGCTCGGCTCCTTCCGCCAGCATCATAAAATAAATGAAAAAAACGCTTTACGATATTTTTGAGGTGAGCCCGGACGCCAATCCTGAGGCCATCAGAAACACTTACAAAAGCCTGGTGCAGCGTCACCACCCCGATAAAAATCAGGGTGATCCGCATGCTGAAGAGGTTCTCAAGGCGATCAACTTCGCCTACGGCGTCCTTTCCGACCCCATGAAGCGCCTGGCTTATGATGCCAGCCTCGCTGCCATTCAGGGCGTGCAAAATCCCGTTATCCCTTCAGAAGATACTCCCCCAGAGGCTGCGGGCAAGCGGGCTGATGCTCGGCGCCGGGGCGCCAATGCCAATGGGGGGGGGGGCGTTTCGGCCTCCGAAACTGTTGAGTCCGAAGTGGAGCAGGTAGTACGTGTGCCCGCTCAGTCAAAGAATCGCCTGGTAGTAATGCTGCTGCTGGCGTTGCTGATAGGCGCCGTTCTGGTGTCGCTGTTGCCGGGAGGAGGTGGCCAGGATGATGTTACCTCACTTGCCGTCACGAAACCCGAGCATAAGCTTGATGTTGCGTCGGGTGATCAGGCAGCGCCAGCACTCCGTTCCTTGACGGAAGTGCGCCCCGTGCCAGACCGGCAGGCGACTCAAATTGCGCGTAGCGATAGTGAGAGACGCGCCAGTACGCAGACTGGTCAGCAAAATGTCGATGCTCTTCCCAATAAGCCGCAGGCTAAGGCTGAAGTGGTCGCCCGAATGCCTATCGTCAGGCAGAACAACGTTGCGGCACAGAGCGCCAAAATTCAACCGACACCCCAGCCCTCCCTTGCTGCACGGAAGGGCATTGAAACGCCTAACGCCAAGCCTAAGGACGCTGTTCATCCTTTGCAGCCGCCTGCCGGGCCGCAGGCCAAGGCGAATGAGGGCAGCAAGAAACCAGTCAGTGAGCAGGGTAAAGCCGTGGCCATCAATACGCAAGGCGATGCAAAGCGCCAAGGTATTCCTGTACGGCCTTCGCCTCAAACGGGAGAGTTACCGGGCAAGGCTGTAGCCCAGGGCACAAAAACTCAACCGACACCCCAGATCTCCCTTGATACACGGGAGGGTGTTAAAACGCCGAATACCAAGCCCAAGGACGTTGTGCAGCGGCCTGCCGCCGATGCAAGTCAGCGAAGTATCCCTCCAGAGCAGTTTGCCCTGCAAGCGGAAGAGTTACCCGACAAAACCGCGGCCCAGAGAGATCCCATGGCACAGTACAAAAAAGGAATAATGTATGAGAAGGGGCAGGGTCTGCCGCAGGATTTCAGTCAAGCTGCCCATTGGTACCGCCAGGCTGCCGAGCAAGGAATAGCCGATGCCCAATATCGTCTCGGAAAACTTTATACCGTGGGCAAGGGTGTGCCGATAGACAATTCCGAGGCCTACGCATGGCTGAGTCTAGCGGCTGCGGGCAACGTCGAAGCGGCGAAACCCATAGTGGATTATCTTGCCAGCACCATGACGCCGGAGCAGCTCGCCAACGCCAAACGCAGGGCGGCGGCATTGCGGGCGCGGCATAAGCGTTAAGAACCTGTTCACGATCTCGATCAAGGGATGCAGCGCAAGGCATAAATGGCCGAAAAAGCGCAGCATACAAGTAGTATGTGAGCATTTTGAGGCCATTTTTAACGCCGCGATGCGCCCTTCAGCGAGATCGTGAACAGGTTCTAAGAGTCAATCCCAGCGGTCGTCCCGCACCTGTATTTCATTATCCTCTACCCGCACCGGGAAAGTGGCGGTGGGCTCATAGGCAGGAGCGGTCAATGCCTCGCCGGTCTTGATGCAAAAGCGTGCGCCGTGACGGGGGCAAACGATGACGTCGCAGTCAATCTTGCCGCCGGTCAACAGCCCCCCGTCGTGGGTGCACACGTCCTCGATGGCGTAATATTCTCCGTCGATATTGAAGGTGGCGATCAGCACGCCATCGACATCGATAACCTTGCATGCTCCAGGGGCGATTTCACCCGTTTTGGCGACGGTGATCCAATCAGACATGATGTTTCTCAAAAGTAGACTCATTGCCGGCTAATCCGACCCACGAATAAGCGGGCCTATATTCAATACTGCTCACTTAACTACCGCGCCGAATAATAACAACATGGATCTCGATTATAGCGCACCAATCAACGATGAATAGCTCGCCCATCCACCGCCAGCGCTGCCTCGCGGAAGGCTTCGCTGAGGGTGGGGTGGGCGTGGGTGGTGCGGGCGATGTCTTCGGCGCTGGCGTGGAACTCCATGGCGGTGACGGCCTCGGCGATCATTTCCGAGGCTTGGGGGCCGAGGATGTGTGCGCCGAGGATGCGGTCGGTGCGGGCGTCGGCGAGGATCTTAACCATGCCGCGCGCATCGCCCAGGGCGCGGGCGCGGCCGTTGGCGCTGAAGGGAAACATGCCTTCGCGAAAGTCCACGCCGTCCGCGCGCA
Organism: Gammaproteobacteria bacterium; assembly: GCA_040183005.1. Lineage (NCBI taxonomy): Bacteria > Pseudomonadati > Pseudomonadota > Gammaproteobacteria > Gammaproteobacteria bacterium. The sequence goes on from JAMPIW010000004.1 coordinate 175,763, forward strand.
GTTCTTGCGTGGTCTTACCCACCCAGGCGATCTCGGGTGAGGTGTAGATCACCCACGGGATGGTGGCATAACTCACCTCGCTGAATTGCCCGGCGATACGCTCCGCCACGGCGATTCCTTCTTCCGAAGCCTTGTGTGCCAGCATGGGGCCGCGCACCACGTCGCCGATGGCGTAGATGCCGGGCAGACTGGTAAGGCAGTGCTCGTCCACGATGATAAAACCTTGTTCGTCCAGCTTGAGGCCTGCCCCTTCGGCATTGAGTCCTGCTGTGTTGGGCTGACGGCCGGTGGCGACCAGCAGGCGGTCGAAGACCCGCTTGTGTTCGCCTTCTTTATCTTCATAAACAAGTGTGACCTGTTTTTTGCTGGTGCGCACGTGTTTGATCTGCGCACCCAAGAGGATGTTTAACCCTTGCGCAGTGAACAGCCGGTAGGCCTCGGCGGCTAGCTGTTCTTCGACGCGCGGAAGAAAGGCGTTGCTGCGATTGAACATTTCAACCTGCGCGCCGAGCCGCCGCCAGACGCTGCCCAGCTCCACGGCGATCACGCCGGCACCGATAATCCCCAGGCGCTTGGGCGTCTCAGCAAATTCCAGTGCGCCGGTGGAATCGACAATCAGGTTGCCATCGACAGGCGCAAGGGGATGCGGTGCTGATATCGAGCCTGTTGCAATGATGATGTTTTTCGCGTCTACGGTGTGGCTGTTTTTCTCATCCCTTTTTCCCGCCGCATCTTGCGGAATGATCTCTACCTGATTATTGCCCAGCAACTGGCCATGCCCTTGCAGCCAGTCGATCTTGTGTTTGGCAAACAGCAGGGCGATTCCGTCGGTGAGGGTATGCACGATGCCGTCCTTGCGCGCGACCATCGCCGGGACATCCATCGTTGCACCTTGGACTTTGATGCCATGCGCCGCCAATTCGTGCTGGATTTGATAATAGTGATGCGAGGAATCCAGCAATGCCTTGGAGGGGATGCAGCCGACATTGAGACAGGTGCCACCCAACGCGGGCCTTCCCTGCTTGTCGCACCAGTTGTCGACGCATGCCGTGCGCAGGCCAAGCTGGGCGCAACGGATCGCGGCGACATAGCCGCCCGGCCCACCACCAATCACAACTACATCGTAGTTATCCATGGATTACACCTGCAAGAGCATACGGGTGGGATCTTCCAGCGCTGCTTTTATCGCCACCAGAAAACGCACCGCCTCCTGGCCGTCGATGATGCGATGATCGTAGGAAACGGCGAGATACATCATGGGGCGGATGACAATTTGACCGTCCACCACCACGGCACGCTCCTCAATCTTGTGCATACCTAGAATGGCGCTTTGCGGCGGATTCAGGATGGGTGTTGAGAGCATTGATCCGAATATGCCGCCATTGGTGATGGTAAATGTGCCGCCGGTGAGTTCTTCCATGGACAGCTTTCCATCCCGCGCCTTTTGCGCGTATTCCGTCACCCGCAATTCCAGGTCGGCGAAAGACAAGGCGTCAGTATCGTGGATGATGGGTACTACCAGGCCGCGCGGCGTGCTCACGGCCACGCCAATGTCATAATAGCCGTGATAGATAATATCATTGCCGTCGATGGAGGCGTTGATCACCGGAAATTGTTTGAGGGCGTCGGTGGCGGCCTTGATGAAGAAGGACATGAAGCCGAGTTTGACGTTGTACTTTTTCTGAAAGTCCTGCTGGTAGCGGGTGCGCAGCTCCATCACGGGCTGCATGTTGACCTCGTTAAAGGTGGTCAACATGGCGGCGCTGTGTTGTGCCTGCACCAGCCGCTCGGCGATGCGCGCGCGCAAACGCGTCATGGGAACGCGCTGCTCAATGCGGCCCGAGGTGGATTCTGGGGGCGTGCTTACTGGCGGTGTCGCCACTGGTGCTGCTGTGGCGTGCTCAAGATGACGCAGCACATCTTCCTTGGTAATGCGCCCGCCACGGCCTGTACCCGCAACTTGCGTGGCATCCAGTTGATGTTCGGCGACCATCTTGCGTACCGCCGGGCTCAGCGCTTGCAGCACAAGCTGGGGCGCTGGCATGGCTGCAGTTGCACGCGTCTCGAGTGGCTGGGTCTGTGCGGTATCGACAATGGCAATCACCTCGTTGCTTTTGACAATCGCGCCGTCGCTCTTCTTTATCTCGGCAAGCACGCCATCTTGCGGTGCGCCGATTTCGAGCACTACCTTGTCGGTTTCAAGGTCAATGAGATTTTCATCGCGGCGGACAAATTCGCCCACTTTTTTATGCCACCGCACCAGCGTGCCTTCCGTTATGGATTCCGACAATACAGGTACTTTCACTTCGATCAGCATAAATACTCCATCAAGCAATGCGTTTCTTTTCTGCCACGGTATTTTTTGAAAATTCCAGCGCTGTATTAATCAGTTGGGTTTGTTGTTCCAAATGCTTGCTCAAATAGCCTTCGGCGGGGGCGGAATAACTCGGTCGTCCGGCATAGCTCAAGGTCTGTTTGGGCTGGAGGTGTTCGCGCAGGCAGTGTTGCATATAATTCCACGCGCCTTGGTTCTCGGGCTCTTCCTGGCACCATACCACCTCGCGCGCCTTGCGGAAACGGCCAAGCTCCTGACGCAGCTCATCCGTGGGCAAGGGATGGAGCTGCTCAATACGGATGATGGCGATATCGTCGATCTTGCGCGTGCGGCGCACCTCCAGCAGCTCATAATATATCTTGCCGCTGCATACCACGACGCGTTTTACTGTGTTCACATCAAGGGTGTCGCATTCACCTATCACGTTTTTGAAACCGGAGGTGGCAAGCTCCTCCAAGCGAGAGGTGGCCAGCTTGTGCCGCAGCAAGTTCTTGGGTGTCATGACGATGAGTGGCTTGCGGTAAGGCCGCAGCATCTGGCGCCGCAGCAGGTGAAATATCTGCGCAGGCGTGGACGGCACACAAACCTGCATGTTGTCATGCGAGCAAAGTTGCAGATAGCGTTCGAGCCGGGCGGAAGAATGTTCCGGCCCCTGGCCGTCATAGCCATGCGGGAGAAACAGTGTGAGGCCGCACAAACGCCCCCATTTGACTTCGCCGGAGCTGATGAATTGATCGATGACCACCTGCGCGCCGTTGGCAAAATCGCCAAACTGTGCCTCCCATATCACCAATGACTCAGGCGAGGCTGTCGCATAGCCATATTCGAATCCGAGCACGGCCTCTTCAGACAGCAAGGAGTCGATGACGATAAAGTGCTGTGCCTGATTATCCGCCATGTGTTGCAGAGGCACATACGTGCTGCCATCCTCCTGATGGTGCAGCACGGCATGGCGATGAAAGAATGTGCCGCGGCCGCTGTCCTGCCCGGAAATCCGCACTGGATACCCGCTCTTGAGCAGAGTGGCATAGGCCAGGGTTTCTGCAAAACCCCAGTCCATCGGCAGTTTGCCGGTGGACATGTCGTGCCGGTCTGTCATGATCTTGGCCACTCGCGGATGTAACTTGAAATCATCAGGCAGTTGCAGTAGTTGCTCTGAAAGCATCCTGATTTCATCCGTGGACACGCGGGTATCTGTGGGGTGTTGCCAGTGCTTCCCCAAATAAGGCGTCCAGTTCACCGCGTATTGATTGTCCACGCCAGCGTGAATCTCCCGCGCCACGCTGCGGCCTTCATCCAGGGCAGTCCTGTAATCGGCGACCATGGCCTCGGCTTCATGCGCGGTGATTGCGCTTTCACCGATCAGGCGTTCGGCATAGAGCTTGGCCACCCGCGGGTGCTGATGGATCTTCCGATACATGAGGGGTTGCGTCACCGCCGGCTCGTCGGCCTCGTTATGCCCATGGCGGCGGTAACACACCAGGTCGATCACCACATCGCGGTTAAATTGCATGCGATAGTCGAGTGCCAGGTGAGTGACATAGGTCACCGCTTCGGGATCATCGCCATTAACATGAAAGATCGGTGCCTGCACCATCCGCGCCACATCCGTGCAATACACACTGGAGCGGGCATCATGGGGATCGCTCATGGTAAAGCCGATCTGGTTGTTGATAATGATATGCACGGTGCCGCCAGTGGTATAACCGCGAGCCTGCGACATATTCAAGGTTTCCATCACCACGCCCTGCCCGGCAAAGGCGGCGTCACCGTGAATCAATACCGGCAACACCTGATTGCCCGCAAGATCCCTGCGCCGGTGCTGGCGGGCGCGTACCGAGCCTTCCACAACCGGATCGACGATTTCCAGGTGCGAAGGATTAAAGGCCAGCGCCACATGCACCGCCCCGCCAGGTGTGCTGATATCGGAGGAGAATCCCTGGTGATATTTCACATCGCCGCAGGAATGCCTGCTGGTGAGATCGCACTTGCCCTCGAATTCCATGAACAGATCCCTGGGTGATTTGCCCATGATATTCACCAGCACATTAAGGCGGCCGCGGTGCGCCATGCCTATCACCACCTCTCGCACGTTTTGTCCGCCCGCACGCTGGATGACCTCATGCAGCAAGGGAATGAGGCTTTCCCCGCCTTCCAGGGAAAATCTTTTTTGACCAACGTATTTGGAGTGCAGGTATTGTTCAATGCCATCGGCAGCGGTGAGCCTTTCCAGAATCCGCCTCTTGAACTCGGGTGAAAGCTCCGGCTGGCCGTGACTGTTCTCCAGGCGTTTTTGTATCCAGCGTTTTTGTTCTGTATCGGTGATATGCATATAGTCGGCACCGATGTGCCCGCAGTAGATCTCCTGCAAGCGTTGCAGGATGTCGCGCAACGTGGCCTGGGCAGGACCTTCCAGGGAGCCGGTACTGAAAAGGGTGTTCATGTCGGCTTCTGTGAGGCTGTGAAAGGCAAGATCGAGATCTGGCAACGGGACGTGTTCGGTCAGGCCCAGCGGTTCAACATCGGCCTGTTGGTGCCCGCGCACGCGGTAGGCATCGATGAGTTGCAGCACGGCGACTTGCTTGCCGACCTGCTCCGCCACTGAATGGTCAGGCGCTGCCCTCTTGGCTACCCCTTTGGAGTGCTGGATAAACATGTGGCGGATGGCTTCGTGATCGGGTTCCTGGAACGCCGCCGCGGCGAACGGCTGCAAACCCTCAAAATAGTGCCGCCATGCCGGATCGATGGAGGCCGGATCGTTCAGGAAGCGGCGATAAATCTCTTCGACAAAGCCGGCGTTGCCTGCATAAAGGTAACTGTTATCCGAATCCTGATTCGCCATGTCCTGGTATAGCCTTTCTTGTGTTAAGAAAACCCCGTCACTACTTTTTCGCCCGCTTGCCTCATTAACTTTAATGGCTGCGCCAATTCCCTATTGCGAAGCCAGCTCATTTTCCAGTTTGAGGGTATGTTTTTTGGTCAGATCCAGAAAGAGCCCGGTATTACCTATATCCTCGTAGATAGGGTCACCCTGGTCATCCTCGGCGATCACGCGATTGCCCGGCACATAAGGCAGCGCCGCCTCCAGTTCGTCCAGCGCTGCGGACAGCAAATTGGTGATAATCTGCGTCTCCGTGACAGCCGGGTACATCTCCGCCAGTGCCGCAATCCGTGCAGCATCGTGTATCGGAAGCCTGACATGATGTTCTTGTGCGGCAAATTTGGCGTGAGGGGCGGTTTCCCACTCTGTTATCAAGTTCTTAATCTTCATTTGAAGTTCTCCTTGATGCTGGCAATATCTGAACCTAATAACGGCAGTTGACCGCTTTTTTGGGCGGTTAGCAATATGTTTTTGAACGGGTTCTTTATATTTTGCGAGTTCATCTTTCTGGTGAGCCCGCTACGGAGCGGATTGCACGGTTTTCAGTGCGCATGGCAGCGTTGCAACTCCTTGGAATGGCATTGCCACCTTCACGGTGGAACAACCATTCCGCGTCGTTGCGCCTCATTGTGCCCTTCACGGGTATGCCCTGCACCCCGAAAACCGCACACCCCACCCCGTCCAACTGCCGTTTTTAGGTTGAAATGGTATCAGAGTCTTTCAAAATATGACCCATCGAATCTGGTAGAATTCAATTATGGACGTTTCTTATATTCTCGATGACCTTAACGATGCCCAGCGCGAGGCCGTGGCCGCGCCTCCCGGCCATCTGCTGATACTGGCTGGCGCGGGCAGCGGCAAGACGCGCGTGCTGGTGCACCGCATGGCGTGGTTGATTGGCGTGGAGGATGTCTCGCCACACAGTATCCTGGCGGTGACCTTTACAAATAAGGCCGCTACGGAAATGCGGGGACGCATTGAACAGATGCTCAATCTCTCGGCGGGCGGGCTGTGGGTGGGCACGTTTCATGGTCTGGCGCACCGCCTGCTGCGTACCCACTGGCGTGAGGCGGGTCTGCCGCAGGCGTTTCAAATTCTCGATAGCGACGATCAATACCGCGTGGTGCGCCGCATCATCAAGGCGCTGGAACTGGACGAGGCGCGCTGGCCACCCAAGCAGGCGCAGTGGTTCATCAACGGCCGCAAGGACGAGGGCCTGCGTCCGCATCACATCCCGGACAATGGCGACCCCTTCACGCGCCAGATGGTCCGCATCTACCAAGCTTACGAGGAGACCTGTCAGCGAGGCGGGATGGTGGATTTCGCCGAACTGCTGCTGCGCGCGCTGGAAATGTGGCAGAAGCACCCCGAGGTGCTCGCCCACTACCGGCAGCGCTTCCGCCATGTCCTGGTGGATGAGTTTCAGGACACCAATGCCATCCAGTATGCCTGGATCAAGCTGCTCGCCGGGGACACCGGCAAGCTGTTCATCGTCGGCGACGACGACCAGTCGATCTACGGCTGGCGCGGAGCGCGCGTCGAGAATCTCCAGAGCTTTAGTGAAGATTTCCCCTCCACCCGCGTGCTGCGTCTGGAGCAGAACTACCGCTCCACTGGCGTGATTCTCGCTGCCGCCAATGCCCTGATCACTAACAACCAGGGCCGCCTTGGCAAGAATCTGTGGACTGCGGGTGAGCAGGGTGAGCCGATCCAGTTTTATACCGCCTTTAATGACCTCGACGAGGCGCGTTTCATCGTGGAGCGCATCCGGCAGTGGGTGGAGCAGGGCAATGCGCGCCGCGAGGCAGCGCTGCTATATCGCTCCAACGCGCAGTCGCGGGTGCTGGAGGAGGCGCTGCTGAGCGCCGGGATGCCTTATCGGGTGTACGGCGGCCTGCGTTTTTTCGAACGCGCCGAGATCAAGGACGCACTGGCCTACCTGCGCCTGATCGCCAACCGCGAGGATGACAGCTCATTTGAACGGGTGGTGAACACGCCCACGCGTGGCATTGGTGAGCGTGGCTTGGGGCTGGTGCGCGACCATGCCCGGCAACATAACACCTCGATGTGGCAGGCGGCGCACGGCGCAGGTGCCAAAGCTGTTGCCGCCTTCATCGAACTCATCGAACGGCTCGCGTGCGATACGGAAGGATTTGCGCTCGCCGAGCAGGTTGAGCATGTGGTGGCGCGCAGCGGCCTGCTTGACCATTACCGCAAGGAAAAGAGCGAAAAGGGAGAGGCGCGGGTCGAAAATCTGGAAGAGCTGGTCAACGCGGCGCGTCAGTTCCAGTACGACGCGGATTCCGGCATGACGCCGCTCCAGGCGTTCCTCTCGCACGCCGCGCTGGAGGCGGGCGAGGGCCAAGGCAATGCCTGGGATGATTGTGTGCAGCTCATGACCCTGCATTCGGCCAAGGGGCTGGAATTCCCGCTGGTGTTTCTGTGCGGCATGGAAGAGGGCCTGTTCCCGCACCAGATGTCCGCCCAGGAGCCGGGACGGCTGGAGGAGGAGCGTCGCTTGTGCTATGTGGGCATCACCCGCGCGCGCAAACACCTGTTCCTGACCTGTGCCGAGCGGCGCCGCCTGCATGGCACGGAAGCCTATCCACAGCCCTCGCGGTTTATCGGCGAAATCCCCGCCGAACTGTTGCGCGAGGTTCGTCCACGCGCTTCCGTTACCCGTCCTCTCTCCGCCGGCGGCTATGCCGGTCACCGCATGGATGAACCTCCCACCGACGCACTGATTCGCCCGCGCCTGGGTAGCCGCGTAACGCACGGCAAATTCGGCGAGGGCGTCATCCTTGGCTACGAAGGTCAGGGCGAACACGCTCGCGTACAGGTCAATTTCAAGCATACCGGCAGCAAGTGGCTGGTGATGGCGTATGCCAACCTGCAAGTGGCTTAGGCGCCTAATGCTAAAAACGGCCACTCACTACAGTGTGTGCAGAGAATGCAGAGGAAAAACAAAAGCTTGATAAGGTGTGCTGTGTCCCCTGCTGGGAAGATGTGTTTGTTGCGCTACCCCTCAGAATTTCTTTGCGTCCTCGGCGTTCTCTGCGGTTCAATAGCTTCTTTCTAGAATAATTCGCCAATGTACTGGAACCCTTTAGAGTATTAACCTTCTGGCCGATACAATTCCAGTAACAACGGAATTCATCTACCCTAAAGGGCACAAAAGGAATGCTCGCCAGGACGCTCGACCAGCACCCTAATGCGCACACACCAGCGGATACTGTCAGCCAGGGTTTTTCCAACACCTGGCGGCTGTTGCATCTGCTGAATATCTATCGCGTTGCGATTGCCACTCTGTTTGTCATCCTACCCTGGGCCGGTGCTGAAATAAGGCTGCTGGGCGATGTGGCCCCCGCGCTATTTTCGACTGTGAGCGCGGCGTACCTGATATTCGGCATCAGCAGCGTTGTGGCCACCCGCTGGCGCTGGCCTGCCTTTAAGGCTCAGGTTTTCACACAGGTATTGGTGGATATCCTTGCCATCACGTTGATCATGCACGCCAGCGGGGGTGTCGGCAGCGGGCTGGGCATGCTGTTGTTGATCGCCATTGCCGGCGGCGGTATTTTGATGCCGGGACGCACCGCGATTCTGTTCGCCGCCACGGCCACGCTGGCCGTACTCGCCGAACAGATATACGCCCAGGTGGCATTCACTCCCTCTTTGCCCAACTACACACAGGCCGGTCTGCTGGGCGCGACGTTTTTCGCCACGGCACTTTTGACGCACGTGCTGGCCCGACGCATCCGCGACACGGAGAACCTGGCGGCGCAGCGTGGGGTTGATCTGGCGAATATGCAACAGCTCACCGAGTACATCATTCAGCGCATGCAAACCGGCGTGCTCGTTGTCGATGCGCAGGAAAAAGTGCGCCTGATGAATGAATCGGCGCGACATCTGCTGGATGTCCCCGCCGCCAAGGCCGCAAACCCGATGCTTGAGCAGATTTCTCCTGTGCTTGCCGGTCAATTACATGTCTGGCGGGCCTATCCCGAAGAGGAGCCGCATACCTTCCGCCCCAACGCGACTGCCGCCGCTCTGTTGCCGCGCTTTGCGCGCATGGAAACAGGCCCGTCCTCGGGTATCCTCGTTTTTCTGGAAGATACCGCTGTGATGGCACAACAGGCGCAGCAGATGAAGCTGGCCTCACTAGGCCGGCTCACCGCCAGTATCGCTCATGAAATACGCAATCCGCTGGGCGCTATCAGCCACGCCGGTCAACTGCTTGCTGAGTCTCCCGCCCTGGATAAAAACGATGTGCGTCTTACACAGATCATCAGCGAACAATCGCAACGCGTGAATGCGATCATCGAGAACGTGATGCAACTCAGCCGCCGTGATCGTTCCCGTCCGCAGGAGTTTGCCCTTAAACCCTGGCTGGAGCGGTTTGCCGAGGAATTTCGGGCCAGCGAGAATATCTCAGCGGAATGGCTGGGCATCGATATAGACCCACCGTATGTCGAAGTTCGTATTGATCCCAGCCAGTTGCACCAGATTCTTTGGAATCTGTGCGAGAATGCGTTGCGCCATAGCGCCGATCGCCCACAAGTTGAATTGCGTGGTGGTCTGGTGCCAGAGAGCCATGTCCCCTTTCTTGAGGTGCTCGACAGCGGCCCTGGTATCACAGCAGATGCCGCCGAACACATCTTCGAGCCCTTCTTTACTACCAACCCCAAGGGCACCGGCCTGGGACTGTATATTTCCCGTGAACTATGCGAATGCAACCAGGCACGCCTTAATTACCGCGCACGGACGAACGGCGGGAGCTGTTTTCGTATCACCTTTGCCGACCCCCGGCGCAGACAGGTAGCTTAGAATGACCCGCCACCTCGCCCTGGTCGTAGATGACGAACCGGATATCCGTGAACTGCTCGAACTCACGCTCGGGCGCATGGAGATCGATACCTTTGCCGCAGAAAACCTGACGCAGGCGCGCGCCTTGTTGGCCCAGCACTCTTTTGACCTCTGCCTGACTGACATGCGCCTGCCGGACGGCAGCGGTATGGAGCTGGTGGAGTATATCCAGAAAAACCATGTCAGCCTGCCGGTCGCGGTAATCACCGCCCACGGAAGCATGGAGATGGCCATTAGCGCACTCAAGGCCGGGGCGTTCGATTTCGTCTCCAAGCCAGTGGATTTGCATGTGCTGCGCACGCTGGTCACCGCCGCGCTGAAATTGTCCGAACAGTCCGCCCCGTCTGGGGGATATACGGGCGTCCGGGAACGGCGTTCACGGCATATTCTGCTCGGTGACTCCGCCCCCATGCAGGCAATCCGCGCCACGATCGCCAAGCTGGCACGCAGCCAGGCGCCGGTTTATATCAGCGGGGAATCAGGGACGGGGAAGGAGTTGATCGCACACCTCATCCATGACAAAGGACCACGCGCCGACGGTCTCTTCGTGCCGGTCAACTGCGGTGCCATCCCCGAGCACCTCATGGAAAGCGAATTCTTCGGCCATAAAAAGGGTAGTTTCACAGGCGCTGGAAGCGACAAGGACGGTCTGTTCCAGGCGGCCCATGGCGGCACCCTGTTTCTCGATGAGGTCGCCGACTTGCCGCTGCACATGCAGGTCAAACTGCTGCGTGCCATCCAGGAAAAGGCTGTGCGGCCCGTTGGCGCGCAAAAAGAGGCGCCCATAGACGTGCGCATTCTGTGCGCCACCCACAAAAACCTCGCCGCACTGGTGAAGGAAGGAGCATTCCGCGAAGATCTCTACTATCGCCTCAACGTCATCGAACTGCATGCCCCCAGCCTGCGCGAGCGCCGCGAGGACATCCCACTTTTAGCGGAGCATGTACTGAACCGTCTCGTCCCGCCAGGGACGGCCATCCCTGCTTTGAGCCAAAATGCACATCAGGCGCTGAGCGGCTATTCCTTTCCCGGTAATGTGCGCGAGCTGGAAAACATCCTGGAGCGTGCCATTACCCTGTGCGAGGGCAATGCCATCCAGGTGACTGACCTCCATCTGCCCCGTACTCGCGAACCGGAAATCCCTGAGCCAACCGCACCGCCTACCTCGACTACCGCTCCCCTGCCCCTAGCACCCTATCTCGACACCATCGAGAAAGACACCATCATGAAGGCCCTGGAACAAACCCGTTACAACAAAACCGCCGCCGCCAAAGTGCTCGGCATCACCTTCCGCGCACTGCGATATCGGCTGAAGAAATTGGGCATGGAGTAATTTGAGGGGGTCGTTGTTTTACAGTGCTTGCTGGCTTATGGTCCAATCATATGGTTTTGGATAAACCTAAAAACGGCGATTCACCGTATGCGTCCAGGCGCGGAAACTGTTACGACAATGCGCCGATGGCGAGCTTCTGGGGGAGTCTAAAGAATGAACTGGTGCATCACCGGCGATATGCCACCCGTGCAGAGGCAGAAGCCTCCATCCGGGAGTACATCGAGATTTTTTATAATCGCCAAAGGCGTCACTCGCGCCTTGGCTATGTTGCCCCGGCTGTGTTTGCGGATAATTTCATCAAACAACAGGCCGGCGCTTGAAGCGGGTATGTCCGTTATTGACAGGACACCTCAGGTTATTGTTGGCTTTAAAAAGCCAGCATCATGAAGAAGCTTCGCGCCACATGGTCAAGCTCAATAATCACCTCATCGCCTGCTACCCCAACGGCTCAAACAGCGCATTCAAATCCTCCAAGGTCAGCTTCGGCCCGCTCTTGGCCGTTTCGTCGAACAGGCTGTCGGCCAGTTCTTTTTTGCGCGCCTGCAGGCCGAGGATCTTCTCTTCCACGGTGCCGCTGGTGATGAGTTTGTAGACGAATACCGCCTTGTCCTGACCAATCCGGTGGGCGCGGTCGGTGGCTTGGTTTTCTACGGCGGGGTTCCACCATGGGTCGTAGTGGATGACGGTGTCGGCGGCGGTGAGGTTGAGGCCAGTGCCGCCCGCCTTGAGGCTGATGAGAAACAACGGTACTTCTCCGGCCTGGAAGCGCTGCACCGGTGTGGCGCGGTCGCGGGTGTTGCCGGTGAGCTGTACATAATCGAGTTTGCGTTGTTTCAGCTCTTCCTCGATCAGCGCCAGCATGCCGGTGAATTGCGAAAACAGCAGGATGCGGCGGCCTTCTTCCACCATCTCCGGCAGCATCTCCATGAGCAGTTCCAGCTTGGCGGAGTGTTTGACCTTTTTCGCGCTGTCGAGTTTGACGAGGCGCGGGTCGCAGCACACCTGGCGCAGCTTGAGCAAGGCATCGAGAATTATGATCTGGCTGCGTGCCATGCCCTTTTTGTTGATCTCATCGCGCACCTTGGTGTGCATGGCGAGTCGGATGCTTTCGTAGAGATCACGCTGCGCGCCCGCCAGCTCCACGTTGCGCAGGATCTCGCTCTTGGGCGGCAGCTCCTTCACCACTTCCTGTTTGGTGCGGCGCAGCATGAAGGGAGCGATGCGGCGCCTGAGGATGTCGCGCCGCGTGGCGTCGCCATGTTTTTCGATAGGGGTGCGGAATGACTTGCTAAATTGCTTTTCGTTGCCCAACAGGCCGGGCATAAGGAAGTCGAGCAGCGACCACATCTCACCCAAATGGTTTTCCATGGGCGTGCCGGTGAGGCACAGGCGGTGGCGGGTCTTTAGCTGGCGGACGATCTGGCTGGCCTTGGCCTTGGGGTTTTTGATGACCTGCGCCTCGTCGAGGATGACGAGGTGGTATTCCTGCGCCAGCAGCACCTCCTGATCGCGCGGCAACAGCGGGTAGGTGGTCAACACCACGTCGAAATCGGCGAGCCGTTCGAAGTGCTGTTTGCGCTCCAGCCCCTGGAGCACCAGCACCTTGAGTGACGGTGCGAAGCGTTCCGCCTCGATGCGCCAGTTGACCATCAGACTGGTGGGAGCGATCACCAGGCTAGGGCGGTCCATGCGCCCACCCTCCTTTTCGAGCAGCAGGTGGGCGAGCGTTTGCACGGTCTTGCCCAACCCCATGTCGTCGGCCAGGATGCCGGCCAGCCCATAATCGCGCAGAAATTGCAGCCAGTTGAGCCCCTGCTTTTGATAGGGACGCAACTCCGCATTCAGCCCCGTCGGCAGATCCGCCTCGGCGATGCCCTTGAAGTCGCGCAGCCGCTGCCCCAGTTCACGCAGCCGCTCGCCGCCCTGCCATTCCATATTCTTGCCGGCAAGCGATTCCAGCTCGGCCAGTTGTCCGGCCTGCGCGGCGGGCAGCACCAGGCGGCCGTTCTTGTCCAGATCTTTGTTATAGAGTTCGATCAACGTGCCCAGCACATTTCTTACGCGCTCGATGGGCAACGACAGCAAGCGGCCATCCTCCAGGCGCGCAATAAAGGATTGATTCGGAGGCGCATTCTGGAGCGCGTTGAGATCCATCACATCGGGAAAGTCATGCAGCATATTGATCAACACTGGCAGCAGATTGAGCGGTTTTCCGTCCACCATGATGCCCAGTTCCAGCCCGAACCAATCATTGCCGGCGCCTTCCTCAACATCCGCGTACCAATCCCCCACATCTTCCACGGGACGGTAGCCATAGTCCGGCGCGAATTCTACCTTCCAGCCCAGCTTGCGCAATGCGGGGACGCCATTCATGCTGAAATCCAGCAGTACGGCTTGACGGTCATCGTCCGATATGGTCATGTCAAAGGCATGGGCTGGGGGAACATTAAAGATCGGCACGTCATTGACTGGCGCGAAGCCACTCTCTTTCAGCCGTTGCAGCGCCTTTTTTTCAGCCTTTTCGTCACGCGCCATGCGCAGCAGTTCGCCGTCTTCGACACGGGTGATGGCGGTGCGCTTGTCGCCGAGCGGAATGATCTCGCCCGCATAGTCGAAAGACAGCCGCGCCAGCTCCACGTTGAGATGCGTAGCCTCCACTTGCCACTGGAACTGGCGACGCACCTCCAGCGCTTGCATAAACAGTCGCAGACATGGCGTCGGCTTGACGGTTTTACGTTTAACTTTGGCAAACGTCTGCGGCAGGAGCGCCGGCAGGTCGGGCAGGTGATGCTTCAATGCCTCACGCGTCGCCAGCGCCTGCTCCGGCGTCACGGCAGGCGCGCCCAGCAAGGCTGCGGCGATTGCATCCGGCAGACCCGTTAGCAAGGGGCCGCATTGATGGCTATTGAGATCGAGATACCATGGTGGCGTGAGAGGCAAAACCGCATCCACAACACCCTCTACGCCTGCAATATGCGGGCGCTGTGTGCCATCGGCGGACATCACCCAATCAATGTGCCCGTGGCGCGGTTCGCCCAGCGTAAGTGGCGCGCTGTCCTTCTCCCGCCAATGACAGCGACCGGTAACGAGCATGTCGCGCAGCACACGTTCTCCGTCCGCTCCTTCCAGGCGGTAGCTGTTGCTGTGCGCAAAAAATGGGTTTAGCACATGCAGCCAGCGCAGGATGGCCGTATCAGCGGGAGCTGCGTAACGCGGGGGTGATGTTGCCGCCACGCTGGGCAAATTTTTCGCCTTGCCATAACCGCCCGCCTTGAGCAGCCGTGTCGCTATCAACTTGACTTCCAAACGCGGCGGCCGGAGATTCTCGAGTATGGAAAGGAGATACAGCAGCCGCTCTGGGATCTCCACTGGCGGTTCGGATTTGGGCGCCATGGCCTGCTCCATGCGCGCCAGCCAATCACTGATCTGCGTGTCGGCCGCTCCCAGCATCCCGCTTCTGGTGGCACTCGCACTTCCATGTGCATCGGCCGCTTCCGGCATCCTGCCTCTGGCGGCACTCGCACTTCCATGTGCATCGGCGGGGCTGGGCTTTGGAGCAGCGGGCGCTGGTGGTAGTGAGGGTTTTTGATGCAACGCATGTAGCAGCACCGCCGCGACATGTTTGCAATTATTGCCGACGGGGCAACTACAATTTCCCCTGATGCGGGCATGGCCTGCTTGCCCGGCAATCTGCACTATTACCTTATAGGGTCTCCGCCCGCTGCCACGCACCAAGGCGGTCATCATGCTGCCATCTGCAGAAATCCCCAGTCCGGCCACACGTCCCTGATGTTCATAGGCGCTGCCGCGGGACAGATAGGCAAGGGGAATGGCGAGGTTTACGTCTTGAAGGTTGTATGACTGCATGGAATCTCGCCGGGCTCAGTCCTTAACGGGACTCTTAAAAGTTCTGATATTCGGTGTCATTATAAATATTTTCGTTCACCGCCGCGCTGGCCGTTTGTTGAGTTTTCGTTGCAGTGTGCGGCGGTGCATGTC
Organism: Gammaproteobacteria bacterium; assembly: GCA_040183005.1. NCBI lineage: Bacteria > Pseudomonadati > Pseudomonadota > Gammaproteobacteria > Gammaproteobacteria bacterium. Next base: position 191,174 of record JAMPIW010000004.1, read on the forward strand.
CAGGCGCCGCGCAGTGGCGGAGATGTTGCCCTGGCATTCCAGCAGCACCTTCTGGATATGCTCCCACTCCAGCCTGTCCACCGACAAGGGGTTTTCCGCAATGGCCATACTCGCCTCGCCCGTCTCGCAGTGGAATGCCTGCACGATCTCATCGGCGTCGGCAGGCTTGGTGAGGTAGTGGGTCGCGCCCAGCTTGATGGCCTCCACGGCGGTGGCGATGCTGGCGTAGCCGGTGAGTACGACGATGCGGGTGTGGCTGTCGAGGGTCTTGAGCTTTTCCACCAGCACCAGGCCGGAAGGGCCGGGCATGCGCAGGTCTATCACCGCGTATTCGGGCGGCCACTCCCGGCATCCTGCGCTGTCTATGGATGGACGACTGTCGCGAACGCGGGATGCGTTGGAGCGACCCTCCTGCGGCACTAGCACGTCCCTGTGCGTCGCATCGTCCTCAACCAAGCACAGCGCCTCATCGACGCTGTGTGCCAGTCGAACCGCAAAACCGCGTTTTATTAATGCTTGCGACAACACCTGGCAAAAGGTCAGGTCATCATCCACCAGCAATAGACTGGGGCGGTTGTCTTCGGTTGCGTCGATCGTAAAAGTCATGTTGATGTCTTCAAGTTGGTCAAGGGCAATACAACGCGCGTACAAGCGCCGCTGCCCTCCCGGTTGAGGAGCTGCACGCTACCTCCGAAGCGGCTGATCGTGGCATGCGCCAGAAACAGTCCCAGCCCCAAGCCCTGACCGGGTTCCTTGGTGGTAAACAGCAGCTCGCCCGCGCGTGCCTGGGTGACTGGAGTCAGCCCCATGCCGCGGTCGAAAATTTCCAGGATCAACTCGCGTGCGTCCCAACGTCCTTCTACTTCGACATTATCCGGCGAGGCGTCAGCAGCATTATTCAGGATGTTGGTAATTGCTTGCGTCAGGGTTTGTTCCGCCACGATGCGCGGTGCGGGCAGCGGCCCTTGCCAGCGGGGTTGTACTGTGATTGCTGGGCGCATGCTCCGCCATTGCTTGAGTACATCTTCAAGATAGCTGTCCAACGCCACAGCATGGCCGGATTCGGCACGCGCCTGGCCGGCGGAGGACGCCATGGTGGAGAGTATGCCTTTGCAGCGATTCACCTGATCGCGCAAGATACGCATTTTTTCGCTCATCCCCGGCAGAGCAGCATACTCCTGCTCTAGCTCCTTGGTCAATATCGCCATGGTCGCCAGCGGCGTGCCCAGCTCATGCGCCGCCCCCGCCGCCAGGGTACCCAGCGCCACCAGACGCTCATCACGCAGTGCGTTTTCCCGCGCCTCGGCAAGCCGCTGGTCACGTTCGCGGAGGGTATTGCCCATCTTGACCACAAAATAGGCGATCAGACCGGCGCTCAGCATGAAGTTGAACCACATCCCCAGCACATGCAGGTTGAAGTCATTGTTGCGGTTGTGCGGCAGCGGCACATAAAACACCATCAGCAGCGAGTAACACACCACAGAGATCGCCGCCATCGCCCAGCTATACGTCCCGGGCAGGGCGGCAGCGGCGATGGTCAAAGGCAGCAACAGCAGCGAGACAAACGGATTGGCGGAACCGCCAGTGAAATACAGCAGCACAGTCAGGGCGGCCACGTCGATCAGGAGATGGCCGAACAGTTCCTTGTCCGTCACTGGGCGGGGCAGTTTAAGACGCACCCAGGCCAAGAGGGTGAGCGCCGCGAAAGCGGCGATGATGGCTCCCACGGCAGGCAACGGCAAAGGCATGTCCAGACCATAGACAGCCACCAGTACCGTGAGCGATTGGCAGGAAATAGCCACCCCTCTCAGGGCAAGCAGACGCTGCAGATTCAGCGCGGAAGAACGGGATGAGGGCGACAGGTTTACCAGCATGGCGCCATGTTGCCTTTATTACACGCCAGAGGCAAGGTGCGGCAAATTGCCGCGCGGCAACGTGTCACATTCCGGCACCGGTGAGCTAACCAGTAAAATGCGGCATCACTGGGAAGACTTATCATGAATACATTGCCTCTCACCGATGAGCAAATCGATCACCGCAAGGCAGCTTTGCATCAGTTGCTGTGGCGCATTCATTTCTGGGCTGGGTTGATCGCTACGCCTATCATGCTGTTCGCCGCGCTTACTGGGCTATTGTACGTGTTTACTCCGCAGATCGAGGCGTGGCGTCACGCCGTCGTGGATCATGTGGCCGTGACCGGCCCGGCATTGCCGCTCGATGCGCAACTTACGGCGGCGCAGGCCGATCAGCCACACGGCAAGCCGCGCTTTATTGTCCCCGCGCACCGGCCTGGCGAGACAACGCAAGTGTTCTTCGACTTACACCATCACTCGGGCGCTGCGGCGGAACACGATCATGGCTTGCCGCAGGGCCGTATCGTGTATGTGAACCCCTACACCGCACAGGTGGTGGGCAACCTGCACGAAATGGAGCGCTTCCAGACCTGGGCCAAAAAACTCCACTCCAGCGCGTTGCAGGGTGATGGCTGGCGCTGGCTCACGGAGTTGGGCGCGAGCTGGATGCTGGTAATGTTCGCCACCGGTTTAATGCTGTGGTGGCCACACTCCCAAGCCGCTGGTGGCCCCGGCTGGTGCGCGCTGGTACCACGCCTGGGACAGGGACGCCAGACCTGGCGCGATCTGCATACGGTGCTGGCGATAGCCATGTGTGGTGTGTTGGGCGTGGTACTTGTCACAGGTTTGACCTGGGCCAAGTACAGCGGCGAGAACTTCCGCATCTTGCAACAGGCGCTGGATCAGGGCGCGCCGCGTTTTCCCAAGTCCTTGTCCTCGATCGCGCCACAGGGCCAAACGCCCATGAGTTTGCAGGCGGCATTCGAACACGCTCGTCGCGTGGCGCCGGATATTTCGATGAGCCTATCACCACCCGGTAAAGCGACGGGCGTGTGGCGTATCGAAAATTTCGACCGCACCCAACCCACCAAACGCTTTCGCCTGGCGCTGGACGCCTACAGCGGCAAAGTGCTGTTTTTCAGTGATTGGGAGCAACTACCCTTGCTTTCCAAAGCGACCACGGTTGGCATTCCGTTCCATCGCACCGAGCTTGGCGTATGGAATCAGGTGTTGCTCGGGCTGGCCGCGTTGACGGTGATGTTCAGTGTGATCTCTGGTTGGGTGATGTGGTGGAAGCGGCGTCCACGCGGGCGTCTGGGCGCACCCATGACCACCCTGCGTCACATGCGCGAGGCGCCGTGGTGGCTGTGGCTCACAGCCATCGCGCTATCCATCGCGCTGCCGGTGTTCGGTGCGAGCGTGGCGGTCTTCGCCGCCATTGAGAGTTTACGTCTGCTGCTCAGCCGTCGCGATACGGCCGCCGCATGAAAGAGCACACGCCAGCGATACCGGTAACATGGCCTCTTCATCCCAGCCTATGCGTGTCTGACAGACCAATATCAATTCATAGTATCGCGGAGTATCGATGAACGTCTTAACAAAGTTTTCGCTTCATTCCGTGTTGGCGGGCATATACGCAAGCATGGCGGGGACGGCCGCTTGGGCAGAAACAATAGATAGTACAAATATAACGCTGAAGGAGGTGGTGGTTTCGGCGTCAAAAGCGGGAGCAGGGTCCATCCTGACGCCACCCTCCATCGAAACCGCCCGGCAGCGGATCAATCTTATCCCCGGCGGGGTCGACATTGTCGATGCCGAAACATACAAAACCGGGCGTGCCACCACATTGCAGGATGCGCTGGGCTTCTCGCCAGGTGTTTTTGTGCAGCCAAGATTCGGGGGAGAGGAGGCCCGGCTGTCGATACGTGGCTCCGGTCTTCAGCGTACCTTCCATCTGCGCGGCATCAAGCTGATGCAGGACGGCGTTCCGCTCAACCTGGCCGATGGCGGCGGTGATTTCCAGGCGGTGGAGCCGCTCACCGCGCGCTATATCGAAGTGTTCCGCGGTGCCAATGCGCTTCAATATGGTTCCACCACTCTTGGTGGCGCGATCAATTTTGTTTCACCTTCGGGGTATGATGCACCGCCCGTGCAGGCGCGGCTGGAGACTGGCAGTTTCGGCTACCTGCGCGGCCAGGCGAGCCTCGCCGGAGTGAAGGAAAAATCGGATTATTATGTTTCTCTCTCGCATTTTTCGCAGGATGGCTTCCGCGACCATGCCCGGCAGAACAACCAGCGCCTGTCAGGCAACTACGGCCTGCGCCTCAACGACAACCTTGAAACGCGATTTTATCTCAGCTACGTGAATACGGATTCGGAACTTCCCGGCAACTCGACCAAGGCCGAGCTTGAAACCAACCCGCGCCTCGCAGCGCCTGCAAATATTACGGGCAATTACAAGCGCGACTTCAACTTGACGCGCGTTTCCAATAAAACTGTCTATCACTGGGGTGACCAGCGCCTGGAGGCAATGCTGTTCTATTCGTACAAAGATCTGTTCCATCCAATTTTCCAGGTACTGGACGTGGCTTCACATGACTACGGCGCGGAACTGCGCTATATCTCGCACGCTACGCTGGGGGGGCGAAAGAATATTCTGACGGTCGGGTTTAGCCCGGTGCGCGGCACCGCAAAGGATGACCGCTTCAGGAACGTCAACGGCGCACGCGGGGCGCGCACCAACGAAAGCCAGCAGACCTCTGCAAACCTTGACCTGTATGCGGAGAATCAGCATTACATTCAACCCGCCACGGCCCTAGTTGCCGGGGCGCAGTTATCACGCGCCTCGCGCAAGCTGAAAGATCTGTTCCTCGCGGACGGCGCCGATAACAGCGTGGACAAGGTGTACTATGGCGTCAGCCCGAAACTCGGCGTGCGTCATGAGATCAATGCGCTGTCCCAGGTGTTTGCCAATGTGAGCCGCAGCTTCGAGCCACCCTCGTTCGGAGAGCTGGCCGGTGGCCCCACGGTGACGCCGGTCAGGCAACAGACTGCAACCACACTGGAGTTGGGCACGCGCGGGGCATCGAACGGCATGCGCTGGGATGCGGCGTATTACTATGCGCGGGTCAAGGATGAGTTATTGAGCCTTACCGATCCGCTGGGTAACCCGCGCGGCACTATCAACGCGGATGCCACTTTACACCAAGGCGTCGAGTTGGGCCTTGATGCCACACTCATCAAGCGTTTGGTACTGCGTCAGACCTATATGTGGAACGACTTCCGCTTCAGAAACGATCCTGTGTTCGGCAATAAGGAACTGGCCGGCATCCCAAAACATTTTTACCGCGCCGATCTCCTCTACCGTACCCCTGAAGGGTATTATTTCGGACCCAACGTAGAGTGGTCGCCGGGCAAATATGCCGTGGATCACGCCAACACCCTGTTCGCCGATGCCTATGCACTGCTGGGGTTCAAACTGGGCTATCGGGTGGACAAAGGATACGCCTGGTTTGTCGAGGGCAAAAATCTCACCAATGAAAAGTATGCGGCCTCCACGGGCGTCATCGCAAACGCCATGGGGTTGGATTCCCGCCAGTTTCTTCCCGGCGACGGCAGGGCAGTTTACGCTGGCCTCGAATGGCGCATGTAGGTTGAACCTAAAAACCTCCGTTGGAACCTACTGCGAACGCCTAATGCGCCGAATCTGCGCGAAAAAATCGCGAAATCTGTCCTCACCGTAGCGGTAGGCTACGGCTGCGGAATATTTCGCGATTTTTTCACCCATCTTCAACACCTTGGTCATTCTCGCTACGGTTCCAACGGAGGTTTTTAGGTTGAAAGGTTCCGGATTCTGCCATAGGGTGGTGCGACATAATGCCGCATTCCCCTGGGCATCCCCTCCCATTAACATCGTTATCTCTTTATCTCATCCGGCTTCAAACAAATCGCAACGGGGAATTCCATGCAAAAATCAGCTTATGCCGCAGTGAGCGCTATAACCGCCTTGTGGCTAGTCGTGAGCGTGCCCACTGCCCATGCCAGTTGCGGCTCGGCCAACTGTTTTCTTGTTACCGGCACGCAGGATGGCATCGCCAATCCGGGGCAGCTCATTATGGACTTGTCCTACCGATTCATCCCGATGAGCCGCGCCCAGCAGGGCAGCGAGCGCGCCCCGGAAGCGTTGACGCCGGGCATCGATTTCGGCAAGGGCGAGATTGAACCCAATCACCACCGCGAGGTGCGCACGAATAATGAATTGATGCAGCTGGACCTCAGCTACGGCGTTACCCGCAAATTTGCTGTGACGCTCGCCATGCCACTAATGAACAATCGCCTGCATGAACACTTCGTCATCGAGGAACACGCCGGGGTCAAGGAAGAACATTTCTCATCCCAAACCTTCAGCGGCCTGGGTGACCTGCGCCTGATCGGCAAATATGCCTTGCATACCAGCATCAGGCATCTGCTGGTCGCAGGAGCGGGCATTAAGGCGCCGACCGGCGAATACAAACTCCTCAATAGCAGCGGCGCCATCAACGAACCCACTGTCATGCCCGGCACCGGCTCGTGGGACGGCCTGGTTTCGGCTTATTACGCCTATCAGATCAAGCCACACCGCATGGATGCCTTTGCCTCCGCTTCGTATCAACTCACCACAAAAAATGACCTGGATTACAGGTTTGGCAACACCTTGCTCGTCAATGGCGGGGTGAATTATCTCTTCAATGTCGCGGAAAAAGCGCTTACCGCCAGCCTGCAGATCAACATGCGCCAGGCTCCGCGGGATGAGTTCAAGGGATACAATGTGCCCAGCACCGGCGGCACCTGGACCTACCTCACGCCCGGCATAAAGGCGCAGGCCTCGGATAGCACGGTGCTTTACGCCCATGTGCAATTGCCCATTTATCAGTATGTGAATGAAACAAACCTGGTGCCGCGCTATGGTTTGATAATGGGAGTTTCGCATAGCTTTTGAGCGGTGCTTGAAAATAAAAAACCCCTGAAAAACCCCATCCATGAGATTTTTCAGGGGTCTCAGGCGGGCGCCTTTCAGCGCCCTCGCCTTCCCTATTCGTACTGGTGAGCCTTCACTTCACCTCGCTGACGTTGTACAAAATCCTGCAACTGGCGCCGTGCCGCATCAAAAGCGTCGCGGATTGCCACGTAAATATCCTCATGAGATTCGCGTTTTACCACCAACTCCGAACCAGGCACGGTCAGGTCAATGCGCACATTGTAGAGTACGCCCTGGTGCTGGCTGCGGTGCGGCGCCTCCACCAGCACGCGGCACGCCATGATTTTGTCGTAGAATGTGTCCAGCTTGGCGGCTTTCTCACGGATGGCTGTTTCGGCTGTTTCAGACAGGGAGACATCGCGGGCGGTAATCTGCAAAGGTAGTTTCATGTCGGTCTCCTTCAGGTGTAATAATAGGTCGTTCTTGATCTGTATCGGTAAGAGTGAGAGTTCTATTGATGGTCGAAACCTCCGATAGCTATCAACATCTCGATCACATGCACATGCGCTAGAGCGCGGCCGTATGCTTAAAGGTACCTGATTTAGTGTTAATTCTCAAATATCTGTGTCAGTCTTTTTAAGTAGGCCGGGGGTTTTGGGTTGTTCAATTACCTGACAACAGGACTCTCAAGATGCATATTGCCTTGCCGATACATACCTTGAACTGGAGCGTCTTCTTCGACTATAAAAGAGGTAGCGAAGGAAATGGTGGCGGCAGGAATGGAGCTCCGCTGCGCCATCCCGCTTGAGAGATTTATTTTACTTGCCAAATAACATGTTACTGCAAGATACCGTGCTTTAAGCGGCATAACGGCAGATTTGGCTGACGTGATGTGACGGAGGAAAACAAATGCAAGTTCCATTTGAACCCATTATCGGTGATTGGTACAAAATGCCCGAAGGCAATTTGTTCGAAGTGGTAGCCGTTGACGAAGCCGATGGCACTGTCGACGTACAGCATTATGACGGCACGGTGGAAGAGTTCGACCTTGACACCTGGGCTGCGCTGGGCCTGGAGACCGCTTCTCCGCCGGAAGATCTGGCGGGCGCCTACGACACAGTCGATGGCGATGATTACAAGGGATATGAGGATATGGATCTCATGCGTGAGGACTGGGCCGACGGCAGGATGGATGATTACGAGTAATGGGGGGCGCGAAGCCGTGCCCTCCATCCGATGCGCATGAATGCACTCGTGCAGCAATGGCGTTTTCATCGCGGCTCCAGCCGCCGCTTTTTTGTGGCGACACACTTACGAGTGCAACAAAATCCGGTGGTCTGGTATAAAATCACCGGATGCAACCGCTTTATCAACTTCTCCGCATCCTCTCCGACGGGCATTTTCACTCCGGTGAAGCGCTGGGCGCGACATTGGGTATGGGCCGTAGCGCAGTCTGGAAACACCTGAAAACCCTCGCAGAGTGGGATATCGTTCTGCATGCAGTGTCTGGCAAGGGTTACCGCCTTGCTCATTCCCTGGAATTGCTGGACCGTGATGCCATTCTCTGTTTCGTGCCTGAGGAGGCGCGCGCCCTGTTGCCGGATCTGGAAATCCATCATGATATCGACTCCACCAATCGCCATTTGATGCAGAAAGGAAGGCTGGGAGCACTCTCCGGACAAGTCTGCCTGGCGGAACGCCAGCAAGCCGGGCGCGGGCGGCGCGGCAGGGCGTGGATATCTCCCTTTGGCGCCAACATCTACCTTTCCGTTTTGTGGCGCTTTGCGCTGAGCCCAGAGTCTCTGTCGGGGTTGGGACTAGCCGTGGGGGTGGCGGTAACGCGCGCACTGCAAGACGCAGGGATGCCGGATGTGGAGCTGAAGTGGCCTAATGATATTCTATGGCAGGGGCGCAAGCTGGCCGGCATATTGCTGGAGATGACAGGTGAACTCTCCGGTGCGTGCAGCGTGGTGGTGGGCATAGGCCTGAACGTGCGCATGCCGCGCCAAACACCGGCTATGATAGATCAGCCGTGGGTCGACATGGAGACGGCGCTGGATGCCCCTGTATCACGCAACGAGGTCGCCGGACGATTGCTGCGGCACCTGGCACTGGCGTTGCGCCAATTTGAAGCAGACGGCTTATCCGCATTTCATGGTGAATGGATGCGGCTTGATGCCGCCAATGGCAAACCGGTAACCTTGCAGTTGCACAATGACTCCATAACAGGCGTGGGGCGAGGTATTGATGCCTCCGGCGCGCTGATTCTGGATGATAATGGTGTCATACGGCATTTTCCGTATGGCGAAGTAAGTTTAAGGATGGTTTCTTGAGGGAATAGGCGCGCAATAGCGCCCTATTCAGTAGGCGAATTCAGTGACAATGTTATTAGTGGATGCTGGTAATACCCGTATCAAATGGGCCAGCGTTGAGCATGATGCTCTCGATTTTAGCGATACGGGGTGCGCCGCTCGGCCCGAAGAAAGTTTCCACAGCTTCGCGGATGAAACCTGGGGCGCACTTCCCCGGCCTGACCGCGTGGTGGTCGCGAACGTGGCGGGGCAGTCGTTTGGCGACAAGCTGGCGGCATGGGTAAAAAAGACATGGGAGTTGCGCGCCGAGTTTGTAGTGCCTCAGCGTACCGCCTTTGGCATACGCAATGCCTATGTCGAGCCGGGCAAGCTGGGAGTAGACCGCTGGGCGGCGATGGTCGCCGCTTATCATCACGTGAAAGGCGCGGCCTGCATTATTGATTGCGGCACGGCAATCACCATAGACATTCTGACCAAGAACGGCGAGCACCAGGGCGGGCTGATCGTGCCGGGGCTGGCAATGATGCGCAATGCCCTTGTGGACAACACCAAAGGCATAGCACAGGAATCACCTCGTGCGACCGGCACGGCAACTATTCTGGCGCGCGACACCCAGGGCGGCGTTCAGGGCGGCACGCTGTACGCAGCCGTAGCGGTCATTGACCGCGTCGTTGCCGACGTTGCCACAGAGATTCGCGGGGAGATGACATGCGTGATCACCGGCGGTGATGCCCCCGCCCTCCTCGTGCTTCTCGCGGGCGCCTATCGTCATGAGCCAGACCTGGTATTGCAAGGATTGGCGATTATCGCAACGAAGACGCCATGAAATGGTTGCTCATCCTATTGCTGGTCTTGAACGCGGCTTTTTTTGGCTGGCAATATAGCCGGCAAGAAGAAAGCGGCGCGCAAACACCCATAGCATTGCCACTGGACGGCACGGTGAAGACATTGACATTGTTGAGCGAGGCAGGCCAGCAGCCCCCGGCCGCGCCTCCGCCGGAAAGCAAGCCGCAACCAGCCGTTGCCAAGACCCCGGCGACGATCTGTTATACACTCGGCCCTTTTGCATCGAGCGAGGATGCGCAGCGTGTCGGCATCCAAATTATGGGGCGGGGATTCAAACCGAGCTTGCGCGAGGGTACCGCCACGGAGCAGCGGGAATATTGGCTGGATTTAGACGCAAACGACGGTAACACAGTGTCGGATTCGTTATGGCAAGAGCTTTCCGGCAGCTTCCCTGGGGAATTTTCCAGCATTCAGCAGCAGCCGCGCCCTTGCCGATGATGATTGCCTTTAGCAGGCATGTGCCATAGAATGTGCGGCTACCGTGATGCGGAAGCGTGTGTTTTATATTTTAAATGTCATTATGCCGGCGTAGCACAGTTGGTAGAGCAACTGATTTGTAATCAGTAGGTCGGGGGTTCGATTCCCTCCGCCGGCACCAGTTTTATAACGAAACTGTTCGTAACTGAACAGAACTCACAGAGCGTAATAGCTATAACGTATTCCTTCGAACGTGACGGAAATCATTTGGCACTATGCCCCAGCAAAATTATGCAGCTTCCGCTTCGAGTTCGTTCACTGCTTCGTTGACATTGTTAAGCTGGTGTTCAGAATGCCCTGGGCATCACATTTCGATGGTCATAGACGAGCATTTCGGGGTGCATCCTATGACGGTAAGTCGGGCGGTGCAGAGAATTGAGGGGAGTCAGGGGGAAATGTTGATGTGTTAGACCCCTCCTCTCTCTGGCCCCTGCCTCGCTATTAGTGCCTCCCTGCCCCCACGGGTGAGCAAGGTGCCACGCGGAAAGGAGCGGCGCCCAGTATCCATATCATCTGCTGAACATGACATGTTCCAGATCAAAACTTGTTCTTTACTAGCGGTTGGACGTCCGCTTGCGGCACATGACACTGGGTGCAGACATAACGCGCGCCGACCACCTTGCTACCGACCTTTTCGGGCACATGGCGCAGATCAGTATAGTGGCTGGCTGGAATAGGCGTGGGCTTGCCCTGTAACGGCTGGCTGAGCTGCTCCGCACGGCCGTGGCAGCTCAGGCAGTAATTGACGGTCGCTTTTACCGGTATCATCAATTCAATATTGTGCGGAATCTGCGGCGGTGCGCCGGGGTAGGCACGTTTATATACAGGGTTGCCACCCGGCATCACCCCCTCGTAGTTGAACGGCGCCGGGGCGGGCACATCAAACACGCTGGCCTTGCTCAGCCCCATGTCACTCTCGGCGATGCCGTCAGCCGCTTGGGCGATGCTCATCAAGCCTGCCAGACAGGCAGTCAGTGCTGCTTTTGTGATTGTATTCTTCATCTCTTTTCCTCAGGCCTTGTAGACCTTGACGGCGCACTTCTTGAAGTCAATCTGTTTCGAGATCGGACAGGTGGCATCCAAGGTCAGCTTGTTGATAAACACCCCTTCGTCGAACCATGGCACGAACACCGTGCCACGCGGCATGCGATTTCGGCCACCATGGGTTTCCACCAGCGCCTTAATCTTGCCGCGGCGGGATTCGACCCAGGCCACGTCCTTGCGCTTGAGGCCATGCGCCTCGGCATCCCGCGGATGCATGTACAACATGGCGGTGGGCACGGCGCGGTGCAACTCCGGCACGCGGCGGGTCATGGTGCCGCTGTGCCAGTGCTCCAACACCCGGCCGGTGCAGAGCCACATGTTGTAGTCTCCATCCGGTTGTTCCACCGGCGCGGCATAGGGGCGGAAGAATATCTTGGCCTTGCCGTCGAGCTTGACCAGCTCCCTGTTGGTGATGGCGTCGAGGTCACCACTGGGAAGGGACTTCATCGCATCACCGTAGAATTCAAAGCCGCTGCCCTTGGTGACATAGGGGTCATAGGCTTCGTTGAAGCGCCACTTGGTTTCCTTGCCATCGATCACCGGCCAGCGCAGACCGCGCACGTCGTCGTGCATGTAGAGATCGAAGGGTGCCAGATCATGGCCATGGCCGCGGCCCAAGCGGGTATATTCTTCGAGCAGCGCTTTCTCCACAAACCAGCCGTCGCCCAGCACTTTGACCGTGTGATTGTCGTGCCCCTTGGCGATTGGGTCGGGCCACTTGATCTTTTTATTTTCGGCAGTGGCGAACAGCACATCGTACAGCGTGCTGTCGGGTGAATAGCCCATCTGCCTGGCAGAGTCGAGCACATCGGGCATCGTGTTGGGGGCAAAGCCCTCGTCTTTGAGGCCGGGGATGGCCTGCTCGCCCCACACCTCTTTCAATTTGAAGCGTTTGGAGAATTCCAAAATCTGCCAGATATCACTGCGCGCCTGGCCGGGCGGCGGCACTTGCTCGCGCCACATCTGTGTGCGGCGCTCGGCATTGCCGTAGGCGCCCCACTTTTCGAAGATCATCGCTGCGGGTAAAACCAGATCAGCCACCTTGGTCGAGATACCGGGATAGGCGTCAGCCACCACGATAAAGTTATCCATTTCGCGCGCAGCCTTAATCCAGTGATTGGCATTGGCCGTACCCTGAAACGGATTACAGACCTGGACCCACAGCCATTTGACCGAGCCGTCTTCCAGATCGCGCATGATCTTGGTGATGTGGCTGCCGACCTTGGGGTTGAGTGTCTTGGCCGGTAACTTCCAGATCTCTTCGACGAAGGCACGATGCTTGGGATTGTCGACCACCATGTCGGCAGGCAGGCGATGGGCGAAGGTGCCCACTTCGCGAGCGGTGCCGCAGGCCGAGGGCTGGCCGGTGAGCGAAAAGGCGCCGTTGCCCGGGCTGGCCTGCTTGCCCAGCAAGAGATGATTCATGTACGCCTGCTCGTTGGCCCAGGTGCCGCGCTGATGCTGGTTGAACCCCATGGTCCAGAACGACACCACCTTGCGCTGATCCTCGATATAGTAATCGGCCAGCTGTTGCAGCTTGGCCTTGAACTGGGCCAACGGTTCGTCGGCATCACCCTTGGCCAGTTCGGCGACGAAATCCAGGGTGTAAGGTTCGAGCGCCTGTTTGAAATGTTCGAATTCGATCAGCCAGTGTTTGCCGGCTGAATTACTGTTGGCCTGCACTACCTGCTCACCCGCCTTGCGTCGTTGGCCGATGGCCTCGGCGGCGTCGAGGCTGATCTGAAGTTGTTTGGCCTGGGTGTCTTTTTCAGCATCAAAGGCAAACTTGTCGTTGTCGCGCATGCCGTAACCGATATCGTAAGGGCCGGTGGCGAAGGCGCAGTGTTTCTTGACGAAGTCCCAGTTGACCGCATCGCGCTTGATGATCTCGCGGGCGATGAAATTCTGAATCGCCAGATCGGTCTGCGGCTTGAAGATGATCTCCAGGTCGGCCATGTCGGACGACATATTGCTGTAGGTGCTGAGATTGACGATGCGCACCTTCTCGTTCGACAGGCGGCGATCGACGATGCGTGTCCACAGGATGGGATGCATCTCAGCCATGTTGGCGCCCCACAGCACCATGGTGTCGGTCTCTTCGATATCGTCGTAATTACCAGAAGGCTCGTCGATACCAAAGGTCTGCATGAAACCGGCCACGGCCGAGGCCATGCAGTGCCGTGCATTTGGGTCGATGTTGTTGCTGCGAAAACCGGCCTTCATCAGCTTCACAGCTGCGTAACCTTCCTGAATGGTGTACTGGCCGGAGCCCATCACCGCCACGCCGGTGGGACCCAGTTCGCGATAGGCCCGCTTGAATTGCATCTCCATCTCGTCGAAGGCGCGCTCCCAGGAGACCGGCACGAAGTCGCCTTTCTTATTGAACTTGCCATCCTTCATGCGCAGCAATGGCTGGGTCAAGCGGTCTTCACCGTAGAGGATCTTGCCGTTGAAATAGCCCTTGATACAGTTGAGGCCGCGATTGACGGGTGAGTCGGGGTCGCCCTTGGTGGCGACGATACGACCGTTCTTGGTGGCGATCTGGATGCCGCAGCCGACACCGCAGAACCGACACACGCCCTTATCCCAGCGCCAACCCTCATCGATCTTACGCGCCGCCGCCTGGGCGGCTGGACTCAGGGAAATGCCGACACTGGCTGCCGCGGCAGCGGCTAGACAGGTTTTTAAAAAATCGCGACGGGTAATGCTCATGCGTAACTTCTCGCTATAGATTGGTCCTAGCGTTGTTCTGGCGCGACCACGAGGCGCACATCCAGCACAATCGTGGCGTAATAGCGGTGTTGAGGGTGTTATTCCTTGCGCGGATTCAAGAACTCGGGTAATTCTCCCAGCCCCTGAAACTCATCGAGACCAGCGGGCATCGCTGTTTCCAGCGTCTCATCGCCCTCAAAATAATGGTAGATCATTTCCGCCATCAAAACCTCGTTCAGCGCCTTGATGCGTTTCAAGCCTTCGACCTCGGCGTCAGTTGAAGCGGCCTCTTGGATCACGACTATCTTGCCCGTGGCAGGATCGGAATGGTGGACGGCGACACCAGGTAGCGTGTCGAGCCGGGCCATACAGCTCTCCACTTGAGCCGGAAAGCTGACGACGAGAATGGCGGATAAATTCATGATTTACTGGCTTACGAAGCGCTCGTCCCGCCCACGGTGAGTCCATCCACCCTTAGCGTCGGCTGTCCCACGCCGACCGGTACGCTCTGGCCTTCCTTGCCGCAGGTGCCGACGCCTGTATCAAGCTTCAGGTCGTTGCCGACCATGCTGACGCGGGTGAGTACGTCGGGGCCGTTGCCGATGAGGGTGGCGCCTTTGACGGGATAGGTGATTTTACCGTCTTCGATCATGTAAGCTTCGCTCGCCGAGAAGACGAATTTGCCGGAGGTGATGTCGACCTGGCCGCCACCGAAGTTGACGGCATACAGGCCGTTTTTCACCGAGGCAATGATTTCTTGTGGATCATGCTCGCCGGCCAGCATGTAGGTGTTGGTCATGCGCGGCATAGGGAGGTGGGCGTAGGACTCGCGACGGCCGTTGCCGGTAGGGGCGACACCCATCAGGCGGGCGTTCATTTTGTCTTGCATGTAGCCCTTGAGAATGCCGTTTTCGATGAGCACGGTGCGTTGCGTGGGGGTGCCTTCGTCATCGACATTGAGCGAACCGCGGCGGCTGTCCAGGGTGCCGTCGTCCACCACGGTACACAGTGGGGAGGCGACGCGTTCGCCGATGCGCCCGGCGAACGCGGAGGTGCCTTTGCGGTTGAAGTCTCCTTCCAGTCCGTGGCCGATCGCCTCGTGCAGCAACACACCCGGCCAGCCCGGCCCGAGCACCACTTGCATGGCGCCGGCAGGCGCGGCGCGCGCATCGAGGTTGACCAGCGCCTGCCGCACTGCTTCGCGCGCATAGCCCAGAGCACGCCCGTCTCCTGAAAAAAATTCGTAACCGGCACGCGCACCACCACCGCTTGACCCTTGCTCACGACGGCCATCTTGTTCGACGATCACGCTCACGTTGACGCGTACCAGCGGACGCACATCGGCAGCCAGTGTGCCGTCGGACGCGGCCACCAGTACCACGTCATAGACGCCCGCGAGGCTGACCATTACCTGCTTGACGCGCGGATCCTGCTTGCGCGCCTCTGCGTCCAGCGACTCCAGCAAGGCCACTTTATCTTGCTCGGGCAAGGTTCCAAGCGGATTCGTAGGCAAATACAAGCGATGCCCTGCGACGGCTGACAAGGCTTTTACCCGATGTTGCTGCCCACTACGGGCGATGGCACGCGCGGCGAAGGCGGCCTCGGTCAGCGCGGGCAGAGCGATCTCATCGGAATAGGCGAAGCCGGTTTTTTCACCGCTGATGGCGCGCACGCCAACGCCGCGATCTATGCTGTAACTGCCTTCCTTGACGATGCCATCTTCCAGCGACCAGGATTCGTAATGCGTGGCCTGGAAGTAGAGATCAGCGCTGTCTACCGCGTGAGTCAACACCTGGCCCAGCACGCCGTGCAGGTCCGCCTCGGTAAGGCCCGAAGGGGCAAGCAGAATGTGGCGGGCAATATCAAGCGATGTATTCATGATTTCGAATTCCGAGTTCTGGCTTAATGGGAACCTCTAAAATTCCATGCTTGGATTTTCATGAGGTGAAAAGCAAAAAATTGCCGCTGTTGTGCGCGCCAACATCTTTATGATTTTTTATGCACATCGCAGTTTGCGGTGCTGTATCGATGGAAAGTTGCGGCGAATGCTCTCCAGGCGGCCACGGTCAATCTCCGCGCTGACAAACCCTGAGCCGCGCGGCAGGCGATCCAGCACTATACCCCACGGCCCGACGATCATGCTGTCGCCGTGGGTTTCGCGTCCGCCGACGTGATAGCCTCCCTGGGCAGCGGCAACCACATAGCACAGATTCTCCACGGCGCGGGCGCGCACTAGCGTTTCCCAGTGGGCCTTGCCGGTGATAGCGGTAAACGCCGATGGCACCGCGACCAGCTCCATGCCATCGTCCAGCAGGCGCCGGAACAACTCAGGGAAACGCAGGTCGTAACACACCGCCAGGCCCAGCCTACCAAAAGGAGTGTCCACCACCACCGTCGTGTCTCCGGCTTCAATCGTTTCCGATTCGACGTAGTTTTCCCCGCTTTCTTCGACGCGCACGTCGAACATATGTATCTTGTCGTAACGCGCCACACGCTCGCCTTTGGCATTGAACAGCAAGCAGGCGGCGCGCACTTTGCCGGGGCTGTTCGCCACCAGTGGGATAGTGCCGCCCACCAGCCAGACACCGTTCTTTGCGGCCTGTTGGGATAGAAAATCCTGGATCGGCCCCTGCCCGTCCTGCTCGCGGATCTTGACCTTGTCGAATTCCGTCATACCCATAATGGCGAAGTTTTCAGGCAACACGACCAGTTCCGCACCCGCTTGCGCGGCATTGCGGATCAATCTGGCGGCCTCCAGCAAATTGGCGCTGACGCTCGGCCCGGAAGCCATCTGAATTGCGGCGACGCGGCTCATGGGGTCTCTCCTTGATCCATCGGAGGAATATCCACAACAGGAAAGGACGCCATGCCTGCGCTACCCGATGGGTCGGCGCCCTCCTTCCCCGTGTTATGACTGGGTGCGGCCAGAACAGCAAGCTCAATGGCACCGCCAGCGCCACCCTGCACCACCTCAATGCGATCTGAAGACATGCCCAGTGCTACCAGCCAGTCGCGCAGATCCTGCGCCCACGCAATGCCTTCCTCGCCACCGGGATGACGTAGCGCAATACGGCTCGCAGGCCTGCTCATGACATCCTGCATCACAGCCACAAGCGGGGGCATCGATACGATGACCTCGCCATTGCGCGGGCTCGCCCACTGCTCCGCCGTCACGGCAAGCAGCGGCACGGCATCCGGCAGGGGATCAGCGGCATGGGATAAAACGGGAACGCAAAAAACACCCGCCAAAAAGCACGAACTTTTCATCAGGCGTCGATCAACATCAAAATGCCGCATGGGTTCTCATCCGGTGGTTATTAAAACTAAAAATTGTCTCAAGTGAAAAAAGGGCACCTTTAGTATACTTTAAATTGTATCGGCCTCGTGTCTACTTAAACACAGCCACATCTTCATGTGGACGCGTGTTAGCCCCACCCCGGCTTTTCCGCTACAATGCCACAACATAATTGAACAGCCGCCTGTGCGCCTTGAAAGCATGATTTCATAAAGGAATACCCATGACTGTCCGCACCCGTTTCGCCCCCAGCCCTACCGGCTATCTCCACATCGGCGGTGCCCGTACCGCGCTGTTTTCCTGGTTGTATGCGCGCAAGCACGGCGGCACGTTTATCCTGCGCATCGAGGATACCGATCTGGAACGCTCCACGGCGGAGTCGGTGAATGCGATTCTGGAAGGGATGACATGGCTGGGCCTGGAATACGATGAGGGGCCGTTTTCACAGAGCGACCGTTTTGACCGCTACCGCGAGGTAGCCCAACAGTTGTTGGCCGAAGGCAAGGCCTATCACTGTTACTGTTCCAAAGAGCGGCTTGAAACGCTACGCAACGAACAGATGGCAAACAAAGAGAAGCCGCGCTATGACGGCTATTGCAGGGACATGCAAGATGCTCCTCCGCCCGGCGTGCGTCCGGTGATCCGCTTCAGGAATCCGCAAGAGGGCTCCGTCGTGGTCGAAGACTCAGTCCGCGGACGGGTCACGTTCAGCAACAACGAGCTGGATGACCTGATCATCGTGAGATCAGACGGCACACCCACTTATAATTTCACCGTCGTGGTGGACGATCATGACATGAACGTAACGCACGTCATTCGCGGCGACGACCACCTCAACAACACACCGCGCCAGATCAACATCCTGAAAACACTCGGAGCCACCCCGCCGGTCTATGCCCACGTTCCAATGATCCTCGGCGAAGATGGCGCACGTCTGTCGAAGCGCCACGGCGCGGTAAGCGTGATGCAATACCGCGAGGACGGTTTTCTGCCCGAGGCTGTGCTGAACTATCTGGTGCGGCTGGGCTGGTCGCACGGCGATCAGGAGATATTTTCGGCCGACGAAATGATCCGGCTGTTCGACACCAACGATGTCAACACATCCGCATCCACCTTCAACCCCGGCAAGCTGCTATGGCTCAATCAGCACTACATCAAGACCGGCGATCCTGCCCATGTAGCACATCATTTGAGCTGGCACATGGGGCGCCTCGGCATTGATCCTGCCGCCGGCCCGGAGCTGGTTGAGGTGGTCAAGGCGCAGCGTGAGCGTGCCAAGACACTGGTGGAAATGGCGCACAACAGCGTACTGTTCTACCGGGATTTCGACACCTTTGACGAAAAAGCCGCCACTAAAAACCTCAAACCCGAGATTCGGGATATCCTGACAGCGTTACGCACACGCCTTTCCGACTTGCAGGAGTGGAACGCCGAGGGGATTCATCAAGCGGTGACGGAAATCGCAGAGGCACACGGCCTGAAGATGGGCAAGCTCGCCCAACCGCTACGCGTGGCGGTGTGCGGCACAGACGTGTCGCCGCCGATTGACGTGACGGTCGCCCTGATTGGGCGCGAGCGGACGTTGCGGCGGATTGATAAGGCGTTAGCTTATATCGAAACAGTGAAACAGGGTCCGGCTTAAAGCCCGCCCTCATGCGGAAATGTCACCAGATGATTCGCCGCGATGCGGATGCCCACCCATTCGCTGATGGCGTGATCATGGTGGCTGGGGAATAGGGCGAGCACCTTGCTGCCGCTGGCCAGCCTTAGCGTGTACATGATCGACGCGCCCTTGAAGGCCTTGTTGAGAATTTCGCCGCGCAGAGTACTTTCCATGCAGGGCACGATATCATCGGGGCGCAGCAGCACATCTACCTTGGTGCCCGTCGCCCAGGGATAGGCGCGGTCACCGCTAATCACGCCAACCTCGGTCTCTACAGTGTCGGGGGCCAGCAGTTTCCCGGCGAGAAACACCCCCTGGCCGATGAAGTCGGCGACAAAGCGGTTGGCAGGTTCATGATAGAGATTGAACGGCGTATCCCACTGCAGTATGCGCCCCTGGTGCATGATCCCCACCATCTCACCGAGCGCGAACGCCTCCTGCTGATCGTGCGTAACCAGGATGGTGGCGATATTCTGGCTTTTGAGAATATCACGCACCTCCAACCCGAGCCGTTCACGTAATTCGACATCGAGATTGGAGAAAGGCTCGTCCATCAGGATCATTTCGGGTTGTGGCGCCAGCGCCCGCGCCAGGGCGACACGCTGCTGCTGGCCTCCCGAGAGTTCGTGAGGATAGCGCTTGCCCAGCCCGCCTAATCCCACTATCTCCAACAAACGCGCAACCGTCTGCCGCCTGTCTTCTTTTGAGGTGCCGCGCAGACCGAAACCGATGTTGGACGCGACATCCATGTGCGGGAACAGCGCGTAATCCTGAAACACCATCCCCAGGCGGCGCTTCTCTGGCGGGAGGGTGTAGCCGGGGCGAGAAACGGCGCTGCCGCGCAACACGATTTCCCCGCCGTAAACCGGCTCAAATCCCGCGATGGCACGCAGCACCGTGGTCTTGCCGCAACCGCTCGGCCCCAGCAGACAGGCCAGCGAACCCTGATTGATACGCAGCGAAAGATCGCGCACTACCGTGTTGCTGTTATAGCGACACTCGATGTTTTTGATTTCAAGTAACGGGATCATGTGAATAGCTTTTTTGTGGTGGGCATGTTTTTGCGTGCCAATGCGATCAAGTGATAATTCACCCGCCCTGCGCCGCACGCCTCATGCGGGCACCGATTGTTGTTCAGTGAATACGTCCAGCTTCTCGTTCATCGAATGTTGCGACTTCACGTCCTTGCCAAGATAAACCACGTGAGGATCGGATGGCAAGGTCGAATCTTGTGCAAAGCCCGCAAGCGAGTCGTGGATGTGGCTCTCAAAGAAGGCGAATATTTTTTCATCGGCCAGCCCTTTGTTCAAGAAAAACTCGTTCTCGTAGGCTTCAAGCAAGCCCCGGTAATGCGGCCGTAATCGGCTGCGCCGGGCGAGATCATGCAGGCACGCGTCACGCAGGGATTGGGCATCGGCGATCAGTTGCGCATCGTATTGTTCCAGGTTTTTGATTAACGCATCACCCTCCCCCGGTAGAGTGTCACGCCTCGCCTTAGCGCGCAGCAGCTCGTCCTGGGCAACGCTGTGCGCCTGTTGTGCGGCGGCAATGTTGTCATCGTAAGGTTTGAGCTTGGCGGGAGTGATGTTTCCGTAGCCTTGGCGTTGGAGGTAGTGAGAACGCTCCATTTCCGCTCGCGTAACGTCCCAGCGCGCGTGCATTTCCTTACGTGTCAACTCGGTAATATCGCGATCTGCTTTTTGCCGTTCGGCACTGTACTGCGCTTCATTGCCCTCAATCCGCCCCGCCAGGGATTTATCGCCCTTTTGCTTGCGCCGAATCTGCGCAAAGCGCCAGGCGTGGT
Source organism: Gammaproteobacteria bacterium (assembly GCA_040183005.1). Classification (NCBI taxonomy): domain Bacteria; kingdom Pseudomonadati; phylum Pseudomonadota; class Gammaproteobacteria; species Gammaproteobacteria bacterium. The sequence goes on from JAMPIW010000004.1 coordinate 212,137, forward strand.
ACACCGCCATATGGGCGTTCATCGTCTTGCCGAGGGATTTGCCGCCCCAGCCTGCGAGGGACATGTAATGGTTGTAGCGTTCTTTTAATGCGTTTGAAGTATCAAAATCATCTTTATTATCTTGCTGCCACGCTTTTTCCGGCAAGAAGGGGGCGCCCATGTCCAGCGCCTCATCGTACATATGGCGCAAAGCAATCTGACTTAACATCTGGTTAGCATAACCGCTCTTGCCCTCCTCCCCCGGCCGATAGCCGCCACCCACATTGGAATGCACACCCGGATACACCATCTCCTTGCAGTTGCCGGGTTTGATGCCGCCATCGCACACGCTGTCTACTGGAAAGGAATTACGCACTTCATGCGCCGCAACAAAGTGGACGGCTTGTTCGACCGCCGGGGGGATGTGCAGCCCGTCAGCCCAGTCACCGTGGCCGTCCGCAATGCCGGGCGCGGGGTCTGCGCCCGGCGCGCCGAAGGCGATATCGACCGCACGCAGTGTTTTAGGCGATGCTTTGGTAACAGCATATTCGAAGGCGCCGCCGATGGCGCGGGCCGCATTTGCCACAGTCATTCTATCCGTCCGTGTTACTGAGAGATTGTTGGCGCTCATGGGCGCACCGACCGAGGCCACAGTATCAAACAAGCCCATGAAACGCACCCGTAACGGGCATTTGCCTTGCTTCAGTTGCAGGCCTGCGCCGATTTGGGTACAACGCTTGGCGATAAAGTCGCGGATAAAGGCGCGGGCGAGATGGGGCGCGAGTTTGTCGTCAAACTGCTTCAGCGCCCAATCGAGACGCTTTTTCCTCTCGGCGCCGAATCCGTTGCCAGTTATCGTGCCGCCTTTGTCACCGACTTCCTTGAAATAGGTGCCGATGCCGGGGACGTAGATGCGGTAGGTGCCTGTGATGTCGTTATCTTTAGGATGTACCCGATATAGGCGAACGACATTACTATGCTCCAACTTGCCCAAGTCGGCGTCCATGTTATTGCCCGTGCCGTCAAAAAAATGAAACTGAACCACAACAGTTGCTGGCAACTGATCACGGGGGGGCTCGCCGTTTGCGCCGCCATTGCCGCGCCCAGACTGCTAGCGATTTTAGAGCCCGCCGCTTTGTTGGCGGCATCCATTGCCGCCGTGGGTTGATCGGCGAGTTCAGCGCTGGCTTGTAAAGCATTTTTTGATTGAGCCAGGCCTGGCGCGATTTTATCGCCTTTACTCTTTTGGTTTTTGGTCATCGGGACACCTCGGGTAATCGGAACGGTCTTCGCGGTCTTCGCTCAATATCAATCGTGGCGGCGAGCTATGTTCGGTAATTGCCGCCTCCACATGGCCATCGGGGTAAAAATGCACCTCGAAATAACCGGGGTTGGCGGGGACTTTGGGGTCAACGGGGGCTTCCAGGGTTTTGAAGAAATGATGCGCTCTTGTTGATATGTAGTCACTGCGTTTGATCTCTATGTACGTACAGCCACTCGCCACCCATTTCACCTTTACCGTTTTCGGAGCCGGGGTGCCGGGGGTGTAGCTGAAGCAGCAGACATTTGTGCCGCCTGAGGTTACGGTGCTAACGTGCAGATTCCCGCCGCCTATGCCATTCACAGCCCGGTAGGGTGGGCACGTTTTTTGTGCCCACGCGTAAAATAAACCTTAACCCATGATGCAATGATGTCGTTATGTCGCGCTATCGCCGAGCCAATACTGCGGGGGCCACTTATTTTTTCACGGTGGTGACGTATCGCCGCCAACCGATTTTGTGCGATACGCCGGTACGCACGGCGTTGCGAGACGCTATTGTTGCGGTGCGCGAACAACGGCCCTTTACGATTGATGCGTGGGTGCTGTTGCCAGATCATTTGCATTGTATTTGGACGTTACCGCCGGACGATGTCGATTTCCCTGTGCGTTGGAGCATGATCAAACGGCGGGTAAGCGTGGCGTGCGCCGCAGCGTATAAGCGCCCTGACTGGATTACCGCATCGAAACGTAAACATCGGGAATCGACGCTGTGGCAACGTCGTTACTGGGAACACCAAATCCGCGATGAAACGGATTTTATACGGCATGTGGATTACACCCATTACAATCCGGTCAAACATGGGTTATGCCAACAGGTGGCGGAATGGCCCCATTCAACGTTTCACCGCCATGTTGCGCAAGGTGTCTATGCACTTGATTGGGGGGGTGTGGAGGCCGGGATGGGGGAAGCATTCGGTGAATGACATAACGGCGTGGGCACAAACTACGTGCCCACCCTACTTGGCTATACCTACGACAGCCTCGGTAATCTCAAAAGTCGTGCCGACGCCATCAACAGCGTCACCGAAACCTTCGCCTATGACGCCCTCAACCGCCTGACCTCCGTCAGCGGCCCCGCGCCCAAGACCTACGCCTACGACAGCATCGGCAACATCACCAGCAAATCCGATATCGGCACCTACACCTACGGCGCCAAACCCCACGCCGTCAGTACCACCGCCACGGCGGGCGTGGTCAACGCCAGCTATGGTTATGACGCCAACGGCAACATGACCAGTGCCAGCTATGGCAACAACAATGGGCGGTATTTCACGTATACCAGCTTCAATAAAATAGGACAGTTCCAGCGGGCGGGCAGTGGCAGCGTAACTGGATACGTCTACGACGCCTATCACGAGCGCATGGTGACATGTGGCTCTAACTCGGCATGTACGGTTTATCTCAATCCGTACCCGGGCGCGGGCACGTTCTACGAGAAAGTGTTAAATACACACACCCACTACATCCATGCCGGCGCCACCCCGGTTGCCATCTATACCTTGGATATCACCAACCCCACCCCCGTGGTGCGCTACCTGCACAAAGACCACCTCGGCTCCATCGACGCCATCACCAATGCAACCGGCGCCGTCGTCGAACGCTTCTCCTACGACGCCTTCGGCAAACTCCGCCTGACCAATGGCCAGGACAGCCCCTCACTGCTCAGCGCCAGCCGCGGCTATACCGGGCATGAACACTACTGGGGCGCGGGCCAGGGATTGATCAACATGAACGGGCGGGTCTACGACCCCAGCCTCGCCCGCTTCACCAGCGCCGACCCGTACATCCACAACCCCAGCGACAGCCAGGAACTGAACCGCTACAGCTATGTCACCAATAATCCGTTGAAGTATACTGACCCGACGGGGTATAAGAAGGTTTGGCAGCAGAAGTGGTTTAGGGAGACGGTGAAGGTAGTGGTGGCGGTCGTGGCGGCGGCGTATACAGGAGGCGCGGCATATAGTGCATTTATGGGGTCTGCGATCAGCTCGGCAGGCGGTGCGATGGCGATAACGGGCGCTCAGTATGCGGCCGCCACCGCCTCGGCAACGATTGTGAGCGGCATGGCAAGCGGCGCGGTAGCGGGTGGCATCATGGGCAACGGTAGCCTCAAAGGCGCGGTGGGCGGGGCGACAACCGGGATGCTGTTCGGAGCGGTCAATGCTTCGGGCGTGTCTGGTTTCAGCAAGGTATTGGCTTCGGGGACGGTCGGAGGCATCACCACCGATGCGCAAGGCGGAAGATTTGAAGACGGGTTTAAGATGTCGGGTATTACCTCGTCTATGAATTGGGGGTATGAAAAGGCGGTGAATTTCGGGGCCAATCCGCTGCCCGGAGAAAATTTACCGGGTGGGGCATACAGCACAGTAGATGCGCAAGGATTGCCTGCTGTTCCGCCAAGAACTAATGTGTTTGGCAAAAACGTGCCTTTGACAGGTGATTTCTGGACGGACTTTGATAAGCAGGGAGGGTTTCTCAGCAAGATCTTCAACTCCATCCCGACGATGAATCCAATTGCCGCGGGTCACGATCAAATTTTCAACAAGGGATGGTTACCTTTTAATACGTTTACCAATTACGGAACCATGTTGCCGGCGGCCGTCGTCACTTATGGTGCGCTACTTGATGGACCAATCGCGGTTCAGCTTGCGGTTGATCGATCCAAGGGATGAGGAAGGTGCGTTTTATGGAGTCCCGACCCAGAAACGTAAAGAATGGTCTGGCGATTTTTGGTGTTGCATCGACATTCCTTCTGGCATGCACAACGATTACGCCGCACGAAAATTTCAAGGCGCACTTGAATGCCGCCTTGAGTCGTAGCGTTGATGTTGATCCTGCCCTGTCGCTGTGTTCACAGAAACAGAAGAATCTGATCGAAGAAAAACTTTTACCGAATGGAAACATGGAATCTAGACATTTTCTTCGTTATGGCTGGACTGGGGGAATATGTACCTATTTTTGTGAATTTGACTCGGTAACACGAAAAATTGTGCATGTGCGTTTCGAGGGTGTGGAAGAGAATTGCGGCATACCTCCGTAACACACACACACAACGCGGTAAGCCCAGTAGCCCGGTAGGGTGGGCACGTTTTTTGTGCCCACGCGTAAAATAAACCTTAACCCATGATGCAATGATGTCGTTATGTCGCGCTATCGCCGAGCCAATACTGCGGGGGCCACTTATTTTTTCACGGTGGTGACGTATCGCCGCCAACCGATTTTGTGCGATACGCTGGTACGCACGGCGTTGCGAGACGCTATTGTTGCGGTGCGCGAACAACGGCCCTTTACGATTGATGCGTGGGTGCTGTTGCCAGATCATTTACATTGTATTTGGACGTTACCGCCGGACGATGTCGATTTCCCTGTGCGTTGGAGCATGATCAAACGGCGGGTAAGCGTGGCGTGCGCCGCAGCGTATAAGCGCCCTGACTGGATTACCGCATCGAAACGTAAACATCGGGAATCGACGCTGTGGCAACGCCGTTACTGGGAACACCAAATCCGCGATGAAACGGATTTTATACGGCATGTGGATTACATCCATTACAATCCGGTCAAACATGGGTTATGCCAACAGGTGGCGGAATGGCCCCATTCAACGTTTCACCGCCATGTTGCGCAAGGTGTCTATGCGCTTGATTGGGGAGGTGTGGAGGCCGGGATGGGGGAAGCCCGGTAGGGTGGGCACGTTTTTTGTGCCCACGCGTAAAATAAACCTTAACTCATAATGCAATGATGTCGTTATGTCGCGCTATCGCCGAGCCAATACTGCGGGGGCCACTTATTTTTTCACGGTGGTGACGTATCGCCGCCAACCGATTTTGTGCGATACGCCGGTACGCACGGCGTTGCGAGACGCTATTGTTGCGGTGCGCGAACAACGGCCCTTTACGATTGATGCGTGGGTGCTGTTGCCAGATCATTTGCATTGTATTTGGACGTTACCGCCGGACGATGTCGATTTCCCTGTGCGTTGGAGCATGATCAAACGGCGGGTAAGCGTGGCGTGCGCCGCAGCGTATAAGCGCCCTGACTGGATTACCGCATCGAAACGTAAACATCGGGAATCGACGCTGTGGCAACGTCGTTACTGGGAACACCAAATCCGCGATGAAACGGATTTTATACGGCATGTGGATTACATCCATTACAATCCGGTCAAACATGGGTTATGCCAACAGGTGGCGGAATGGCCCCATTCAACGTTTCACCGCCATGTTGCGCAAGGTGTCTATGCGCTTGATTGGGGAGGTGTGGAGGCCGGGATGGGGGAAGCATTCGGTGAATGACATAACGGCGTGGGCACAAACTACGTGCCCACCCTACTTGGCTTTATTTAATGTATGGAGCATAAGCACGATGCTTCCGTCCGCCGCTTACGTTGCTATCGAGAAGAGTAACGGTGTCTGGTCTTTAAACCAGTACATAGGTGATCGTTAGTTGTAGTGCAGGCATCTTGGAGGGTATCGGATGAAATTGACGTTGGTTTGGTGCGGGTTGAGAGAGGAAATAGGTGCTATCAACCGAGGTAACTTGCCATATGTCGGTTTAATAACATTCGCTGTTTTACTGGCAGGGTGCGCTGTTCCACGAGGCGGAGTACTAATACCACCGGTAGGATATACAGATGAACAACCGATCAATGACCGGATCGAATGTAGCCATTGGGCGTCGAAATTGGCAATGGCCAAACTTCCATTGACTGATCAGGAAAACATGCGGGTAAATGGTGTAGAAACAGGTCGATTTTCTGAGGGGGGACGTGGCAGGAGTCTGTATTCTGATCGTCAGTTTTTATGCATGCTAGATCGTGATTATCAATATGTTGATTATCCCGCTAACTGGCTTCCAGAGTCTCGTTGTGAAGCTCTCAAATCATATAAATCTGGCGGCATAGATGAAAAGCGGTTGCGGTACATGTGTGAAAAATCACCTGAAAATCACAAATGTGATGTGTGCCAAACGCGGTAAGTTGGGCTGGCAGGTTGGCGCTGAGCTTGCGAAGCAAGTAGCCTGGGTTGAGCGTTGTTGCGAAGCCCGGGATAGTGGACTCGAATTGTCCCCATGTATTTGAATTGCTACTGTAATGGTCGCCTATCGCCGTAACTTCATTCCTGGAGGAAGTTATTTTTTCACGGTGACGCTGCTGGATCGTGCATCGCGGTTGTTGATCGAACGCATCGACGAGTTGCGTGCTGCGTTTGTATCGGTACGGCTGGAACGTCCCTTTGAAATCGACGCTATTGTGGTCTTACCTGATCATTTGCATTGCATCTGGACATTGCCGCCGGGCGATGCGGACTACGCTTTGCGGTGGCGTGAAATCAAATCACGCTTCTCGCGGCGTATTCCACTTGGTGAACGCCGCACTGCGGGACGAATGAACAAACGCGAACGCGGTGTGTGGCAACGCCGTTATTGGGAACACACGCTGCGCGACGAACGGGACATGGCGCGGCATATCGACTATATCCATTACAACCCCATCAAACACGGCCATGTATCTTGTGCCGCCGACTGGCCATACTCCTCGTTTCACCGTTTTGTACAACGCGGGGTTTATCCTTTGGATTGGGGTATGGCCGATGAAATCAATCACGGAAAATTCGGGGAATGAAGGTGCCTGCCGCCCCGGGTTTCGCAAACAACGCTCAACCCAGGCTACTTGCTACGGGATTGCGCCCTACCGGGCTGTCTATCCTTCCTCCCACGGCTTTTTTTCTTGTCCCACGAGATCACGGCTGCCGTGTAGCACCGTGACGATGAGTAGGTGATCGGGTGCGGTGCGGTAGCCTCGGTAGATGATCTCGCGGATGTCTTCGCGCTCGGCCTCAGGCACGGAGCGGCCGATTTGCGGAAATTCCGGTATATTGTCGATCCGTTTGAATAGCCGCTCGATAAATTGCCGGGCATAGAAGGGTGAGTCCTGCGAGATGTAAGCGCGCAACTGCCGTACGTCGGCGCGCGCCTGGCGCGACCACTCCAGTCTCACGGCCAATTTCCGAGCAGTTCGTTTTTAACCTCCTCGTGGGGAATCACGCGCCCCTCCTCTGCGTCTTTCAACCCTGCTTCTATCTTCTGTTTCACATAAAGCTCATACATGATGTCATCCCAACTGGCCTGTTCCGGCAAATGGTCGATAAGCTGTCTTGCGGCTTCTTTTGGCGTTGCCATACATCACCTCGTTATCAGTTGCGTGCATTCTCTTTAGCCGCCTGGCCCGAGCGATCCAGCGTTTGGCGTCGTGCTTGCGAAAAACAGGATCAGGTTCTGCTTGCCACAATTCTACGTATTTTTCGTGGCTACGGCTACGGCGCCTACAGTCACCGAAACGCGCCCAACGGCGCCGTTATCCGCACCTGACCACTGTCGTCAGCGACCGCCCTAGGCAACCTCACCCGCTACAGCTACGACCCCTTCGGCAACCTCGTCCAGACCGTCGACCCCAAATCCAACATCGCCACGCTCACCTACGACCTGCGCGGCCGCAAGCGCAGCATGACCGATCCCGACATGGGCTACTGGTGATGCGTGGGTGCTGCTGCCCGATCATTTGCATTGTATTTGGACATTACCGCCGGACGATGTCGATTTCCCTGTGCGTTGGAGCATAATCAAACGGCGGGTAAGCGTGGCGTGCGCTGCGGCGTATAAGCGCCCCGGCTGGATTACCGCCTCGAAACGTAAACGTATCGGGAATCGACACTGTGGCAACGCCGTTACTGGGAGCATACAGTGCGTGACGAACGGGACATGGCGCGGCGTATCGACTATATCCATTAGCCGCTTCTGCACATCCTGCGCCCGCGACACTCGTGCATCCATGCACAGCGCAACCCCATCAAACACGGCCATGCATCTTGTGCCGCCGACTGGCCACATTCCTCGTTTCACCGCTTTGTACAACGCGGGGTTTATCCCTTGAATTGGGGTGTGACCGATGAAATCAATCACGGGAAATTCGGGGAATGAAGGTGCCTGCCGCCCCGGGTTTCGCAAAAACGCTCATCAGGCTACTTGCTTTTTATAGGTTGATCTGACCCCGCGCCGCCGCCTCAAGCTGTGCGCGGCTTAACGTGTAGGCGCGGGCAAAGCCGCCGGTGTAGCGTGCCTCCAGGGGTAGCAGCCGGAACAGCATGAAGTCGCCAAAGCCGAATAGCTGCTCGGCCGCTGGCAAGTGCTCAAGGTAACGCTCGCGCGCGTTTGCGTATTCAGCGCTGCCACGCGTGAGATCAACCACCGTCCCCTGGATGCTGACGCGCGCTAACGTTTGCGGATCATCGCTGCCGGTATCGGGTTCGCTGATAACCAGCGATGCCCGTGGATCCGCCAACAGGTTGCGGGTGTGCGGCGCCAAACGGCTCAGGTGCAGCAAAAAGCCGCTGAAATCCGCCTCGGGTACATAGGCAACCATTGAAGCAAACGGCGCACTCTCATGCAGAGTGGCCAGCGCGGCCCAGCGGTTTGCATGTATCAACTGTGCCAGGCGGGGATATTCGTCGGCGTGCATGGGTTAGGGGGCGTGCGCTTGTCCGACCAGATGGACATCTTCGGGTACGGCGATTTCCAGCGCGATTGGCAAATGGTCTGATACCGCGTGACTCAATACGCGCATGTCACATACCTTCAGCGTCGGCGTGACCAGGATGTGATCAATATTGCGGAATGGGCGCCAGCTGGGGAAGGTATGCAATGCCTCCAATGGTTCGCATAGCCGGGTATTTGCCAGTAGTGTTTCCATTTCATTGCTTTGTGGCTGGCAATTCAGATCGCCCATTAGTACCACATGTTCATATTGATTAGCGATTTCTCCGATGAATGCGAACTGCTGCAACCGCACGCGCTTGCTGAGTGCCAGATGGGCGAGCAAGACAATCAGCGGGTGGTCATCACTGCCATAGCGCACCATCATCAGGCCGCGCCCGGGGATCAGTCCGGGCAGTTTGTGTTCGATGATTTCCCGGGGCTGAATTCTGCTCAGCAGGCCATTGCTGTGCTGCGCGAACTTGCCGAGATTGCGGTTGGTCTGGTGGTACCAATAAGGAAAACGTCCTCGGCGTGCCAGGTATTCGATTTGATTTACAAAATAACTGCGCATACTGCCGGCGTCGACCTCCTGCAGCGCAACCACGTCATACTCGCTCGCCAGATGCGCGATGCGATCCAGGTTGTCGAAGCTGCCCAAATGCGGTAGCACATGCTTCCAGCTTTGGGTGAAATAATGGTGGGGACGGGTTGAGGCAATACCCGCCTGGATGTTGTAACTCAACAGGCGCAGGCGCGTCTTCACTGCCGGTTTAGCACTAAACTGGTGATACATTGAATGGGCGGTATGGGCGACGGCAGTCATAGCTGAAAGATCATTTCCCCCAATTTTTCGGTGAGTTTGAGGTTTTCGCTGTAATCGACAGGGCAGTCTATAATGCTTACAGTGTTATCCGCCAGCGCCGTTTTCAAGATCGGTAGTAAATCATCGGCGTGCTGCACGCGATAGCCTTTAGCGCCGAATGAATCGGCATATTTGACGAAATCCGGGTTGGTGAATTTAACATGTGCCGCGCGGCCATAGGTATTCATCTGTTTCCACTCGATCAGCCCGTAACCGCAGTCATTCCAGATCAGGATCACAACCGGCGTGTTCATGCGCATCGCGGTCTCGATTTCCTGCGAGTTCATCAGGAATCCGGCGTCGCCCGTCACCGCCACCACGGCGCGGTTGGGGTAGGCCAGCTTCGCGGCAATCGCGCCCGGCACGGCAATGCCCATGCTGGCGAAACCGTTGGAGATGATGCAGGTGTTAGGATACTCGCAGCGGAACATGCGCGCCATCCACATCTTGTGCGCGCCGACATCGCAGATCACGATGTCTTCCAGCCCCAGCGCGGTACGCAAATCCCAGATGATTTTTTGCGGCTTGACAGGAAAGCCCTGATCCGCGCTATGCACCTTCATCTCGTCGATCAGCGCCTGGCGCAGCGGGCGCAGGCGATGACCCTGATGTGGCGCGGCAAGCTCCGCGATGCGATCCAGGCTGTGCCTGATGTCGCCGATTACGCCGACCTCCACCACGTAGTGCGCATCCACTTCCGCAGGTGACATGTCGATGTGGACGATCTTGCGGTCGCATGTCGGGTGCCACAGATAGGGGTGATACTCGACGAGATCGTAGCCCACGCAGATGATGACATCGGCCTCATCAAAGCCGAAATTTGCATAATCATGGGCCTGCAGGCCCGCGCTGCCCAGTGCCATCGGGTGCTTGAAGGGGATGACGCCCTTGGCCATGAAGGTGTTGGTGACCGGGATATTGAGCTTGCCCGCAAAGGCTGCAAGCTGAGTAGATGCTTGGGCGCGTATCACGCCGTTGCCCGCCAGAATGATCGGGTTGCGCGCATTGGAGATGATTTCAGCGGCGTATCGTACCCGGTCGGCAGGTGGTTCGGGTGGCGTTGGATACTGCGAACGCAGTGGCGTGGCCTCGATGGGCATCTCCGCAAGATTCTCCGGAAACTCGATAAATGACGCGCCGGATTTCTCCATCTGCGCCTGCTTGAACGCCTTGCGCACTACCTCGGGGATGGTGTTGGGCGTCAGCAACCGGGTGGAATATTTGGTGATGGGATCAAAGATCTTTTGCAGATCGAGTACCTGGTGGGACTCCTTATGCAAGCGGTTGGTGCCCGCCTGCCCAGCAATCGCCACCACGGGCGCGTGATCCATGTTCGCGTCCGCCACGCCTGTGATCAGGTTCGTCGCGCCGGGGCCGAGCGTGGACAGGCACACGCCCGCGCGCCGCGTAAGCCGCCCATAGACATCCGCCATGAACGCCGCGCCCTGCTCATGACGAGTGGTGACGAACGTGATGGGGGAGTCCAGCAAGGCATCCATCACCGCCAGGTTTTCCTCGCCGGGGATGCCGAAAACATACTCCACTCCTTCGTTTTCGAGGCATTTGACAAATAGTTCGGCTGCTTTCATGTTATTCCATTGTTGCCCGGCTTCGCCCCCTCACTACGTTCTCCCCGCAAGGCGGGAGAGGGTTGGGGAGAGGGAATGCGTTCATCCAGATATCGGCACTTTGTACCTATTTTTTAGCAACTAGGCCATCAACAATTTGCAATAAACCGTCGTTTAGCCCGCCCGCCATCTGACCATCAACCCGGTATTTGCCGTTCACTACCATGGAAGGTGTGGAATTGATGCCGTAACGCCGTGTCAGTTCCTTGGAGCGCCTCACCTTGCTGTCCACGGCGAATGAATTGAACACTTTCTTGAAGTCTGCCTTACTGACGCCCTGTTCCGCAAAAAAGGCCATCAACGCCGCCTCATCACCCAAGCGGCGTTTCTGTGCATGAATGGCGCTGAAGAGCGGCCCATGGATTTTATCCAGAACCCCCAAGGCCTCTGCGGCATAGTACGCCTTGGCATAAACAGCCCAGTCGTCCCGGAATATCACCGGCATGCGCACGAACTTGACGTTTTCCGGCTTGGTCTTGAGCCAGCGTTCGATAGTTGGCTCAAAGTGATAGCAGTGTGGGCAGGCATATGAAAAAAGCTCCACCACCTCAACTTTTTCACCGCTGACCGTAGGTTGTTCAGGGGTGATCACCTGGTAGGACTTCCCCTCTTCAAGTGCGGGCGAAAACAATCCCGCCGATGCCAGCGCCGGAACAAACAGCAGAAACAACAGCCATTTTGTCATATACTTCATATGCCTATTTCCTTTTATTTGAATCAAGTCGGTACAGGCCGCTAGCCTATGCAAGTCATAGCACTAAAGCAAGCGCCCGATTATTTGCTATGCTATAGACAGTCCCGATCAAGGAGTGTTGCCCATGTCCGCAAAAGAAAAAATCAATCTCACCCAATTTCTGAACCAGCAATACCTGTGCGCGTCGCTTACCGTCAAGGAGGTGGAGACCCTGCTTGAATACACCGAGTATGTCGCCTACGAGAAAGACGCAGTCATCGCCGATATCGGCGATGTCGGCGAGGCGCTGTATTTCGTGGTCGGCGGCGAAGTTGCTCTGCTGCACGACGATGGTAGCCAAGTGGTCGAAGTGGGGCGCATGAAAGAAGGCGAGTTGATGGGCGAAATGTCGTTCTTTGACCGGGAGCCACGCTTGTTGCGCGTCGTCGCTATGACCGACGACACTCGGCTTCTGAGGCTCGCGCGTGCCAAGTATAAGCGCCTGCGCGTGGAACACCCCTACATCGCGGTTAACCTGCTCGAACACGCCATCATTAGCCTGGATCACCTGGTGCGACGTGTCAGTGAGGATGAGGCGACCCTGTCTCGTTACATCTTTGGTCCCGGTAAGAAGTAATCCGAACATCATCGACATTAGAGGTGGCCGCTGTGGCCGCCCACACACCGGTAACAGCCCTATGAACCCCTTTTACCGGCGCGCGGCATTCGCCACCGGCGCCCACACCGCCGACCAGTTTCCACCCGACATCGGCAGCGAGGTGGCCTTTGCCGGCCGCTCCAATGCCGGAAAATCCAGCGCCATCAACCGTATTACCGACCAGCGCGCACTGGCACGGGTTAGCAAGACGCCAGGGCGCACCCAGCAGATCAACTTCTTCACGCTGGATGAAACGCGCCGCCTGGTTGATCTGCCCGGCTATGGCTATGCCAAGGTCGCGCTCACCACACGCCAGCACTGGCAAAAAGTAATGGAGCAGTACCTAGTTGCCCGCGAGTCCTTGAGCGGTTTGGTGATTATGATGGATATCCGTCATCCCCTTACCGATTTTGACTGGCAAATGCTTGAGATATGCCGCCACGCGCAACGGCCCGTCCATATCCTGCTTACCAAGGCTGACAAGCTCAGCAAGGGTGCGGCGGGGGCGGTGTTACAGCAGGTTCGCAATACCTTGAATAAGCATTATGTGGATGATAAAACACTGCTGCCCACGGTCCAATTGTTCTCGGCCTTGCAGGGAATGGGCATAGAAGAGGCGCACGCCAAACTTGACGAGTGGCTGAAAAAGCCATAAAAAAAGCCCCGGCGCTTCCAAAGAAGGAGCTGCCAGGGCAAAAGTACCCGGCTTGGGGAAACCGGGTATAGGGGTCCCCGTCCCGGGAGGGGTGGGACGGGAAAGTGCAAACTAAATCGCACTCACTACGTTATATCGGGTGTTTCCCGGAAAACTCAAGAGGTGCAACAATATTTTTTTGCTCAGAAGGCTGGGCGCAGTTTTTATGCCCTGTTTTGCCCAGATTTTTCAGGACTCCCCCCCGCATCAAAATCCAGCGCCGCAGAATTAATACAGTAACGCAGCCCAGAAGGCGGCGGCCCGTCGTTGAAGACATGCCCCAGGTGCGCCTGACAAGAGGCGCACGTCACCTCCGTTCGTCTCATTCCAAAGCTGGAATCAGACGTAGTTTCCAGCCCTGTGCCGCTGATAGGTTCCCAAAAACTTGGCCAGCCGCTGCCGGAATCATATTTTTGCGCGGAGCTGAAGAGCGGCGTACCGCAGCACACGCAGCGATAAATACCCTTTTCCTTGCGATCATAGTGTTCCCCGCTAAACGCCGGTTCGGTGCCGCCCTGCCGTGCAATGCGGTATTGCTCCGGCGTCAGTTGTGCCCGCCATTCATCATCGGACTTGTGGATTTTTTCAGCCATGACGATGCTCCCAGTTGTTGGTGCGATGGGGAAAGATTAGCGAATTTCACTCAATAACGCATCCATCATCCGTTCTGCCTGCGATAAATACGCGCCACCGAACAAATTCAAGTGATTGAGTATGTGATAGAGGTTATAGAGCGTCTTGCGGATCCGATAGCCGCTGTCCAGCGGATAGGCGTCGTTATAGGCATGATAAAACGCCGTGGAAAATCCTCCGAACAGTTCCGTCATCGCCATGTCGGTTTCGCGGTCGCCATAATACACCGCCGGGTCAAAAATCACCGGATCACCGGACGCAAGAACGCCATAGTTGCCAGACCATAAATCACCGTGCAGTAGTGAAGGTGTAGGCGTATACGCCGCAAAGAACGCGGGAATATCGGCGAGCAGCCGCTCGCCCTTGCGCTGCAACGCGCCGCCATAACCGTGGCGTGCCGCCAGTTGCAATTGAAATCCGAGCCTCTGTTCACGCCAGAACGCCGGCCAGTTATCGGCGCGGGTATTGATCTGAGGGGTGCTGCCTATGGTGTTGTTGGTATGCCAGCCGTACTGCCCGGTGGTGGCGGTGACGCGATGCATCTGTGCGATTTTACGCCCTAGTTTTTCCATGCTGGTTGGGGAATCGCTGCCACGCAGGTCCAGATATTCCTGCACAAGGTAGGCGGCATCGTCCGCCGTGCCCCAGCAGACAGGCTCGGGTGCAAGGATGGTTTGGGTTTGGCCGATCTCCCGCAACCCCGCCGCCTCCGCCTCAAACATGCTGGCCTTGGAGGCGTCATTGAGTTTGACAAAGTACTTTCTGCTGTCTTCGCCCTCTATGACATAGGCAGAGTTGATGCAGCCGCTTCCAACGGAATGACGGTGGCGCAGCTTGAATGTGGAATTTGTTGTTGCTGAGATTTGTTTGGTTAGTGTGGACCACATGGGGAAGTTCTAGCGTAAAATCAAGAGGCACGGCGGTTGCGCTATAGCTGCAAATGACAGTCATGCAACAGGTCCAGGTTCCGTCTTCGTCTATGTCAGACCAATGAATACCATCGTCCAGAAGCGCCAACGTGTGAATTAAGTGGCGCGCACCGCAGCAACCAGTGGAAATGCCGATGGGTTACGGATGGACTCAACAGCTAGATCAACGTCTAGCGATGGCCAATAAAGATGGTTTGCTGTCGGTCGCTCAATCTCGCAAAGTTGATCAATAGTTGCGGCTTTGAACCAAGGAAAATCGGTAAACGCAAGAAATAGTTCCTCGTCGTCCAACAGCAGCCAGAGGCCATGCTTTGAGACATGAGTAACTTCAGCTTGGGAAGTGGGTATTCCAGGCATGAATTATTTCCTCCAAATGAGCCACAACAAGCTTTTCGGCTTTCTGAAGCTGCTTCGATGAAAGACCTATGCTCGTTGCCAAAGCCAACTCTGGGGTTAGCCAGAACTTTGCCTCGCCGTCCGGGTGCGAGACGTGTACATGCATTCTCGTCTCTTCGCGGGAGAAGAAAAAGAAGCGAAAGCTGCCTTCACGAAAAATGGTCGGTGCCATGCTTCCATTCTAGCACCTGACATGATGCTCCCGCATTGAAAAGTACCGGCTCTTTTCAGGCTGCCTAACGTGAAGCCAAGAGGCTGCGCGAGGGTTTATTCGCCCAGCCCTGCCTGCACGGAGAGGGAGTTTACTTGGAATATCCCCCCGCCCCCCAGTCAAGCCATAGCGCGCGCCTGCCCGGCCATGGCGGTCGCCTTAGCCTCAATGGCTCCCAGCAACGTCTTAAAGGAATTGATGAAAGATTCCACGCCCTCGTCTTCCAGTTGCTGGGTGACGGCATCCATGTCGATGCCGAGTTTTGTGAGGAGCGTGATGCTGGCGTGTGCATCGGCCACGCCCTCCTGCAATGTTGACGCCGCCTTGCCGTGCTCCTTGAATGCCTTGTAGGTGGCTGGCGGGATGGTGTTTACGGTGTCCGGGCCGATCAGGGTGTCGATATACATCACGTCGCTGTAATTCGGATTCTTGACGCCGGTGCTGGCCCAGAGCAGGCGTTGTGCGTGCGCCCCGGCTTCGCGCAATTTGGCGAAACGGGGGGTTGAGAATAACCTTTCATACGATTGGTAGGCGATTTTGGCGTTGGCGATGGCGGCTTTACCCTGCGCCTCTTTGAGTGGCGCCTGTTGTTCCGGACTGGCGCTTTTGATCTTTTCGTCCAGCAGCTTGTCAATCAGGGCGTCAACGCGGCTGACAAAAAAGCTTGCGACTGATGCGATGCGGTTGAGTGGCTTGCCGTTCTGTAGTGCTTGTTCCAGGCCCGAGATGTAGGCTTCGATGACTTCTTCGTAGCGGAGCACCGAAAACAGTAATGTAACGTTGACGTTGATGCCGTCGGCGATCAATGCGGTAACGGCAGGCAGGCCCTCGCGCGTCGCGGGCACCTTTATCATGAGGTTGGGGCGGTTCACGCGCGCGGCAAGACGGCGCGCTTCGGCGACACTGCTTGCGGTGTCGTGTGCCAAATCAGGCGATACTTCAAGGCTGATCATGCCGTCGCAGCCACCGGTCTTGTCATAGACGGGGCGCAGCAGGTCGGCGGCTTGCTGGATATCTTCCATGGCCAGAGAGTAGAACAAGTCACGGCTGTTCTGCGCGGGATTCTGTTCGAGCAGATGTGCCAGCGCGTCATCATAATCCTTGCTGCCGTTGATGGCCTTTTCGAAAATGGTGGGGTTGGATGTGACCCCTTTCAATCCGTCTTCGCGGATCATGCGCTCCAGCTCCCCTGAGCGCAGCATGGCGCGCTGGATATTGTCGTACCAGGGGCTTTGTCCGTAATTCTGTAGATCCACCAATGGATTCATGTTTAATTCTCCTGACCTTCGGTCTCTGAAGTAGATTGTCCTGCAATACGAGCGTGCCGGTAACCGCTTTTGTTTACATTCATTTTATGCGATATGGCGCACATTCGCCTGCAATGTTTTTCGTCATGATGTTGACGAATTTAATGCGTAAATTGCAATGCAATACCGATGCCAATATGGCATGCCCCCATCCTGGGTGAGTAGCGCCTTTAAATTCCCGTTTTGTGATCTACGTCAAAGTAATCTTCATGCAATGAGCGGACACTATCCTCGCACACAATGCTTATTGTGTCCCGGGAGTAGGAAAATGTGGCCTTTCAGATGTGTTATCCAGTGCATTCTGCTGACGATCGTTGGTCTGGGGGTTTTCTGCGCCAACTGTGCGATGGCGGATGAAGTCGCCGGGATGATGCCTGTCAAGCCAACAATAGGGTCATTTAACTGCTCAAATGTTACATATGATGTGCCGTCGTGCCCTCATATGCCAGTGCCTTCTTATAACAGAGAAGTGGCGGCACCGCCTTCCGTGAACCCATGGGCGGCAGCGCGCATGTTTGTAACCAAGTACTGGATGCGCAGGGACAGCTTCGATTTTGCAAACTTCAATCCAAACCAAATAAATACCTCGCAACATGGCTTTACCGTCAATATGACGCTGGCTTATCCTGGTGCCAGTATGAATATGGATATGCGTGACCTGAATGTCAAATGGTCAGCGATGGGTGGCACGGTCAAACCTTTCAGTAGCAACAATCCTTATGCGGTGGTGCAGTTCAGTTATCGCTGGTGACGGCATGCTCACAGATGGTGGCGTTTGCCCAGGCGCTCCAGCGTGATATCCACCCCGCCCCAGAACCGCTCCAATAGACGGCGATACCAGGGACGCGTGCGCCACTCATCGAGATGATATTCCCGGCTCGATGTGAAATCGGTGTCGAACATGGCCCGCACCACTGCTGCAAACTGAGTGTCCTCCACCTCTTGATTGGCCTCAAGATTCCAGTGAAAATTCCAGCGGTCTATATTGCTGGAGCCGATAGAAACCCAGTCATCGCACAGCAATACCTTGGCGTGCGTGAAGCGCGGCTGGTATTCGAAAATGCGTACCCCGTGGCTTAGCAGATTGTAGTAAAAGCGCCGTCCGGCGTGGCGTATCGCGGGGTGATCGGTGTGTTCGCCGGGAAGTAGTAGCCGCACATCGACACCGCGCAGGGCGGCTGCGCGCAGCGCGCGCCGGATCTTCCAGGACGGCACAAAATACGCAGTGGTGATCCAGAGCGTGTGGCGGGCATTGTGCGCCTTGTTCAGCAGGGAACGCTTGATCTCGGCGTGGGTCGCGCCGTTGGCTATGGTGAGCTGTCCGCGCTGATTTGCCATGGCATGTTGCGCCATGGCGTGCGGCAAGGCCAGGATGAGGTCTGTGCAGTGCCGCCAGTTTTCCGCGAACAGGGTCTGCCAGTCCGCAACGATGGCACCCCTGATCTCGATCACGGTTTCGCGCCAGCGCAGCGCTGGATTGTGGGGCGGATCGAAGTCGTCGGTGATCCCCGCCCCGCCGGTAAATGCAACTTCGCCATCGACGAGCAGCAATTTGCGGTGATCCCGAAAGAAGTTGTGGTGCAGCCTGCGGTAGTGTACCGGGTTGTAATAGCTTAAGCGGATATTGCCCTGTTCAAGCCGCAGCCGGTCCTGCTTAAGCAGCCCTTTCGCCCCAAAATCATCGAGCAACAGGTATACCGCGATACCCCGCGCTGCGACCGTGATGAGGGCGTCGATAAACCGGTCGGCAACTGCGCCGGATTCGAAGAGATAGATCTCCATCAGGACATAAGCGCGCGCCGACCGGATGGTGTCGAGCATGGCAGGATAGAATTGACCGCCGTCGATCAACAGGCGGAACTGGTTGCCGTCACGCTTGGGGAACTGGTATTTAGAGCCTGTCTGTGAATAGATCATGTGAGAAGCTATGCTGCCGCATGTCGTGCGAAAGGTCAAAGGCGCGTGATCAGACCTCATAGGAAGATTGCCCTACTCGATTTGGCGGCGAGGGGGTATCATGTAAAGATTAAGATAATAAATTGAACGGTGTAGCCATGTGGGTTAGACAGTGAACAAACTGCTTTCGATGTTTTTTGATGTCTGCCGACTGCGCGTCGCGCCACAAGATCTGCCCACCTCCCGCACCTTGCTGGTATCCACACTGGCGGTGTACGCGCTGCTTTCCATTGTAATTTCGGTGGTGCAGATGTCGTTGGTCAAGGCGCTGCTGGCAGCATTCATGGATACTGCGCTGCTCGCGGGGTTGTCCTTTTTTCTGCTGTGGGCAAGAATGTTCGCCCATCGCTGGGTGCAAACCTGCACCGCGCTGGCGGGCAGTGGCGCAGTGCTGGAGGTGGTGGCCCTGCCTCTCATGGTCTGGCAGAAGCAGTTTGGCCCTGAGAGCAGCATGGTGATCTTGCCCACGCTGCTGTTGCTGGTGGTGCTTTTCTGGAATCTGGTGGTGATCGGCCATATCCTGCGTCATGCGTTGTCCACCAATCTGGGCATGGGCGCGGTGTTGGCGACGGTTTACATGTATGTTTCGCTGAGTATTATCAAAATTCTGTTTTTTTCCGGTATTTAAATGCATATACATATCTTGGGAATCTGTGGCACGTTCATGGGTGGCATCGCCGTGCTGGCACGTCAGCTCGGTTATCGCGTCAGCGGTTCGGACGCCAATGTCTATCCGCCGATGAGCACGCAACTGGCGGAGCAAGGTATCGAGTTGATGGAGGGCTATGATCCTTCCCACCTCAATCCCGCGCCGGATTGTGTGGTGATCGGCAATGCCCTGTCGCGTGGCAATGCGGCAGTGGAATATGTGCTCAATCGCGGTCTGAATTACACCTCCGGCGCGGCATTTTTGTCCGAGCATGTGCTGCGATGTACAGGGAAGTACGAGTGTCGCGGGAGGCAGGATGCCGGGAGCGACCGTGACCGCTGGGTGCTGGCGGTGGCGGGCACGCACGGCAAGACCACCACCAGCACCATGCTTGCGTGGATACTTGAATATGCGGGACTCGCGCCAGGTTTTTTGATCGGCGGCGTGCCGTGCAACTTCGACATCTCGGCGCGGTTGGGCGACGCGCCGTTTTTTGTAGTGGAGGCGGATGAATATGACTCGGCGTTTTTCGACAAGCGTTCAAAATTCGTCCACTACCGTCCACGCACCTTGATCATGAATAATCTGGAGTTCGATCACGCCGACATTTTCCCTGATCTTGCGGCGATCAAGCGGCAGTTTCACCACCTAGTGCGCATCGTGCCGGGTAATGGGCTGATCATTGCCCCCGCTCAGGATGACAATCTGGCCGATGTGCTGGAACAGGGGTGCTGGACGCCAGTGGAATATTTCGGTGACGAAACTGAAAACACACCGGGCTGGAGCGCCCGCAACGAGGCGGTGGACGGTGGCGAATTTGATGTATATTGGGGCGATGATCGCGTCGGGCGGGTCGTCTGGCCACTGCTCGGGCGGCATAATATGCACAATGCCCTGGCGGCCATTGCCGCAGCGCGCCATGCCGGCGTGATGCCGCAGCATGCCGTGGCGGCGCTGGCGGAATTTCGAGGGGTGAAGCGCCGCATGGAACAGCGCGCGGTGGTGGATGGCGTGACGGTATACGATGACTTCGCGCATCACCCCACGGCGATTGCCACCACGCTGGAGGGGCTGCGCAAACGGGTAGGTGCGGCGCGCATCATCGCCGTGCTGGAACCGCGCTCCAACACCATGCGCATGGGCGTGCATCAACAGACGCTCGCCCCGTCACTGGCACTGGCCGATGAAGTGATTCTGTATCAGCCCGCTGATATCGGCTGGGATGTGGCAGCAGTTGCAGCAAGCATCGGTCCGCGTGCCGCAGTATTCGACACCGTGCCCGCCATCGTGGCGCATGTGGCACGGCTGGCGCGGCCGGGCGATCAGGTGCTAATCATGAGCAATGGCGGTTTCGGTGGGATACACACCCAATTGATTGAGGCCTTGCAAGCCAGATGAGCCGTAATGCGATAGCCCTGGCAATGACCGGCGCCTCCGGTGCGGCCTATGGGCTGCGCCTGTTGGAATGTATGTTGCGGGCCGACCGGCAGGTGTATCTGATGGTGTCGGCGCCGGGGCAGGTAGTGATCGCCATGGAGACGGATCTGAAGCTGCCGGGGCGGCCTAACGAGATGCAGGAAGTGCTGTCTGCGCATTTTGCGGCGAAGCCCGGCCAGTTGCGCGTGTTCGGCAAGGATCAGTGGACCGCCCCGGTGGCCAGCGGCACCAGCGCGCCGCAGGCGATGGTGGTGTGTCCCTGCACCAGTGGCACGCTGTCGGCCATCGCCCATGGCGCCAGTAATAACCTGCTGGAGCGCGCCGCCGATGTGATGATCAAGGAGCAGCGCAAGCTGATCCTTGTGCCGCGCGAAATGCCGCTCTCAGTCATACATCTGGAAAATATGCTGGGCTTGGCGCGGCTCGGGGTTACAATTATGCCCGCCAATCCCGGGTTTTATTATCGCCCGCAGCGCGTCGAAGATCTGGTGGATTTTGTTGTGGCGCGTATTTTGGATCACCTCAATATCGAACACACGCTGATTCCGCGCTGGGGGGAAGAAGAAGCCCATGACTGATGAATTACGTATCCCGCTGTTTCCACTGCACACGGTGCTCTATCCCGGCGGACCGCTGCCGCTGCGTATCTTCGAGCCGCGTTATCTGGATATGGTCAGTGCCTGTCTCCGGCAGAGCAGCGGCTTCGGAGTATGCTTGATCCGTAGCGGCAACGAGGTGGGTCGCGCTGCAACAACGTACGATATCGGCACGCTGACGATGATTACCTATTGGCACATGGGCCATGACGGCCTGCTCGCCATCACCGCCTGCGGCCAGCAGCGCTTCCGTATTCTGTCCGAGGAGGTGCAGCCCAATCAACTTACCATGGCCGAGGTGGAGTTAATCCCCAACGAACCGGAAGCGGATATTCCAGCGGAATACCTGCCGCTGGTGGATCTGCTGCGCCAGATGATCGAGCAGATCGGCCACCACTATACCGCCATCCCCAAGAAATACGCTGATGCTGGCTGGGTGGGTTGCCGATTGGCGGAGCTGCTGCCCCTGGGGCTTGCGCAAAAGCAATATCTGCTGCAGATCAACAGCCCGATGCAGCGTCTTGAACGGTTGGCGGCAGTGATAGAGCAACTTGGTATACGATGACCGGTGCAATGGTTGATTATGATGTCGTCATCGCCGGTGCCGGCATGGTGGGCGCCACGCTGGCCTGCGCGCTGGGGGCCAGCGGCTTGCGCGTGGCAGTGCTTGAGGCGCAGCCGTTGCCACGCGACTTCGCACTGCAAGACGATTTCGATCTGCGCGTCTCCGCCATCACGCGCGCCTCGCAGCGCATCTTCACCACGCTGGGTGCGTGGCACGGCATGGCCGCGCGGCGCGTCAGCCCGTTCCGTGAAATGCACGTATGGGATGCGGGCGGCCCGCTCGGCATTGAAGGCGAGATCCACTTCGATAGCGCCGAAATCGGAGAGGACACCCTCGGCCACATCATCGAAAACCGCGTCATTCAACGTGCTCTTCTGGATCGAATGCGCGGCTTCGATGCTGTCGAACTGATCAATCCGGCGAGCCTGTCGGCGTTTACTGTTGGCCCTGAGAGTGTGTGTCTACAGCTTGACGATGGCCGCAACATCAAGGCACGGCTGTTGGTCGGGGCGGACGGCGCGGAATCGAAGGTGCGGCGGCAGGCGGGGATTGCCACGCGCGGCTGGGCATACGCGCAGAAGGCGTTGGTCACCACTGTCAAGACGGAACTTTCGCACTGCGAGACTGCATGGCAGCGCTTCCTTCCCGCCGGCCCATTAGCCTTTCTGCCACTGTGCGATGGCCGCTGCTCCATAGTCTGGTCTACCGCGCCGGAACAGGCCGATGCGTTACTGGCCATGTCCGAGGCGCAATTCCTGGCCGAGTTGGAACAGGCCTTTGCCGGCAAATTGGGGCGAATGATCGCAAGCCCTGGCCCGCGCGCCGCGTTTCCGTTGCGTCTGCAACACGCCACGGCCTATACCGCCCCGCGCTTGGCCTTGATCGGTGACGCCGCGCACACTATCCACCCGCTCGCAGGCCAAGGCGTCAACCTTGGTCTGCTCGATGCCGCCACGCTCGCCGAGGTGGTGCTTGACGCGCACCGTGCAGGCAAAGACATCAGCTCCCCCACCACGCTGCGCCGCTATGAGCGCTGCCGCAAAGGCGACAACCTTGCCATGATGGCGGCGATGGATGGTTTCAAGCGTCTGTTCGGCAACAACCTTGCGCCGTTGCGACTGCTGCGCAACGCAGGATTGAACCTCGCCAACGCCGCCACGCCCGTCAAGAATCTGATCGTGCGTCATGCCATGGGGCTGAGCGGGGATCTGCCGAAAATGGCTAAAGCGTAAGCATGGAAAAATACCTGGCAGAGACACGCATCATCGACTGGAATCACTCCGCCATACGCGAGCTTGCCGCAACGCTTGCGGAAGGGCGCGCGTCAAGCGCGGATGTTGCCGGAAGCTGCTTTGAATGGGTGAGGGATAACATCAAGCACAGCTACGACTACAAATTAAATCCCGTCACCTGCAAGGCCTCGGATGTGCTGCTCCATGGAACGGGCTATTGCTACGCAAAAAGCCATCTGCTCGGCGCCCTGCTTAGGGCGAATGGCATACCCGCAGGCTTCTGCTATCAGAGGCTGAGCCTGGAAGGGGAAGGCGCACCCTATTGTCTTCATGGCCTGAATGCGGTTTATCTTCCTGAGCACGGCTGGTATCGCATGGATGCGCGTGGCAACAAGAATGGTGTCCATGCGCAGTTTACCCCTCCCACCGAACAATTGGCGTTCCAGTTGAATTCCAGGCTGGAGGCAGATCTTCCCGAAATCTGGCCCGCACCATTAGATTGCGTAGTGTCCGTGCTGGAAAAATGTCAGACCTATATGGAGGTTTACCAAAACCTGCCTGATGTAGACTTAATAAGCGATGGCTGACGCCTCTGTGGTTAACCGCTTTTTTAGATTAATACGCTGACTCTCCCTCGGGACGGGTGCGGAAGCGCTTGTAGCTCCATTGATATTGCTCCGGCAGCGCGCGCACGCACTCTTCGGTCACTGAGTTGACGCAACGTACAGAGTCTTCCAGCGGACCATCATTTATAGCCTGTGGCGCGGGCAGAAAATGCAGGTGATAGCCTGCGCCGCGCGGCAACCGTTCGGCATAGGCGAACACCACGGCCGCCTTGGTTTTCATCGCCAGCCGTGACAGCAGCACCATGGTGTAGGCCGGCATGCCGAAAAAAGGGGCGAAGATGCCGTTGCCTGCGCCGGGCTCCTGATCCGGCAGGACGCCCATCATCTCGCCCTTTTCCAGCGCCTTGTACAGCGCACGGACGCCACCCGCATCGGTAGGCACCAGCGTGGCGCCCAAACGCTGCCGCGCATGGCGGATCATGCCGTCCAGCTCTCCCATGCGCGGCGGGCGGTAGAGGCTGGTGATAGGGTAGTGCGCCGAGCAATACAGCCCGACTGCTTCCCACGCGCCGAGATGCGGCACGGCCAGAATCATGCCCCTGCCTTGCGCAAGCGCATGTTTTACTAAATGCTCACCGCTGATTTGAGTGACCAGCGACAACACCCTGCGCTCGTTCCACAGCCACAGCGCGCCGGTTTCAGTGAAGGTCTTGCCCGTTTCCACCAGGCTGCGGCGCACCAGACGCGCACGATCCCGCTCATCCCACTCGGGAAAACACAGATCGACATTGATACGTGTGATGCGGCGCAATTTGTTCGACGATAGTGCAGCCCATCCGCCGATCAGCGCTCCAAGCGCATGTGCAACACGCAGTGGCAACAGGGAAAAAAACCGTAGCGACAGCTTTAAGAGGAAAGCGCGTAGGAGTTTAGTGCTCTGTTTCATAAATACGGACACAAATAAAACGGATCGATTTTGGCTCAGGGCAAGGCACGAGGAGGCGCCATAGCTCGTTCTTATGGCAACGACGAGCAACGCCGCCCTGAGCCAAAAGACGCCGTTTTATGTGCCTGTATTTATGAAACAGAGTACTAACCATGCCGCTCAACCAGATGATATCCCACCTGCCCCGCCTGTTTGCTGCGCACCACCCGCCAGTTGTGAGGCAGGGGCGGCACGCCGCGCGCACTTTCTGTTTCGAGGTAGATCCAGGCGCGCGGCGCAAGCCAGCCGCCGGAGTCCAGGCGTTCGCAGCAGGAGGCCAACAGTTCGTAGTGCGCATAAGGAGGATCAAGAAATACCACGTCGAACGGCTGCGGCGCGCCTTGCAGATAAGAGAGCGCGCCAGCCTGTACCGCTTGGGCGCCGTGCGCGTGCAGAGTATCAATATGTTCGCGCAACTGACGCACGGCGTGGGCATCCTGATCTACCATGACGGCCAGGACGGCGCCGCGCGACAGGGCTTCGAGGCTGAGTGCACCGCTGCCCGCGAACAAATCCAGGCAGCGTGCGCTGGGTATAACATCGCGCAGCCAGTTAAACAGCGTTTCACGCACCCGGTCCGGGGTGGGCCGCAAGCCCTCAATCTCGGGGAAGACGAGCCTTCTACCGCGCCACTCCCCGCCGATGATGCGTAACTGGCCGGTTTTACGTTTGGTTGGGGTCTTCAAGATAAGTCTCGGGATATCCAATCAACTATGTATTTCACTTCCTCTCCCCGCAAGGCGGGAGAGGGTCGGGGTGAGGGTGGGAGAAAAGTTAAAAAAACCTGGAGCCAACCGGCTTGAGCGACGACGCCAATAGCAGTTTAGGCTTACGCTCGATAAACCCCGCCCAGCACCACCGCCCGCCGCGCTCCCGTAACCGACGGCAGGTTGCCCGGCTTGTTCTCCAGCGTCTGCTTCGCAAGCCAGGCAAAGGCAATAGCTTCTACCCAATCGGGGTCGATGCCGAAAGTCGCAGTCGAGACCACCTCACAACCCTTAGCTAACGAGCGCAAGCGCTGTACCAGCGTGGGATTATGCACGCCGCCGCCACAGACCAACACCTGCTGGGCATCCGGCGCAAAGGCAGCAATCGCCAGGGTGATACTGGCGGCAGTCAGCTCGCACAGCGTGGCCTGAATGTCCTGCGGCTCAAGGGTTTCCGTTCCGCTACGCCGTAACACCGTGCGCAACCAGTCGAGATGGAAGTATTCGCGCCCCGTGCTTTTTGGGGGAGGGAGTGCAAAATAAGGGTCATCCAGCAACGCGGCAAGCAGCGATTCATTGATAGTCCCGCTGGCGGACCAGCGCCCATCATCGTCGCGCGGCGTCATCAGGTGTTCCATGGCCCAGGCATCCATCAACGCATTGCCAGGGCCGGTATCAAAACCGATAACGGGTTGCCCAGAATCACGCGGCAGGACTGTGATGTTGGCGATGCCGCCGATGTTCAGCACTACCCGCTCTTTCTCGGAGGAATGAAACACCGCGCGGTGAAAGGCGGGCACCAGCGGCGCGCCTTGCCCGCCTGCAGCGATGTCGCGGCGGCGGAAATCGGCCACAGTGGTGATGCCGGTCAGCTCAGCGATCAGATTGGGATCGCCGAGCTGTACACTGGTGGGGCTGGCGCCCAAGGGCTGATGGTATACGGTCTGTCCGTGGCTGCCGATAGCGGTGACTTGGGCGGGGTCGATGCCCGCGCCGTCTAGTAGGGTTTGTACCGCGGCGACGAACAGGCGGCCCATCTCCACGTCGAGCCGTGCCACTTGCTCCAGAGTGCTGGCGGCGCTGTGACACAGGTCCAGCAATGCGCTGCGTAGCGCTGGCTGAATGGCCAGTCCCGCACTTGCCAGTATGTTTACATTATCGTCCGCCAGATCCACCAGCGTCGCATCAACCGCATCCATACTGGTTCCCGACATGAGGCCGACGAACAGCGCCATGAAATCAGCGGCTACTAGCAGTGACTGTGTGTTTGAATGACTCGAGCTGTGCCGTCAACTCTTGCGCCTGCCGGGCGAAATCCGCCTTATACCGTTTTTCGATGGACTCGACGCGCGCGATGCTTGCCGTGAGCGGATTGCGGTAAACATCGTTCACGCGGAATTCATAGTGCAGATGGGGGCCGGTCGCCAGTCCTGATTGCCCCACATAGCCGATGACCCGCCCTTGTTCTACCTGCGCGCCCAATGTCAGATCCGTGGGATAGCGGGACAGGTGTGCATAGAGCGTTGAATATTGCTTGCCGTGTTGCAGGATAACCGTTTTACCGTAGCCGGCCTTGTTGCCAATAAATGCCACTGTGCCGTCGCTCGCAGCCTTCACTGGGGTCCCGACGGGCGCGGCATAATCGATCCCGTTGTGGGCGCGGATCTTGTTCAGGATCGGGTGCAGCCGCCCAAGACTGAAGCCGGAACTGATATGGGCGGATTCCACGGGCATGCTGAGGAATGACTTGCGTATCCTCTTGCCTTCCGGCGTGTAATAACTGGATCGCCCCTTACCATCAGTAAAACGCACCGCACGAAACGTATCGCCACCATTGATAAGTTCTGCGGCCAGGATGGCGCCATTCCGCACCTTTTCGCCCTGAGCATAGAACTCTTCATAGAGCACGGCAAACCGGTCACCGCGACGGACATCAGCCGCAGAAGCAAAGATAGCAGGCAGCTCCTTTGCTAAGTTGCCGGGCAACCCTGCCTTTTTCCCCGCAAGCGGCAACGAGCGGCCTACCGTGCCGGACGCGCGCGCAATACGCCGCTCCTGGGGATGTTCAACGGTATTGGTCTGGAAGTCGCTCACAGGCCCTTCTTTTACAATATGCAGTGTACGCGCAGGGTTGATGTCATAGAGCAACTCCTGCAAACGCCCTTCCGCGCCCACCTTGATCTTCAATTTGTCACCCGGATCAAGGCGAGCGAGGGCTGAAGTCTCACCGCCCAGCGCAAGGATTTTTTGCGCCTGATGCACGCCCACCCCGATTTGCTCAAAAACAGTAGTAAGCTTGTCGCCTCGCTTGATTTCGATGGAATACCACTTGTCTGCAAGAGTCTGGGCCAATCCGCGTGGAGCTGCGTCTTGCGCCGGTGTCGTGGCGGGTGCCTGTGACGAGGGTTCGGCCGTCGTTGCCTGGGGCAACGGCCGGGTTGCAGTATTGTCCGGCGCAAAGCCAGTCGCCAGGAGCAACATACCCACACCAGCCATCAGGAGCGGGCCATATATATATTTATTGAACGTCATACCTGACATTATCGGTCGGTTTGCCTAAAAATTATAGTCTATTGTAGCCGGATGACCGGCTTGGATCCTAACCATAGCCTAAATAATCCAAAGGATCAACATCATAGAGCATCCAGTCCCTGATCGGCAGCCCAAGATATATGCGGAGCCATGCTTTTGGCATCACCGTTTTATTGTATTCTATATATAGTGTTGAAAATTTTTAAGGGGTATTGCATGGCATCCGTGACAGAAGCGCTTGATCTGATCAGGCGAGGGGCGCAAGAAATTCTGGTGGAACATGAGCTGGTGGAGAAGCTGAAGACAGGCAGACCTTTGCGCATCAAGGCTGGTTTCGACCCCACCGCGCCTGATCTGCACCTTGGGCACACGGTATTGCTTAACAAGCTGCGCCACTTTCAGGATTTGGGGCATGAGATCCTGTTTCTGATTGGCGACTTCACCGGCATGATCGGCGACCCCACCGGCAAGAACGTAACGCGCAAGCCCTTGTCACGCGACGAAGTGATCGACAACGCGCGCACCTACGAGCAGCAGATATATAAGATCCTTGATCCGGAGCAGACTCTGGTGATGTTCAACTCCAGCTGGATGAATGCCATGCGCGCCGAGGATCTGATCCAGCTTGCCGCCAAGCACACTGTTGCGCGGATGCTCGAGCGTGACGACTTTCACAAGCGCTATACCGGCGGGCAGCCCATTGCCATCCACGAGTTCCTTTACCCGCTGATCCAAGGGTATGACTCAGTGGCAATGCGCGCCGACGTCGAGCTGGGCGGCACGGACCAGAAGTTCAACCTGCTGGTCGGGCGCGAACTCCAGAAACACTATGGTCAGTCTCCCCAGGTGGTATTGACCATGCCGATCCTGGAAGGGTTGGACGGTGTGCAGAAAATGTCCAAATCCCTCGGCAACTATATAGGAATCACCGAGCCCGCTGATGAGATGTTCGGCAAGCTTATGTCCATTTCAGACGACTTAATGTGGCGCTACCTGGAGTTATTGAGTTTTGAGTCCGCGACGACCCTAGCCGCCTGGCGGCGCGAGGCAAGTGAAGGCCTCAACCCGCGGGATATAAAGGTACGGCTGGCCATGGAGATTGTCGGGCGCTTCCATGGAGCTCCCAGCGCCGGGCAAGCCCACGAAAACTTCGTGGCGCGCTTCCGCAAGGGTGAAGTCCCGGAAGATATGACGGAAGTGCGTCTGTCCGCTCATCAGGACGCCGGGTTGCCGGTAGCCCAGATGTTAAAGGATGCCGGATTGACCGCCAGCACGTCGGAATCCCTGCGTATGATCCAGCAGGGCGCAGTACGCATCGATGGCGAGCGCATCGAGAATCGCGGCCTTATTGTCGAGATCGGCGGTCCGTACATAGTGCAAGTGGGCAAGCGCCGCATCGCCAAGGTTATGATTGGCTAGTGGGTCGTAGGTGATTCTGTCCTAACCGTTTGTAAATTGTTATAAATTTTAAAGCAATGCCAAATATTTCAAAAACATTTCAGTCAAGGGTGTTGACGCCCCGTGAGACCTGCGTATAATGCGCAACTCCTAACGGCGATGCAGCAAGAGGCCGGAAGGGCCGAGATAAAAAAGGGCTCACCAATATACGAAGCAATGTATAATGATCGGCCCGGTTAAGTCGAAAGGCTTGGCGAGATTGTCTCGGTGGGAATGCATCAAAATAGATTTTTATGATGTTG
>JAMPIW010000005.1 GCA_040183005.1 Gammaproteobacteria bacterium
CATATCTATGTCAGAAGTTCCTTGTGATAAACATTTGTGCGGTGAATTTGATATAGATCAAGACAAAGAAGCGCAAATTCATCTATTCTCTATAAAAGTAGGCTGCTGAATATACTGAAACACGAATTGGAACGAGGTGAAATTATGAAAACTGTATTGATCGTTGCTGCTGCCGCTATTTTGTCGGTGGCAAGCCCTGCAAACGCCGCAGACGGAAAAGCCGTATACACGTCAGCATGCGCCCTTTGCCATGCCACTGGCGCGATGGGTGCGCCCAAAACCGGTGACAAAGCGCGCTGGGCCCCGCTCATCAAGGCGGGCATGGATACCCTGTACAAAAACACTATCAATGGAAAAAATACCATGCCGCCCAAGGGAGGAAAGCCCGGCATTACTGATGCCGATGCGAAAGCAGCAGTGGATTACATAGTGAGCCAGTCGAAGTAAACAGCCATGCTTAACGACTTCACCCACGAACCGCGTATCGCCTATTTCTCCATGGAGATTGCCCTGCGCAATGAGATACCCACCTACAGTGGGGGGCTGGGGGTACTCGCCGGGGATACCCTGCGGTCCGCTGCGGACCTCGAATTACCGCTGGTTGCAGTAACACTGGTAAGCCGCGCGGGTTATTTCCGTCAGGAGATCGATCCCCAGGGAAAGCAGATCGAACATCCCGACGTATGGGACCCCAGCCGCTGGGCGACACGCCTGAAAGCTGGCGTCGCTATTTCCATCGAAGAGCGGGACGTGTGGGTAAGTGGTTGGCTCTATATCCTGCAAGGCCATATGAATGGCAGAGTGCCCGTTATTCTGCTGGATACCGACTTGCCTCTAAATGGCAGCGAAGACCGGGAAATCACCCATCACCTGTACGGCGGCGATCTGGCCTACCGACTCAAACAGGAGATCGTTCTGGGGGTCGGCGGGGCGCTAATATTGCAGGCATTGGGATTTCAAATCCGCCAATACCACATGAATGAGGGCCATTCCGCCTTACTGGCACTGGAGCTGCTGCGGCGTTACGCCTACCCCCCGGACGATGTAAGGGCGGGAGAGAGTCCTTATGATATTCCCAGGGTCAGAGAGCTATGTAACTTCACTACCCACACTCCGATTGAAGCGGGGCAGGATAAATTTCCTTATGACCTGGTGCACCGTACCCTTGGGGATCTTGTCAACCTCCCAACAATAAAATCGCTGGCAGGCGAGGAAAATCTCAATATGACGCGCCTTGCCCTCAATCTCAGCGAATACGTCAATGGTGTCGCCAAAAGCCATGCCGAAGTGTCCAAAAAGCTTTACCCCGGGTACCGGGTTCACGCCATCACCAACGGGGTGCATCCTTTTGCCTGGACTCACCCGAGTTTCGCCAAACTCTATGATACTCACCTGCCCAGTTGGTGCCATGAACCGGGAATTTTAGTACGGGCAGACCGCATACCGGATGCGGCGATTTGGGAGGCTCATACCCACGCCAAGAATGATCTTATCGAGAAAGTGAAGTCGCTGACGGGCATCGAGCTGTATCCCAAGATACCGATCATTGGTTTCGCCCGGCGCATGACTGCCTACAAGCGTCCCGATCTGCTGTTTTCAGACCTCCAGCGGCTGAAAACCATAGCGCAGGAGCGGCCTTTCCAAATCGTGCTCGCCGGCAAGGCCCATCCCCGTGACGAAGGAGGCAAGCGCCTGATCGAATTACTGCATGCCCACATGCGTGACCTCGCCGATGTTATACGGATTGCCTATCTTCCCAACTATGACATGGAGGTTGCACTATCCATGGTGTCCGGCGCAGACGTATGGCTGAACACCCCCTTGCGCCCCCTCGAAGCCTCCGGCACCAGCGGCATGAAGGCCGCCTTTAACGGTGTGCCAAGTCTGAGCGTTATGGATGGATGGTGGGTCGAGGGATGCATCGAAGGGGTGACAGGCTGGGCGATAGGCGACTCCACGGAATTAGCCAACGGCAATGATGCGGATTCGCTGTACAACAAATTGCTGCAAGTGGTTCTGCCGCTTTATTACATGGACCGTCCCGCCTGGATCACGGTGATGAAAGGCGCCATCTGCAAGAATGCGTCCTTCTTCAACAGTCATCGCATGATGCGGCGTTATGCCACCGAGGCTTATATCCGATAATCCTGAAAACGGCAGTTGGACGGACGCCTCTATGACTTGAGTGACCCCCTATCCTCGAGCAGCATTTTCAGTGCATCCAGCGCGCTCGTTATAACAGCCCGAAAGACCTGCCACAGACGCGGGCATAATCGATATTGACATATCGTTCGCCGTGAGCTGCTTGCGTATCCCGACGCCTTTCTCATTGACGACCC
Source organism: Gammaproteobacteria bacterium (assembly GCA_040183005.1). Lineage (NCBI taxonomy): Bacteria > Pseudomonadati > Pseudomonadota > Gammaproteobacteria > Gammaproteobacteria bacterium. The sequence continues at coordinate 2,340 of JAMPIW010000005.1, forward strand.
CAAGGTCAAAACCTGCTGTCCGATGACATACCGACCCGAGACATGGTCAATATGACTGGAAACGCCCGGCATCCTTTTTCCATGGCGCGTCCGGATGGAATCATCCAACATAAAAGCACCCGGCTGGCTCGATTCTTTCGCGCCTCGCACGGCTTGTTGCACTACCTCCATGTGCAGACAGAACCAGCTCCAGTCTTCGTGCCATAGTGAAATAGCCCGCCTGCTCTGCGGGCCACTCACCGGCATTTTCATCTGTCGGAATCCTTAACTCTTGTCGATTTTTTTTACACAATTATTTAGGAATGAATTCTGGTTATTAATATCGTATTAATTTTATCTGTAATTATTCATTAAATGCATACACATCAAAGTGTTAATTAATTTAATTATTATATTAATATTTTATTTTTTAAATAAAAAATACGTTTTTAATCATGCGTTTAACATGTCTATTTATGGGTTAATGTCGGGATTTTTTACACATAGCTAATTGTGAGGAATGGTAAAAAACAACATTTTATTATTATTTTTCATATCGTTATCAATGGATGTTAAATTGTTGGCATGCATCATGTATAAGCTTAATCCGAAAGTTCGAAAAGACTTTCGCTCTACTAAATAACTGTATTTCAAGGGTAAGACGTTTCGTCGTCCAACAAGTAACACGGAGACTACAATGAACAAGACACTACTATCCACTGCGATCGCGCTTGCGCTGGGAATTACAACCCCGGCTTGGGCAAACCCCACCAACACCGCGACGGAATCGGCACAGAGCCAGACAGCCACGGCATCATCGGCCGCTGACAACAAGGGCACTTCAGCGAATGAAGCCTCGAACGCAACCAGCACCAACGAGTCCAATAACGGTAATACCGACGATAACAGCGATAACTCAAATAACAGCACCAACGATTCGGCGAACGACAGCTCCAACAATAGTGACAACTCCGACAACAGTGACAGCAGTAACAACAGCACCAACACATCCGATGCCAACAACGATAAGAGTACCAACACATCTGACACCAACAACGACAAGAGCACTACCGCAACGACAACCAGCACCGACAGCTCAAACAACAGCACCAACACATCCGATGCCAACAATGATAAGAGCACCAACACCTCTGACGCCAACAACGACAAGAGTACTACCGCAACGACAACGAGTACCGACAGTTCAAATAACAGCACTAACACGGCTGATTCGGCGAACGACAGTTCCAACAATAGCACCAACACTAGCGTTGCCGATTCAGGAAACGACAACTCCAACAACAGCACAAATGACTCAGGTAATGACAGTTCCAACAACAGCACTAACACCAGCGTTGCTGATTCTGCTAATGACAGCTCCAACAACAGTACCAATGATTCCAACAATGACAACTCTGACAACAGCACCAATGTCGCTGACTCGGGAAACGGAAATGATCTGAGCAGCAACAGCAGCACAAATGACTCAGGCAATGACAGCTCCAACAACAGCACCAGCACCAGCACCGCTGATTCTGGGAACGATAACTCAAACAACAGCACCAACGACTCAGGGAACGATAGCTCCGACAATAGCAACAACAGCGTTAATACTGCTGATTCAAACAACGACAGCAGCAATAACAGCGTTAATACTGCTGACTCTAACAACAACAACAGTGTTAATGACTCAAACAACACAACCACCACTACCACGGATAATGATGTCAACACAGCCAGTGACAGCGCTATAGTGGCTACACGTGGTGCAACCGTAACCTTCGACCAGAGTGACAACAGCGACAACAGCACTAATAACTCTAATAACACCACAACCACCGACAGCGATAGCATTTCGGATAACACTGGTATTGTCGCTACTCGTGGTGCAACCGTTGACCAAAGCAACAACAGTGTCAACGACTCCAACAACAACAGCAGTGTCAACAACTCCAACAATGACAGCAGTGTTCAGACTGTTGCCTCTGCCGCGCTGGATGGCACCGTCACTGGCAATACGGTGAACATAAATGCTGGAGACACGCCTCCTACTAGCACTTACAATGGCAACAACACCCTTGACAATGGTTCAGTTGCCAGCAATACCGGCATCTCTCAGGTGGCTCAGAATAGCGGGCACAACAGCCTGGTTCAGCAGAACTTCACGATACAGGGTAATGTAAGCCCGTAACTGCCTCACATCACCGGCGGGCGCTCAGGGCGTCCGCCGGGTTTTTTAGCGAGACGGGGGAACAGGCTATGCACTACAGAGCGTGTCGTGTTATTGCGGCCATGGTACTGGTTGCCTATGGGGGGGGAATCACCCCGGCATTGGCGAATCAGGAAGATGTGGTTATCGATGATATCGAGTTCGGAGAGGCAGTTTCTAATGCTTTCCTGGAAGAGCAAAGCGGTCGGGCGGGATTGCCAGAGCAGCCACTCAGTAACGCTGACTTGAACGCGAGACTGAATGATAACGTGGTTTATTCCAGCATTAATGGAAACAATAATGTTGGGAGAGGGGCATTTGCGGATTCGGTGGGCTTCCCGACGGTGATTCAAAACTCAGGGAACAATGTGATTATTCAGAACAACACCATATTGAACATGACGCTGAATAACTAGGGCACCACCAAATTCAATGCGCCTTCTTTTTCTTGTCTTCATGATTTTTTTTTCCTTTTCTTCGGCGGCGAAGGCGGATTTACTAAGCGTGACAGGCGCCGGAGGGACTTTCTCCGTTCCGGTAGTGAGCATGAAGGAAGCCCGCTTCCTGAAGGTTGTGAAGCAGCAGTATGATTTCAGTTGCGGGTCAGCGGCGCTGGCGACGTTATTGACTTATTATTATCAACATCCGGTCAACGAGCAGATTGTATTTACGGCCATGTATGAAAATGGCAACAAAGAGAAGATTCACAAAGAAGGTTTTTCTCTTCTTGATATAAAGCGCTACCTTGAGGCGAATGGTTATCGCGCCGATGGTTTTGTTGCGTCTCTGGATATGTTGCTAAAAAAGAGGGTCCCTGCCATCACCCTTATCAATGATCATGGTTACAATCATTTTGTTGTGGTCAAAGGGGTGAGCAACACCCAGGTATTGGTGGGGGACTCTACCACGGGCACCAAAATCATCCCACGCCAGGAATTCGAAGAAATGTGGAACAAAATACTCTTTATTATCCGCAACAAGGAAGAGATAGCGGGCCAATACTTTAATAGTGAAAAAGAATGGAAGGTGCGGGAACGGGCACCTTTGGAGGCGGCGGTAAACCGTGATAGCCTGTCTTCATCGACGCTGCTGTTGCCTAATATCTATGACTTTTAAGAGGCTGTGGTTGTAAACACACGATCCCATGATGAGCCTGCGTCAAACATTAAATTTTATACCGGGCATCACGTGGGGTATTTTTGCGAGTGCTTTTATTTTTTGTTCAGCCATTATTTCTCCATCCAAAGCTATGGCAGACGAAGAAGATTTTCAATGGCTCGATGATGAAATGCTGGACACCCTGCGTGGCGGGTTTGTGACTTCAGATGGATTGCAGATAAATTTCAGTATCGAACGCGCCGTGATCATAGACGGTGGGCTTGTGTCCAGAACGGTTATTGATTTCCCGCAGTCGAAAATAACCAATGACCACCAGGGCGATATGGCCAGCATTTTTCCTTCCGGTTTCATGACGTTGGTACAAAACTCCCTGGACTTCAAGACCATTCAGAATTACACCCTGATTAATGCGGAAATTTCGAATCTCCGTGCTTTAGCATTGGGCGCACTTCACTCGTCATTGAGCGATCAGATAGCGGCGTCAATTCGGTAATCTGAAACACTTTAATACAATGATAAACCCAGATTGTCCAATTAGGCGAAATAGAGCGTACACCGCCGTTCGTGGTGACCCTTCGGCTACGCTCAGGACTAAAGGCCTTGTCGAACCATGAATAGCCCTTCGACAGGCTCAGGGCGAACGGTTTTTTGGCTTATGGGCAATGGGATAAAACCATCAGGAAACCGCAACCCTCTTGACGTGACTGCTTGAGTTTATGATAACCAAAAATTCCATTATGGTGGGGTGCTGTGATTATAAATATAAAGAATATTTTCATCTGTGGCGGATTTTTCGGCATATTGTTGATGTCTTTCCACGCGTGGGGAGAAGATGCCGCTTCTGAAAATAAAACGGATATTCAGAAACTCCAGCAGTTACTGGAAGAGCAGCGCAAACAACTGGAAATTCAGAAAAACCAGCTTGAGGGTATGCGTCGCCGTCTTGATACGCTACAGGTAAAACCAGAGGATGCCGTAAAACCGCCTGCTCCGGCATCTCGACCGGAGCAGATCACGCCTTCTTTGCCGGCGAAAGATGCGTCACCCGTTCAGCCGGTAGGGAAGGCGCCGGAACGGCCGCAGCGCCCGCCTGACATCCTGATTGCTTCCGAGCAGCGTGGCGTGCTGACCCCGCGCGGCACACTTATAGTGGAGCCTTCCTTCCAATATACCAATTCGTCGGTTCATCGTGTGGCACTGGAGGGTTTTACATTCCTTCCGGCGCTACTCATTGGAAGAATTGACATAAAAAAGGTTAATCGTGACACCTACATTGCCGCTGTTGCGGCGCGTTATGGCATTACCCCCCGGCTTGAGGTTGAGGTAAAAATACCCTATGTGAATCGTTCCGATACCACAACGGCACGCCCGCTTAATCTGGGGGCAGGCGAAGATCAACGACTAATAACTGAAAAAGTAGGCGGCGAAAATATTGGCGACGCCGAGTTTGCCTTGCGCTATCAGATGACTCAAGGCCAGGGTGGATGGCCCTACTTAATAGGTAATTTCCGTGCCAAAAGCCACACCGGCACATCTCCCTACGATGTAGAGTTCGACGATAAGACTGGCCTGCAAAAGACTCTGCCCACCGGTTCTGGATTCTGGGGTGTGCAACCTAGCCTGACGATGATAATCCCCTCCGATCCGGCGGTGATTTTTGCTAACGTCAGCTATCTTTGGAATATCGAGCGCAAGCTTGAGCAATATGGCCGGATCGACCCTGGCAATGCCATCGGCGTTAATTTCGGCATGGGTTTGTCCTTGAATGAGAAGGCGTCGTTTAGCCTCGCTTACGACCTGAATGTTATTGGAAAAACAAAGCAGAACGGTGAACCTATACCGCTATCGGAAACCCTCAAAATCGCATCTTTGCTGTTTGGATATTCATATCGGGTAACCCCGGACACCAGCGTCAATATCTCCATCGGCACCGGCGTCACTGCGGATGCGCCGGACATGCAATTGGCGGTGCGTGTGCCAACGGCGTTTTTTTCAAAGGCGCAGGGCAAGCGGTAGTTTACATGTTGGCAGAAACAATCCGCTTGCGCATAAACGCGTAATACATCACCGGTATCACCACCAGCGTCAGCAGAGTAGAGACAAGGATGCCGAAGATCAACGAAATCGCCAGTCCGTTGAAGATCGGGTCATCCAGAATAAATAGTGCGCCGAGTATGGCGGCCAGGCCGGTGAGCACGATTGGTTTGGCGCGCACGCTGCCGGCGCTAATCACTGCCTCTTCGAATGACACACCGCGGCTCACTTCCTGATTAATAAAGTCCACCAGCAGGATCGAGTTGCGCACGATAATGCCGGCCAGCGCGATCATGCCGATCATGGAGGTGGCGGTGAATTGCGCGCCAAGCAGGGCGTGGCCTGGCATTACGCCGATGATGGTGAGCGGAATCGGCGCCATGATGATCAGCGGCGTCAGGTAGGAGCGGAACTGCGCGACTACCAGCAAATAAATAAGGATCATGCCGACGCCGTAGGCAATCCCCATGTCGCGGAAGGTCTCGTAGGTAATCTGCCACTCTCCATCCCACTTTAATCCGTAGTTATAAGGGTCACTCGGCTGACTGAGCAGCGACTGATCCAACACCGCACCCTGTTCCATCGGAGTATCACCAAGTGTGCCGAGCATGTCGAACATGCCATACAGCGGGCTGTCGAGTTTTCCCGAGGCATCGCCGGTGACAAACACCACAGGCATCAAATCCTTGTGATAGATAGCATGTTCGCGCGTGCTGTGCTCCACAGTGGTGATTTCGGACAAGGGCACGAGCTTGCCCTGATTGCTTCGCACTTTAAGGTCCAACAGCGACTGGATAGCGGCCTTGTCCGCCACCGGCAATTCCAGGCGGATTGGTACTGCATATTTGGCATGAATGTCATGCAGGTAGCTGGCGTCATCGCCACCCAGCGCGGCGCTGAGCACGTCCACCACGCCCTGTTGCGACACACCCAGCTGCGCCGCCTTCTGCCGGTCAATATGCACGATCAAGCGTTTTTCGTTGACCTCGATGCTGTCATCCACATCGACAACATCCTGGGTATTTTCAAATATTCCGCGCACACGTTTGGCGATACGCATCTGGCCGTCATAGTCCAAGCCATAGATCTCGGCGACAAGCGGCGATTGCACCGGCGGGCCTGGCGGCACCTCGACGATCTTGACGTTGGCCCCCAGGCGGCGCCCTATCTCCTGCAAGGGCGCGCGCACGGATGCCGCAATCTCATGGCTCTTGCGGTCGCGCTTGTGCTTGTCCACCAGATTCACCTGGATGTCGCCGACATTCGCGCCCTTGCGCAGATAATACTGGCGCACCAGGCCGTTGAAGTTGATCGGCGCGGCAGTGCCTGCATAGGTCTGGTAATCCGTCACCTCTGGCACGGTGGCCAGATACACACCCAGCTCACTGAGCACGCGTGCGGTCTGCTCCACGCTGACGCCCTCCGCCATGTCGACCACCACCTGAAACTCGGATTTGTTGTCGAATGGCAGCATCTTGAGTACCACCAGTTTGGCCACACCCAGGCCGACGGAGATCACTATCAGCAGCATGATGACGCCAAACAGCGCCCAGCGTCGTGGCTTGCCCACGTCACCTTGCAAAAACATGCCGACATATTTTTTGAAAAAACCATAGAGTGGTCCGCTGCCCTCGCCTTCCGTATGTGCCTGGGCGCCTTCCACAAGGGCCGTGTGACTCTTCTTGTGTTTGACGTTACGAAGCACCTTATAGGTCAGCCACGGCGTTACCACAAAAGCGACCGCCAGCGAAATCAGCATGCCCATGCTGGCATTGATCGGGATTGGCCCCATGTACGGCCCCATCAGTCCGGTAACGAAGGCCATCGGCAAAAGTGCGGCGATGACGGTGAAGGTGGCGAGTATGGTTGGGCTGCCGACCTCATCCACTGCCAGCGGAATAGCCTCGGCCAGAGGCTTGTCGCCGATCTGCATATGGCGATGAATGTTTTCCACCACCACGATGGCGTCGTCCACCAGGATGCCGATGGAGAAGATCAGCGCGAACAATGACACGCGATTGAGCGTGAAACCCCACGCCCACGAGGCAAACAGCGTGATCATTAGCGTAATGACCACGGCACTGCCGACGATCAGCGCCTCGCGCCAGCCCAGCGCGAACAACACCAGCAGCACCACAAATGCCGTGGCGAAAGCCAGCTTGCCGATCAGCTTCATGGCCTTGTCGTTGGCGGTTTCGCCGTAATTGCGTGTCACGGTGACATGCACGCCCTGTGGCACGAAAGTGCCTTCGAGCTGCTCATAGCGCTCGATCACCTGCTCGGCAATACTGACTGCATTGGTGCCCGGCTGTTTGGCGATGGCTACGGTGACAGCGGGAAATTCGCCTTTGAGCGTAACGCCCTTATCCTGCGCGGCAGGCCCGGTACCGAAAGAAACATACTGCTCAGGCTGATCCGCCCCTTGCGTCACGTTCGCCACATCGCGAAGATAAACGGGCGCATTATTGCGTACGCCAACCACCAACGCAGCGACCTCTGCGCCGTTCGTCAAAAAGGTGCCGGCCTGCACTTGTATCTCACGATTGCCAGAGACCAGTGCGCCCGCCTCGCGCGATGTATTAGCCGCTGTCAACGCGGCGCGCAGATCGTCTATTGCAATGCCATAGGCCGCCATGCGCTTGGGGTCAAGCTGCACATGCACCACCCGATCCGGGCCGCCGACAGTGTAGATGTCCCGCGTGCCGGGGACGCGCTTCAATTGCGCCTCGATAGCATGAGCTACCCGTTGCAGCTCATGACCGCCCCGCTTCGCGTCATCGGTCCACAGGGTAAGCGTAACGATAGGCACATCATCCATGCCCATCGGTTTGACAATGGGCTGCCCCACGCCCAGATGGGCGGGCAGCCAATCCTGATTGGAGTAAATCGCGTTATACAGATTCACGATCGATTTCGTGCGATCCTGCCCCACATCGAACTGCACAGTAAACACCGCCATGCCCGGCTGCGACACCGAGTAGATGTGCTTGATGCCTTCAATCTCCGACATCACCTGTTCGCCAGGTGTGCTGATCAGAGATTCAACCTCTTTTGCCGTCGCGCCAGGGAAGGCGACAAAGACGTTGGCAAAAGTAACATTGATCTGCGGCTCTTCCTCGCGCGGCGTCACCAGCACCGCAAACAGGCCTAGCAGCAGCCCGACCAGTGCCAGCAGAGGCGTGATCTGGGAGTGTAAAAATTTCCTGGCGATGACGCCGGATATCCCCATGCGTTCGCTCATGGTTTGGCCGCGCGCTGCTGTTTGAGATGTGCCATTGCGCGTATCGGATCAAGCGCAACATTCTCGCCTGCATCCAGCCCCGCCAGCACCTCGATCATGCCATCGGCATAGTGCTGCCCCACGCGAATCTGACGTAGCGCTACACGGCCATCCTTACTGACCACATACACGCCGGTCATCTCACTGCGCTGCACCACGGCGGCTTGCGGCACCAGCAGGGTCTTTTCCTCATCACCGGCAAAAGAGGCCTTGAGGAACATGCCAGGATAAACACCTTGCAACCCCTCAGGAAGATCAGCACGCACCTTCACCGTATTCGTCACCGGATCGGCGTAAGGGAACACCGTGAGGTGAGCGGCCTCAACTGTGCGCGGGCTGGCGCCATTTTGTGCAGGCAACACAATATGAACGCGCCCCTGGGTACGCACGGTCTTGATGAAGCTTTGTGGAACCTCAATCGAAACACGCAAGCGATCCAATGCGAGCAGCGTCAGCAAGGGTTGGCCCGCCTGGGCCGTCTCGCCTACCTCGACATGGCGCTTGACCACAATGCCGTCATACGGCGCCTTCACCACTGCGTAGTCAAATTGCTGGCGGCTTTCCGTTACGCGCGCCTGGGCGGCCTCCAGCCGCGCCTTGGCCGCATCGAGCGCGGCGCTTGCACGATCCATCTCGACCCTGGCAATCAGCCTCTTTTCATAAATCCCTTTGATGCGCTCGAAATCCTGTTGCGCCTCCTTGTAACGGGCCTGCGCCTCACTCAGCCCCGCCTGCTCCCGCGTCAGCCGCGCGCGCGGCTCGGCATCCATCACGCGCACCAGCACCATTCCCTTGGCGACACGATCATCCACATCGACAGCAATTTCCTGGACGCGCCCGCTCGTCTGCGCCGAGACGGTGGATTGCTTGACGGCCTCAACCACCGCGTCAAACGCCTGTTGCGCGGCCACGCTACGGTATTGCGCCTGCGCGACAGCAAGCGGGGGTTCGGCGGCGGATGGCGCCTGCGATACGCCCAGCAAACCAGCCAGCAGTATGATCATCGGTAATGTGCGCACGTTGTTTTCTCCTTTCCGGGTACAGCTTTGCGTTATTGTATATTAGAGTTTGTTAATATACAAATGCTCGGGAGGGATAGAAATCTTGCGCACTTTGCATACTGAGACGCCCTGCCAACAGCGGATACCCCCGCTTCAACCGTCGGCCTGCTGTTTGTTGATATTGTCACGATGAATCCCCGCAAAGGGGACAATGCCGGTCGCGGCAGCGCCAACGGTTACTTCTTCTTGCCCTGCGTCTTCTTGGAAACCGCGTCCTTGAAGGCTTTGCCTGCGGTGAACTTCGGCACGGTGGACGCGGCAATTTGGAGCTCTTCGCCGGTGGCCGGATTGCGCCCGGTGCGCGCCGCGCGCTGGGTCGCATGAAACTTGCCGAAACCGATCAGGCTGATCTCATCACCCCTGGCGACTGTGTGCGTCACCTCATCGAACAAGCTCTCAATGACCGCCGCCACATCCTTCTTCGTCAGCGTGTCGTGCCTGCCATGAATGGCGTCGATCAGGTCTGCTTTATTGATTACCTTATTGCTCACTATATATCTCCTTCGTTTGGCATGAATAATCTGGCGCCATCGCGCCATGGGACAACCGAGACTGGGACTCCCGAATCAAGGACAGCATCAATATACGCTACGCTGCCCTACTCTTCCTTGCTATTTTTTCTCGATTTACTTGACGGCGAGGGCAATTTCCAAAGCCGTTTCTAATCGAATCACGCGCTCAGTCAGATTTTCGATCTTGACCTGTTACTCCTTCGTGGCGATTGCCAACCGTTCGACCTTATCGTCCACACCGTGCTTATCCGGTTGTCACACACAACCAATAGATATAGTGGGGCGTGATTTCTTGGCATAAAGCTCAGCATAGGTCGGCGCAGTGATGTCGCCGGCGATGCCGAGCAGGGAGCGGAAGGTATTGAAGGGGTAAAAGCGGCGGTTGAAGCGGAAGGTGAATTCGTTGAGGTAGGCTTGAAGATGCTGCGGGCTGACGCCGTGATGAATGCCGCGCAACCAGGTTTTGAGATTGGAGAACACGAGGTGGATGATGGGCAGAAAGGTTTCGGCGACTTGCATGTCGCCCCGCTCTGGAACGGGGGTATGAAGATAGCCACGTTTTCCGAGTGTCGCATAGCTGCCCCAGTCGTCGGTGATGATGGTGGTGCCTGGCGTAACCGCGCGCTCGATGAAGCCGACCAGCGATTTGGCGCTTCGATCCGGCGCGACTGCGAGACGGACGCGTCCGGCATAGCGACCAGTCCTCCGCTTATCGAGACTTCCGCCCCGCGGACGGCAAGAATAATTCGTGCTTATCCGGCTAACACACACAACGAAAGGGGTAACTTAATGCCGCACAGAGCGTCTCAACGAATCGCTATGCGATTTTTGCGTGCAAACCAAGGCCCAATGGCCTGCGCAAAACGCGCCGCGCCATGTGGCTGTCTGGGCTGGCAATACACCTTATACGCACCTGTGTATGTTAACCGGATAAGCACGGAATAATTCAATGGCAAACGGGTTCACCGCTTGTTTCCAGCCTCGACAGCCCGGCCCTCAACGCCGAGGTCTTCTAACCTCCGCTATCAGCCCCTCGGCGCCGCCTCAATCAGATCCAGCACACGCTCGAAACCGGTGGGTCCACCATAATACGGATCGGGCACTTCCTTCTCACCGAAGTGGGGGGCGGATTCAAGAAACAGCTTGAGTTTGCGCTGATACCCGGGAGGACAAACCGCGCGCAGGTTATCCAGATTTTCCTCATCCATCGCCAGGATATAATCAAAGTTTTCAAAATCCGTTGCCTCCACCCGGCGCGCGCGTTGTGAGCCAAGATCAACCCCGCGCCGCAACGCCGCCGCCTGGGAACGCCGGCCCGGCTCATGGCCAATGTGATAGGCGTGCGTACCCGCCGAATCGATCTCGACAATGGACTCCAGGCCATGCTGGCTCACCAGATTCCGAAACACGCCCTCAGCCGTCGGCGAACGGCAAATATTACCCATGCAAACGAATAAAACGCGCACCATTTTCTACTCCAGAATACAGTGGCTTAACCTAAAAAACTATATGAACCGCAGAGCGCGCGGAGAGCGCAAAGAAATTCATATGGTTAGCGTAAGGCGCACTTTCACCAGCGGGTGACTCGACACAACTTGCCAAGGTCTTTTTTCTCTGCGTTCTCCGTGCGCTCTGCGGTGAATCGCCGTTTTTAAGCCTTACCTTGCTTTTCAATCTGACTACTTCTAGCATAGGATCATGACGTACCTCGAACACACGCCCTCTTACTCCCTGACGCAATTGCGCGGCCTGATCGGCCTGCATGTTCACTATAACGGCGCGCGCTGCCAGATTATTGAAGTGCTGGAGGATGAGCCCGCGCTAATCCTTCAGGATTGCGAGAGGCATACCATGATCCAGCCGGATCAACTCGGCGAAGCCAACCGCCGCGTGCCCTCTACCTTTACCATCCCTGTCCTGAGCGGCGATAAAACCGAGATCAATCCGATGTTTTTGGACCTGAATTTGCTTGATACCTGACGCTTTTCCCATTTCTAAAGCATATAGAGTGAAGTCCTGGGGTGCATCCCACGCACCAATGGTTGTGGTGCGTGGGATGCACCCTCCATCTCGTCTTCCAGAAACAAACGAGGAGAAGGGGGTCTAAATATTAACCGTTTTTTTTGCGATAAATTAAAATGTGATCTGCATCACCCTTTTTACCCCCGCCTTTTCTAACTGGCGGCATCTCTCTATGAGATCAATGGCTTGGGCCTCAATCTGCTCCCTGACCTTGCGGAGCCCATCATCAGCCAGGTGCTTGGGGTCGGGAAGACCCCAGTCTTCTAGATGTTTCGTCAGCAGGTAGGGACATTCATCGCCGCAACCCATGGTGACGACATAGTCGTATTCGATGGCGGGGATTGCGTTTAAAGATTCAGAGGTGTGGCGGGAGAGGTCGTAGCCTTTCTCCGCCTGCATCGGCAGGTATATAGCCCGAATGTTTCATAAACCTATTTTCCTCAGTTGAACCCTGTAAAATTGCTGCGCCTGTGTATCGTCGGCCAGCCTTCTAATCTGACAAAGTAGAATTAAGCATCGTTTCGGGTGCGCCATTGTTGAGCGTCGCAATATCACGGTTAAGCAGCTTTCCAAGTTCGGTCAATGTCCCGTCACCGCCAGGTGAGGATATACGAGGAAGTGAGCCACTTATGGTTGCTGTCCTTGTCCGGAGTGAAATGCTGCCCTTACGAATTCACATTGCGCCTCGCGCTGGTGGGGCGTCAAGGCGCAGCCTTATCCAAGTACAGCATGGCTGATGCAATTTATGCGATGCAAGACCGGGACGCGAGCAATCTACAATCTAATAAACACCTCCCACCGTTTGATCCCGCACGTAGCGCGCGCTACACTGCCTTTCTTACGCTGCCACCATTGGATATATGTAACAAAGCTGTGCGACAAGGAGCCGGACATGACTTTAACCCACAGATCCCTGTTGAGCTTCATTGCTGCTATTATTTTTCCGGTCTTGCTCGCCGCCTGTGCCAGCCCGGGTGGTGCGCCTGTTGCCGGGGTGCCGCCAGTAGAACCCGGGGCGGTGCTGCCGCTGAGCTGCCGGAGTGATTGTGTGACGCCTTTCGGTGCGTTGTTGGGGGTGTCGCCGGACCATGTGTCGGCCTATTCCAATTGCAGCGCAAAGTGTTTCGTGTTTGCCCCGAACCAGGAACACGGCACTTTTACTGGAATCAAATGGCAGTGCGTGGAGTTCGCGCGGCGCTGGCTGCTGAACAACAAGGGGGTGGTATACGGCGATGTCGACACCGCTTCCGACCTATGGGGCAAGATCACTGCCGTTACGCGTGTCGCGGACGGTACGCAGATCCCGCTTCAGACCTATCTCAATGGCTCGGCGGACGCGCCGCAGCGAGGTGATCTGTTGATCTACGCGAAGGAATTTCTCAACACCGGCCATGTCGCGGTGATAACAGAGGTGGATGAGGCCGCGGGCATCATCCGGGTGGCGGAACAGAACTTCCTCAACAAGCCGTGGCCAGCCAATTACGCGCGGGAAATAACGTGGGTGCACAAGGATGGTAAATATTGGCTACTGGACCCCTATCTGCTCGGCTGGAAACGCGTCGCGGCCCATTCTTGAGGTTATCATTCTATTTCGGAACACCAACAATTATGATCGGGCTGAGCAACGGGATTGTGCCCGTCAGCCCTCCCACGCCAAAAACCGGCATCTCGGATATACGCAAGCAGTTCACGGCGAACGCTACGTCAATCGATTATGCCGCGCATCTGTGGCAGATTTTTCGGGCTGTCATTGCTGGTGCTATAGCCTGTTGCCGGTATACTGATGCCCGTGCGTAAATTAACATTGGAATCGCCATGCAAAATATAGACACGCTCATCCATGCCCGCTGGATCATCCCTGTTGAGCCTGAGCATACGGTGTATGAACAGCATAGTTTGGCGATTCAAGACGGACGCATTCTGGAGATCCTGCCCACCACAGAGGCAAGCGCGAAATACCAGTCACATTCGACACTGCATCTGAGCGAGCACGCCCTCATTCCCGGTCTGATCAACGCCCACACGCATGCCGCAATGTCGTTGTTCCGCGGCCTGGCCGACGATCTGCCTCTGATGGAGTGGCTGAATAATCACATCTGGCCAGCCGAGGGGGCGTGGGTGAGTCCTGAGTTCGTGCAGGACGGGACGCAACTTGCCATTGCGGAAATGCTGCGTGGCGGCACCACCTGCTTCAATGATATGTACTTCTTCCCCGATGAAACCGCACGCGTGGCGGATGATTGCCACATGCGTGCATGCGTCGGGTTGATCGTGATCGACTTTCCCACGGTGTGGGCCAGCGATGCCGGGGACTATTTGCGCAAGGGACTGGAGGTACATGATCGTTACCGAGATCATCCGCTGATCCGCACCGCCTTTGCGCCGCACGCACCTTATACGGTGTCGAATGATCCGCTTGATAAAATTCGCATCTATGCCGATGAGCTGGATATTCCGGTGCATATGCACATCCATGAGACGGCGGACGAAATCGGGCAAAGCCTTACGCATTACAATGAGCGTCCGTTGCAACGGCTGGATCGTCTTGGCCTGCTGTCGCCGCATTTGATCGGTGTGCACATGACGCAGCTGACCAATGAAGAAATCAGCCGCTATGCGGAAACGGGGGGATATGTTGTTCATTGCCCCGAGTCCAACCTGAAGCTGGCTAGCGGGTTTTGCCCGGTGCAAAAACTGATCAAGGCAGGGGTGCACGTTGCTATCGGTACCGACGGCGCAGCGAGCAATAACGATCTGGACATGTTTGGCGAAATGCGCACCGCCGCGCTGCTCGCCAAGGCTGTGGCGGGCGATGCCAGCGCAGTAAGCGCCGCCACGGCGTTACGCATGGCAACTCTGAACGGCGCCAAGGCATTGGGGCTGGACGAGGAAACTGGCTCGTTGCTGCCCGGCAAGGCTGCCGACATTACCGCGGTGCATCTGGGCGGCATAGAGACACAGCCTGTTTATCACCCCATTTCACAACTGGTATATGCCACAGGCCGCGACAAGGTTACCGATGTGTGGGTGGCGGGCAGACACCTGCTCAAGGACCGCGTCCTGACCACCCTCGACGAGCATGCCATTTTGGCCAAGGCGCGGCAGTGGCGGGAGAAGATTAAAAAATACGATTGACTCAATGTAGGGTGTGTCCCACGCACCACATGAAAATGAACGGTGCGCACATTGCGCCCTTCATGGGTACAGCGCACCCTATGTTTACCCGGAAGCCAAAACTCGAAGCCAGAAAAAAATGCAAACCCATAAAATTTTATTCGCCGCCAGTGAGGCCCATCCATTGATGAAGACCGGGGGATTGGCGGACGTCGCGGGCAGCCTGCCTGTTGCGCTGAAATCTCTGCGCCAAGACGTGCGTCTGATTATCCCCGCCTACCGTGATGTGCTGGCGCGCGCAGGTAAACTTACCCTGGTTAACCCTGTTCTTGCCGGCTTTGCGGAGCCGGTGCGCATCCTGGAAGGCAAGTTGCCGGGCAGTACGCTGAAGGTGTGGCTGGTGGATGCCCCCGCCTGGTTTGATCGCCCCGGCAACCCTTATCTTGGGCCGGACGGCAAGGATTGGCCGGACAATGCCCAGCGCTTTGCGTTGTTTGCCAGAGCCGTGGCTGCGGTGGCGCGAAATCAGGCCGGATTGGATTGGCAGCCTGACGTGGTGCATTGCAACGACTGGCAATGCGGCTTGATCCCCGCATTGCTGGCTCAGGATGCAACGCGTCCGGCTACGGTGTTTACTATCCACAACCTGGCGTATCAGGGGCTTTTTCCACTTGCACCTTTAAAGGTGGAAAATACATTTAAAGATCTAAATTTGCCACCTGAGCTTTGGTCGCCTGAGGGCCTGGAATTTTATGGTGGGCTATCCTTTATCAAAGGTGGCCTGGTGTACGCGGACATGTTGAGCACAGTCAGCCCGAACTACGCGCGTGAGATTCTCACCCCCGAATACGGCTGCGGTCTGGAAGGCCTGCTCAGCCACCGGGCGGATCGGTTGGTAGGTATCCTGAACGGAGTGGATTACCACGAGTGGGATCCGCAGCGCGACACTTTAATTGCGCAACCCTACAGCGCGCGCAATTTGTCCGGCAAGGCCGCAAACAAAGCCGCGCTACAGGCGCGCGTAGGTTTGCCGGTAGTGCCGGAGATACCCGTGATTGGATTGATCGGACGCCTTGTTGAACAGAAAGGCGTCGACCTGGTGCTTGCCAGCCTGCCCGAAGTGTTGCAGCAGCCGGTGCAGGTGGTGATGCTGGGCGGCGGTGAAAAGCGCTTTGAAGCCGCGTTTACAGAGCTGATGGTGCATCATCCGCAGCAGCTTGCAGTGCAGATCGGCTTTAACGAAGGATTGGCGCATCTCATTGAGAGCGGCGCCGATATGTTTGTCATGCCGTCACGCTTTGAGCCCTGCGGCCTAAACCAGATTTACAGTCTGCGCTATGGCACCGTCCCCATCGTGCGCCGCACTGGCGGTCTGTCCGATACGGTGGTGGATGCCACGTCGGACAATCTGGCCAGCGGCAGCGCCACCGGCGTTGTATTTGACAAGGCCACCGCCCCGGCACTGCTGGAGGCTATCCAGCATACACTGACACTATACCGGCAACCCTCAATCTGGCAGCAGATCATACGCACCGGCATGCTACAGGATTTCAGCTGGCGGCGCAGTGCCAAGTATTATTTGGAGCTTTATGAGCAGGCGATTGCCTTGCGCCTGAGCGCCTGAAATTTTTTTATGGTAACTTCACGATCCGTTGCGGACGTATCCAGTAACTGACGGGGTTCCGTTGGACTTGAACCTTTTCTGGTACCTTATGTCTATGGTAATCAACTCTAACAAAAAATATTCTTTGGATTCCATCGTCAATGCCTAGGTTTGGATGTATCGCTTTGCTGGTGTTGTTCATGGGCATCCTCATCCCGTCCTTTGTGCCAATCACCGCATTTGCCGGGGATGTGCCTCTCACCGAAGATCAGGCCATCGCCCTTTTTTATCAGCGCAATCTTGATCTGATCGCGGCGCGTTACAATGTGGATGCGGCGCGGGCTCAACGGATCATCGCCGCCGCCATCCCCAATCCTGTGCTTTCGATGTACAGCCAGTCTCCCGGCGCTGCTGCGATAGGAAGGCGCAATGGTTTCGCTGGGACGCAGTATGACACTATCGCGAGGCTGGAACAGCTCATTGAAACGGCAGGCAAGCGCGGGCTGCGCAAGGAAGGCAGCGGGTTTGCCCTGCAGGCCTCAGAGAGCGACTTGCGTGATGCCATACGCGTG
Source organism: Gammaproteobacteria bacterium (assembly GCA_040183005.1). Classification (NCBI taxonomy): domain Bacteria; kingdom Pseudomonadati; phylum Pseudomonadota; class Gammaproteobacteria; species Gammaproteobacteria bacterium. Next base: position 19,845 of record JAMPIW010000005.1, read on the forward strand.
CTCAGTAATGAGGTGCGGCATGCCTACTACAATTTGCTGTTGAGCCAGAAGGTGGTTGATTTGACCCGGGAAACCCTGGCGCGTTATGACGATATAGTGCGCACCAACAGCTTGAGGCTGGAGAGTGGGGATATTGCCGAATCGGATTTTTTGCGCGTGGAGGTGGAGCGTTTCAAGGCGCAGGGGGATCTGGATCAGGCATTGCGCAGTCTCACTGGCGCGCGAACCGGTCTGGCGGTATTACTTGCCTGGCCCGGTGACGCGATGAATTTTGCCGCCCAGGATGTCTCGCTCAAGCGCAGCGAGGTTGATGCGAAACAGCCCCCCGAAGCTTTTATTGACCAAGCCCTGATGCAACGGGCGGATCTGCAGGCTGCACGGTTGCGAGTAAATCAGGCAGAAAAAGCCCTTGCACTGGCCCGCGCCAGGCGCATTCCGGATGTCACTGTTGCGGTGCAGGATGAGGCGTGTCCTTTTTGTTATCCCAATGCCGACAATGCCATTGGTCTGGGGATCAGCGTTCCTCTTCCGGTTTTTTACCGGAACCAAGGCGAGATAGCCCTGTCGGAAGTTAATCTCAACAACTTCAATCTGCAAGTCCAGCAACTTGAGCAGAATGTTCGCGCGGAGGTTGTGGGGGCGACTGTCGCCTGGCGTACCGCCGATGCCCAGGCACGCCGCTTCGAGGAAGATGTCATAGGCCGGGTCAAAGCGGTTCGCCAGGCCGCAGAACTCGCCTACAGCAAGGGCGCGACGGGTATCCTGGATTTTATCGAGGCGCAACGCAGCTACAAAAACAATGTACTCGAATATCAAAACGCGCTTTATAATCGGGCGGTTGCCTATGCTGATCTCGTCAAGGTGCTGGGTGTAGAACAGGTGCCGCCGTCCCCGTAGTTCGATCAATAATACTTATAGCAGAGAACCAGCACATGAAGTATTCCAGACGTTTTCTACTATTGCCGGTATTGTTGTTTTTTTGCGTCCATGCCGCCCCGGCGGCGGAGGAACCACAGGACGCAGGCGTGCTGCGCTATAAGCCCAATGCCCCACAGCTTTCCGCTCTAAATATCGCCGTGATTAACCCCCGCCTTCGTCCTCTGAGTGAACCGTTGCCCGGCCGTATTGCTTATGATGAAGATCACACAAGCCGCGTTAGCTCGCCCGTCGTCGGGCGCGTCACCCGCATCAGCGCCGAGCCTGGGGACACTGTGCGCAAGGGACAGGCGTTGCTGGATCTGGATGCGCCGGAGCTGGGAGTGGCCCTTGCCGATGTCGCCAAGGCCGATGCCGACTTGGCACAGTACCGCGCCGCCTACGAGCGCGCACGGACGCTCTTCGAGGGGCAGGCTATCGCGCGTAAAAATCTGGAGCAGGCCGAGGCCGATCTGAGCAAGGCCGAGGCGGAGGCGCGCCGTGCCAAGATGCGCCTGCACAACCTGTTGCCCCAGGGCGGAAAATCTCCAGGGGAGACTTATATTTTGCACGCACCCATCAATGGGGTTGTCACAGAACGTCGCGTTAATCCTGGCATGGAGATCCGCCCGGACCTGTCCGACCCGCTGTTTGTGATCAGCGATCCCACCCATCTCTGGGTGATAGTTGAATTGACCGAACGTGATCTGGGCAAGCTGCGCACCGGGCAATCGGTGGCAGTGAGCGTTGACGCCTATCCTGGGCAGACTTTCATGGCGCGAGTGGCAAACATTGCCGACGTGCTTGATCCCGCTACGCGCCGCGTCCGGGCGCGGGTGATTCTGGATAACCCCGAGCGCCGTCTGAAGCCGGAGATGTTTGCACGTGTGATGCCCCTTGAGGACAGGAGTCAGCCAGTGTTGGTGATACCTAACAGCGCCTTGGTGACGGAAGGGAGGCGTACCTTTGTGTTTGTGGAAACGGCCCCCGGCGAGCTGCATAAACGAGCCGTGCAGCTTGGTTTGCAAACTCGCGACTTCAGCGTTGTGGAAAACGGGCTGCGTGCCGGTGACCGGGTCGTCACGAGTGGCGCCGTTCTTTTGAATTCCGACCTGCAAAGGTAATAAGCCAAGCAATTTCATTGCCGGTTCAACTACTGATGCAATACCCAGGTTAGATCTCTATGCTCGATAAACTGATTACCTTTGCGTTAAAGCAAAGGATTTTTGTTCTCGGCGCAGCCGTGGTGATATTGATTGCGGGCATTCTGGCGGTGCAAAGGTTGCCCATCCAGGCCTTTCCGGATGTGCAGGACGTGCAGGTGTCGATAGTCACGCAAATGCTGGGGCAGGCGCCGCCTGAGGTGGAGCGTAGCGTCTCCCTGCCTATCGAGCGCGAGATGAATGGCATTCCCGGCCTTACCCAGGTGCGCTCCGTTTCCATCACCGGACTGTCGGTTGTCACGCTGACATTTGCTGACAAGACTGATGATTACTTTGCCCGCCAGCAGGTGCTGGAAAAACTCGCCAACGTCAGCCTGCCTGCCGGGATTCAACCCGGACTTGCCCCGCTAACCACCGCCGTTGGCGAGATTTATCGCTATGTCCTCGAAACACCCAAGGACATGCCGATGATCGAGGTGCGGGCGATTCAGGATTGGATCATCCGGCCCGCTTTGCGCAGCGTGCAGGGCGTGGCCGATGTGGTGAGCTTCGGCGGCGCCATCAAGGAATATCAGGTGCGCGTCGATCCCTACAAGTTGCGCAAGTACAACCTCACCCTCGACCAATTGTCTCAGGCGCTCGCGAATAACAGCATGAATACCGGCGGCGGCATGATTCGCCGTGGTGATGAGGCTCTGGTGGTGCGCGGAGTCGGTCTTTTTACCAGCTTGGATAGCATCCGCCGTGTGGTGATTACGAGTATCAATGGTTCGCCAGTATTTATCGATGACGTGGCCGATGTCGAAATCGGCCCGCGCACGCGCGCAGGTTATGTCGCCTACAACCAGCAGAATGATGTTGTGGAAGGCATCGTACAGATGGTCAAGGGCCGCAATCCGGCGCTGGTCATTTCCGACTTGAAAGACGAAATAAGCCAGCTTAACGCGCACAAATTACCGCCTGGGGTGAAGCTTCACACCATCTATGACCGCACCCAGCTGATTGCGCATACCGTGCATACGGTCACGGAAAATCTGCTCGTCGGTGCGCTGCTGGTGGTAGTTATCCTGGTTGTTTTTTTGCGCAACTGGAAGGCGGCGCTGATTGTCGCAAGCGTGATTCCCTTGTCGTTGCTGTTCGCTTTTATCGGTATGGACATAAAAGGTGTTTCGGCCAACCTGATTTCATTGGGAGCGGTGGACTTCGGCATTATTGTGGACAGCGCCGTGGTGCTGGTGGAGGCCCTGATGGTGCGCCTGGCGCTGGCTCAGGCGGACCAGGCTGAGCACCCCAGTCATGGCACGGTCTCCTGGCGCTGGAATGCCTTGAAGAGCACTACCCTTCAGGTGGGAAAACCCGTTCTTTTTGCCAAGGCCATCATCATCTGCGCCTTCCTTCCCATTTTCACTTTCGAGCGCGTCGAGGGAAAGATCTTCTCGCCCATGGCCTTCACCCTGAGTTTTGCTTTGCTCGGCGCGATTCTTCTGACGCTGACGCTGATTCCCGTACTGCTCAGCTATACCCTCAAGAACGATAGCATGGCGGAACGCCATAGCGCCTGGATGCACGCATTGCAGGGATATTATCAACGCCTGCTCATTCGTGCGTTTCAGTATCGCAAGATCGTAGTGGGCCTCGCCGTGGGTGTTCTTGCGGTAAGTCTGACTCTCGCGCCGCGCCTAGGCAGCGAATTTTTGCCCAAGCTCGACGAGGGGAATATATGGCTAACCATTACACTGCCGCCCTCCACGGCATTGGATAAAACCAAGACCGTGGAAGGACAGATCCGCGACATTCTTCGCAGTTATAAAGAGGTGGACAGCATCATCAGCCATGTGGGTCGTCCAGATGACGGCACTGACCCCAAGGGTCCCAACAATATGGAAATCATGGCTAATCTAACGCCGCGTGATAACTGGCGTTTTCACAGCAAGGAAGATCTCATCGAGGACATGGCCAAGCGTATGGAGACTATCCCCGGTATCCACACCAACTTCTCTCAGGTGATTCAGGATAGCGTGGAGGAGGCGATGAGTGGCGTTAAGGGAGAAATCGCCATCAAGATTTTTGGCCCCGACCTGGAAATACTCGAAGAAAAGTCCGAGGAAACCGCGCGCGTGGTGAGTACCATTCGTGGTGCGACAGACGTCGCGGCCATTAAAGTGGGAGGGTTAAGCCAGCTTAATATTGAGATCGACCGTGAGCAACTGGCCCGATATGGACTCAACATCAGTGATGCAGCCAGCGCGATCCAGACCGCGTTGGCTGGAAACGCAGCCAATAGTTTTTATGATGGCGAGCGGCGCTTCGACGTTACCCTGCGTCTGGACAAGCCCTACCGCGACAACGTGGAAGCCATCAGCAGCCTGATGGTGAGCGTGCCCGGCAGTAATATTCAATTGCCGCTCTCCACGCTTGCCGATATCAGCATACGCGAAGGCGCCGCCCGCATCAGCCGCGAGGACGGCGGCCGCAACGTCGCTGTAAAGGTTAACCTGCTCGAGCGCGATCAGGGTGGTTTCGTGGCCGAGGCCATGGAAAAGGTACGCAAGGAAGTCAAACTGCCTCCAGGTTACGAGATGACGTGGGGCGGGCAGTTCGAGAACCAGCAGCGCGCCACGAAACGTTTGGAAATCATTGTTCCAGTCAGCATTCTGCTTATTTTTATTCTACTGTTCTGGGCCTTCCAATCGGTAAAAAATGCACTGCTGGTGTTGCTCATGGTGCCCTTTTCCCTGATTGGCGGACTTGCAGGGTTGGGCATTAGCGGGCTGCATCTGTCGGTATCCGCTGCGGTCGGCTTTATCGCCCTGGCGGGGATTTCTGTGCAAAACGGTGTGATCATGGTGGAACAGATCAAAGAGCTTGTCCGGGAAGGAAAAGACATGATGACTGCCACCGTGGAAGGCGCCGTGCGCCGTCTGCGTCCGGTGTTGATGACGGCGCTGATGGCGGGCATCGGCCTACTGCCCGCTGCGCTATCTCACGGCATAGGTTCTGAGACCCAGCGTCCCTTTGCCGTGGTTATAGTGGGCGGATTGGTTTCTGCCACGCTTTTAACGCTGCTGCTCCTGCCTATATTGTTTCCCTATTTTAGTGATGAAAAACAGCCTTGAGATTATCCTGAAAACCGCACACTCCACCCCGTCCAACTGCCGTTTTTAGGATTGTGGTATATTTTAAATGTTAGCCGCAGCAATCAAGGTATGAACCGATGACCGTGTATTCGGTAGACAAACTCATCGCAGAGGCGCGCCGCCTGTCGGCCGAATACCGCAAGGTGACCGGCAGGCCATTGGGCGGTGTGAGCGGCGAAATCGCCGAGCATGATGCTGCGCGTCTGCTGGAGCTGGATTTGTGCGATCCCAAGCCGGGGGGGTATGACGCCATCGGGCGCGGCAGGCGTGCAGGCAAGCGCATCCAGATCAAAGGCCGCGCCATTTTTGACGAAGGCAAGGCGGGCCAGCGCATCGGGCAAATGAAAACCGACCAGGAGTGGGACAGCGTCATGCTGGTGCTGATGGACGAGGATTTCGAGCCTTATGAAATCTATGAGGCGGAGCGCGAAGATATCCTGCAAGCCATTGCCGATTCCGATGCAAGCAAACGCAACAAGCGTGGCGCAATGTCTGTAGCTAAATTCAAGATCATCAGCCAGTTGGTGTGGACGCGTGAAACCGGCGCTGAAGAAGGTGATGCCTGGGATAATCAAGCGGTACGCTAAAATAAAGCCACCTGAATTATTTCATCCCTGTTTTTTGAGGCCATCGGTCCTTGCGCCACACATAAATCAGGAGATTCTCAATGCAATCCCCCGCTGAACTCCTGGGTCCTGATGGCCCGCTAGCAAAGCGTATTTCAGGTTTCGCGCCTCGTGCCGCGCAGCAAGAGATGGCGGAGGCCGTCGCGCAGGCGTTCAACGATTACGGCCTGTTGATCAGCGAGGCAGGTACCGGCACGGGTAAGACCTACGCCTATCTGGTACCCGCGATCCTGTCCGGCAAAAAGGTCATCATTTCCACTGGCACCAAAAATCTTCAGGATCAACTCTTTCACCGTGACTTGCCCGTAGTGCGCAACGCCTTGGGTGTGCCGTTGCGCGCCGCGCTGCTCAAAGGCCGCGCCAACTATTTGTGTTTGCATCGCCTGGAGCTTGCTGATCTGGACGGGCGCGGCCATACGCGCGAGAACCGCGCGATGATGCAACGGATCAAAGAATGGGCAGGACGTACCCGCAGCGGTGATGTCGCCGAGGTAGTGGATGTCCCCGAGGACTCGCCGCTGTGGTTTCAGGTCACCTCCACAGCGGATAACTGCCTGGGCCAGGAATGTCCCGTGTATTCAGATTGCCATATCATGAAGGCGCGGCGTGCGGCACAGGAGGCGGATCTGGTGGTGATTAATCATCATCTGCTGTTTGCCGACATGGCGCTCAAGGATGAAGGCTTCGGCGAGCTGTTGCCGGGCGCGAACGCATTTATTATTGATGAAGCGCACCAGCTCCCCGAGGTGGCATCAAATTTCTTCGGTACCTCATTGAGTAGCCGTCAGATGTTGGAGCTGGCGGACGATACCATCACGGAGCATATGCGCGAAGCGGGCGACATGAGCGAGCTGCCTGAAGCAGCGGACACACTGAAAAAGGCCGCGCTGGATTTGCGTCTGGCACTGGGGCGCGATACGCGCCGTACCGCGTGGCGCGAGGTGGCGGCTCTCCCCGAAGTAACCACAGCCATGCAACAATTACGCGATGCGCTAACATTGCTGCAAAAACGGCTGGAACCGGCGGCGGTGCGCGGCAAAGGGCTGGAGAGTTGTCAGCGCCGCACAGGCGAGTTGTTGGTGCGACTGGATAGCCTGACAGGCGCGGGTCCGGCAAACCACGTCATATGGTTTGAAACCTACACTAAAAGCTTCACCCTCAACAGCACGCCGCTCGATATCGCCGAAATCTTTCGCGCTCGCACGGATGCGAGCAAATGCGCCTGGATCTTTACTTCCGCCACGCTGGCGGTGGGTGGTAGCTTCGAACACTTTGCCTCACGCCTGGGCCTGCACGACGCCGTGACAAAGTGCTGGGACAGCCCCTTCGATTTCTCACGCAATGCCGTATTCTATGCACCCCTGTCCATGCCTGATCCCAATAGCCCAAACTACATCGAGGCGCTGGTGGAGGCCGCTCTGCCGGTGCTTGAGGCCAGCCGTGGACGCGCCTTTCTGCTGTTCACCAGCCACCGCGCCCTGCAAGAGGCGCATGAACGGCTACAGGGCAGAGTAGCCTATCCACTGCTCGTGCAAGGCAGTGCCCCACGCGGCGAGCTGGTGGAACGTTTTCGCGCCATGGGCAACGCCATCCTGCTCGGCACCAGCAGCTTCTGGGAGGGTGTCGACGTGCGCGGCCCGGCGCTATCCTGTGTCATCATCGACAAACTGCCTTTCGCCTCGCCGGGCGATCCCGTCTTGCAAGCCAGGCTTGATGCCTTGCGCGCACAAGGCGGCAATCCCTTTATGGATTACCAGTTGCCGCACGCGGTGATCACCCTCAAACAGGGGGTAGGACGGCTGATTCGCGATGTTAATGATCGAGGGGTGATGATGCTGTGCGACCCACGGCTGTTTTCCAAACCGTATGGGCGTACTTTTATCAATAGTCTGCCGCCGATGATACGCACACGCAAACTGGAAAATGTGCAACGCTTTTTTGAGTTGGAAACACAGAGCGCAGCCCCCATGCCTACAATAGAGGTCGAAAGTGAAACTCAGCAAGATGGAGACAGAAAATCCATGTAAGCAGCACGAAGATAATGAGCCCCTTATCGAGGCGCTCAACCGTGCCTGTTATTGCATCAGCCTGGATCAGGACGCATTGCGCCGTGAGCTGGAGAAAGGCTTCGAACTTCGTGGCTTGTACCGTTCCATTCTAGATAGCCACCCCCATCTGTTTTCTGCCTTGCCTGTTTTTGTATCACGTCAGCACGTCGACGGCATGGTACGGATCATCCATGCCGTCGAATCTGTCGTTGCCATGCCCGCCTATCGTGACAGAGTGATGCAATGGGCGCCTGAGATTGCCCAGTTTGATCCCGGACCTTTGGGCGTATTTTTGAGTTATGATTTCCATCTGGGTATGCGCGGACCGCAACTTATCGAAATCAACACCAATGCTGGTGGCGCTCTGTTGAATACTGTGCTCGCGCGTGCGCAGCGAGCCTGTTGCGAGGACGTGGAAAGCCTCTTCGTGGGGCCGGTTGATTTAGCCCTGCTGGAAGAAAAATTCTTTGCCATGTTCGTGGCGGAGTGGCGGCGTCAACGTGGTGAACAGCCATTGGCTACTCCCGGCATCGCGCCTCATGCGTCGCACACCATCGCGATTGTGGATGACGAACCGCAAGGGCAATATCTCTATCCTGAGTTCTTGCTGTTTCAACAGCTCTTCAAACGGTTTGGCGCGGAGGCTGTGATTGCCGATGCCAAAGACTTGGTTTTTCATGGCGGTAGATTGCACTATAAAACCTTGCCGGTTGATCTGGTATACAACCGGCTTACCGATTTTATGTTGGATAGACCGGAGCACGCGGCATTGCGGGAGAGCTACCTTGATGGTAGCGTTGTGGTCACACCCAGCCCGCGTAGCTATGCACTGTATGCCGACAAACGTAACCTTGCGGTGTTGAGTGATCAGGCGCTACTTCGTTCGTGGGGTGTTGCAGATCACATCATGGCAGTGTTGGAAAACGGTATTCCCCATACGTTTGTGGTTGACCCCGCACAGGCGGATGACCTGTGGAAAGCGCGTCGCGGACTATTCTTCAAGCCCGCGACAGGTTTTGGTGGCAAGGCCGCCTACCGCGGCGATAAACTGACCCGGCGGGTGTGGGACGATATTCTGGCGGGGCAATATATCGCACAGGAGTTGGTCCCGCCGAGCGAGCGAAATATCCAGGATGCGGATGCACCACTGGCACTGAAACTGGATCTGCGCAATTATGTCTATGACGGAAAGGTACAACTGCTGGCCGCGCGGATGTATCAGGGGCAAACCACCAACTTCCGCACGCCGGGCGGAGGCTTTTCGCCAGTTTATTATCCGTTGTGACGGATTCAACCCGTATCCATCAATCAAGAAAGGAGAAAGCATCATGCTGCAATCGCACACCTACGGTTTTGGCAGGATCGTCAACATGAGCGTGGAGCAGGCCGAGGCGCGTGTAACCGAAACCCTCAAGGGCAAGGGCTTCGGTATACTCACGCGCATCGACGTGGCGGCCACGCTCAAGCAAAAACTCGGCACGGACATGCCGCCCTATGTGATCCTGGGAGCCTGCAATCCACCACTTGCTCATCAGGCCATCAGCGCGGAACCTGAGATCGGTCTGTTCTTGCCTTGCAATGTAATTGTTTATCAGGATGCCCAGGGACAGGTGCATATTTCGGCCATGGATCCACAGCCGATGGTCGACATGATCAAAAATCCCCAGCTTGATTCCGTTGCAACGCAAGCGCGCCCCTTGTTGCAAGAGGCATTGGAAGCAGTTTAACAGCAACAACATGCTGTAAGGACGGCGAAGATGGACTCACCGAAGTTTACTCCAGTGCATCCTCCTGGCCGTGACTTGCGACGGCTGGCCCACATCCTCCATGTAATGGTAGAGAAGGGCTGGGGCCATTATGTAGAACGCCTGCGCCTGAAAGGCTATCTGCCCAAGGGCACGGTGGAGCAAGTATCCACCGTGTTGAGCGACGCCCAGCGTTTCCGTCTGGTGCTGGAGGAGCTCGGCACGACGTTTATCAAGTTCGGGCAGATGCTCAGTGTGCGGCGCGATCTGCTGCCGGATGAAGTGCTCCGCGAATTGCAAAAACTGCAAGACACCGTGCCGCAGTTTTCTGCGGAGCAGGCGCGGCGGATTATAGAGGAAGATCTCAGGCAACCCGTATCCCAGCTCTTCACGTCGTTTGACAACGAACCGCTTGCCGCCGCTTCCATCGCCCAGGTACACACCGCAACGTTGCCCGATGGCGCAGAGGTCATCGTCAAGGTGCAACGTCCCGATATCGAGCAGGTCATCCAGGCGGATCTGGAAATCCTCTTCTTCATCGCCAGACTGCTGCATAAGCATGTTGCTGAAAGCCGGCGTTATGATCCCGTCGGCCTGGTAGAGGAGTTCTCGGAAACCATCCTGCTCGAACTGGACTTCCGCCGCGAGGGCCACAATGCGGAACGCTTCCGTGACAACTTCAAGGATGAGAACTCGGTGATCGTGCCAGAGGTATTTTGGGAACTATCCAGCAAACGGGTGTTGACCATGGCACGGAGCATTGGGCACAAGATCAGCACAGAATATCCGTCAGAGGCTTTGGCGCGCCAGCGCTTGGCCGAACTGCTTGTGCATGTTTATCTTGTCCAGTTTTTTGAACATGGCTTTTTTCATGGCGATCCCCATCCGGGAAATCTGTTTATCATGGAGGATGGGCGCCTGTGCTTTCACGACTTCGGCATTGTGGGCCACCTCACAAAACGGGATCGGAGCAATCTTGCGCAACTCTTTCTGGCCCTCGTCACACGTGATGCGGAGTGGATGGCGGATATCTATCTGGATATGGGCGGCGGGGCATCGGACGTAGACCGCGCGGCTTTTGCCAGGGATCTGGGCATAGCCCTGGATGAGTATTATGCCGTGGCTGCGCAAGAGGTTTCCTTCTCCGAAGCCCTGTATCAGTTCATCCGCTTAATGGGTCGTCATCATATTCAGGTGCTCAGGGAGTTGTTGTTGGTCACAAAGGCGTTGATGACCATGGAGTCGGTGGTGCGCTCTCTTGATCCCCGCTTTGACATGATCGCCGCCTTGCAGGCCTACGCGCCGCGCATGATAGGACGGCAATTGCTGCCGGATTTTAATCGGACGGAGATTCTAGGAAAAGGCTACCGCACCTTAAGCACATTACGCATGGCCGTCTCCGGATTTCCCCGCACGCTGGCCAGAGCTGTTCAGCAATTACAGCGGGGCGATTTTGCGCTCAAACTCCGCCACGAGCAACTGGAAGGACTGGAGCAGCATTTGGACCGTGCCAGCAACCGCCTGAGCCTGAGCATGATCATCGCCTCCATTGTGGTGGGTTCATCGATAGTGATGAGTACAGATGTCGGCCCGCATTATGGGGATGTCCCGTTATTGGGCCTGTTCGGATACCTGGTGGCGAGCTTTCTCGGCTTATGGTGGGTGGTGGCGATGCTGCGTTCAGGGAAATTCTGAGCTGTCGCCAGCGGTGTAACTTTTTTAGGTTTAACCTGGGGTATCGGCTGATATGCTGTGGCTGGCCGTCAAAACACACTTTCACAAGAAGGTGAGGCCGATCATAACCTTGATCGGGATCACCACTCCACTGTGCTGACCCTCATGGAGACAAGCATCTATCTGGTGGTGATGGGTGATGCCACCGCTGTTATTCGCAATACCGATGCCGACATTTGGATTGCCTCAAAGAACATCCAGTCCTTTGATTTTGCCCTGCCGTTTCCCGAGCACAGAATCAATCAGGTGCGCGCGCTCCCCGATGTTTTGTGGGCGCAAAAGCTCTTCCTTTCCTGGGGTTTTCTGAAATTGGCCAACGGCGGCACTATCGTTTTCTGTATGCGTATATTGTATGCGCGCAATGACTGCGCCACAAGCGCCGTACCTTGCTTGGCTGGGCAGGCGTGCCGATCAGAAGTTGAGCGTGCCAACTAATTGGGCAGCAACTCGTCGGGATTGACGGAGCTTCCAGATAGGTTCACAAATATAAACCCAAAGCTGATTAGGTTTCTAGAAAGTAACCCGGATGACAAACCGGGAACACCGTATCGGCTCAGTACGGCGGTTGCTCTACTTGCTTTGCCGGGCGCTCTTAACAAGCTCACGACAAAATTTTTATGTCGGAAATTTTTACACCCTCGCAAGTCCTATTTCTCCTCCCTTTCAGGGGGAAATTCTGGGGCAACTGAATATATAATATTTACATTTAAATCATTAACTTAAACTTAATATTCCACCAAAAAATCCTTTCACACCGCTTCGCCATCAATAACTTCTTCAGAATATTTCTTTTCTTGGCCCTCAAAAACCACATAAACTGTCGGAAATATTTACACCCCGCAATCTCCCTTTAAATGGAAAATCCCGGGGCAACTTATTCTGTATGTTGTATATTTAAATCAATATGTTGAAATTATTATTTCACAAAACAATCCTTTCTCACCCTCTGCTAATAGAAGAATTTCTGTAGAACCTTTCATTTTTTGGCTCCCAAATACCCTATAAACTGTCGGTAAAATTTACAATCCTCACGATTTTTTTTCAAAATTTTTGACAATTTTTACTAACATATTGATTTTTTAATTAATAATAAATATGGCTCAGGTTGTGCATAGTTATATGCAACAACAATAAAAACCCATGTATCAAGGAATGTGTAACGGATTTTCACAACAGAAGTAGATGGTACGGACGACCCAAAGGAGGGTTTTTTATGAACACTTTAAGATGCTTCAACAAAAAGTTGCTTGTGGCCGCCACCGCCTCGGTGGTATTGGGAATGGGGATGGTGGGGAATGCCAGTGCAGGTGCCTATGCGCTCGCCTATGATGACGTCAGAAACTTCCTTATCACCGGCATCCCTGGGTTTAACTCTGTGGCAACCACGTCCAACACTGCGGCATTGCACATTCCCCCTGGCGGCCCTGGCCTCCCTGGCGAAGAAGCCCACACGGATCCTCTGGACGCGCTTCAGTCATACACCACAGGCACCATGGCGGCGCAGCCGCAGCGCCCTCCGGAAAATACCTTCGCGCCGTTGGGCATGGCCCCACTTGGTTATGACCGAAGCGACGCCTGGATCATAAACCCAGACGTATTGACGCCACCCGGCGGCCGGGCGATAAATATCGCTGAAGGCTGGATCCCTGATCCCGTTGCCGCCACCATCACCTCGACCGCGTTCGCCAACAACTTGCTGAGCGGTCAGTTTACGCTTGGGCAAAGTACCGACATAGTGATCGCTTTCGAAGCAGACGCTTACATGAATACGGTGCTTCTCCCGAGCAGCTTGCCCGGTTCGTTCGCCCTGGCTGGCCTGGACTTTAATATAACAATTTCCGATCTCGTGGGCAATGTTATACATGAATACGTACCAGGGGATCTCAATCATGGCATCTCCTCGCTGGTAGCGGGCCAGGTGTCTGAATGGGACCCCACAGGTGATGGCATCGGCGGCGCCTATAACTCCTACAACGATGCTTTCACTTTGGCCGCTGGCACCTACAACATCGACATCCGGATGGGCGAAAGGGAAAGCATAAAACAAGTCCCCGAACCCGGCACAGTATTTCTGTTAGGCGGTGGTTTGGCGGGACTTGCGGTTGCCGCACGTCGGCGCACTGCCGCCAAGGCATAATAACAACCCAATCATCGGGTTCTTTCAGCCGGGGGCGGGAAACCGCCCCCGGTTTTTTTGTGCCGGCACCCTACCCAGATCTTTCGCACCAAGACAATACCTGCTCTGACTCCATTTCTATAGTGGAGTCGTAGGGTGCGTCCTACGCACCACAATCATTGGTGCGTAGGACGCACCCTACATAACCTTACGGCATGCAAAAAAACTGCAGCGCCGCGAGATCCCCCTCCAGCACTGCTTTCGCCTTGGGGGCATTCTGCTTCAGCCGCCAGATCCACTGATGCGCCTCTTGCAGATGGCGGGCATAGAGACTACGCCTGACATCGGCAGCCAGCGCGGAGCTGCCCTGCGGCACCGCCCGCAGGGCGTCGTTCAGGGAAAACTGTTCCTGCATGCCGGGGTCGCGTTCATGTATCCATGCGCCGCTGCGCAGGTCAAACGCGTACAGCGAGGTAAACAGATGGCCATGCTGCCCGATAAAATCCACGGCATCGATCACATACTCGGCCTCCAGGTCGTCCATCACGTAGTGGAAGCCCAATCGGCACCAGCCTGGCTTGATGCCAAAATAACCCTCGCGTACCGATTGCCGGTAGCGCTCCGAGGTCTCGCTGTCGATATCCAGCAGGCGATGCCCGTAAGGCCCGGCACAGGAGCAGCCGGCGCGCGACTGGATGCCAAAAAGGTCGTTGAGTAGCGTGGTGACCAGTTTGGGATGCAGGTAACGGCCCTCCCCGTCTCTGACGTTAAAGGAAACAATCGCCAGGCGGCGCGCCGGGTCCGGATTGCCGAGAATCTCGATGTTGGGGTTGACCTTCCATTTTACGCAGGCACGCTGAAGCAGCGCTTGCTCGCGGACTTCGATCCGCTCCACTGTCACGGCCTGCTTCACCTGAAAGGCCAGCGCTGCCTTCATGGTCTGCAGGGCGCCTGGGGTGCCGGCCTTCTCGCGTTGTTCAATATCCTGAGTGAAGTCATGCTCCTCATAGCCCACGTAGTCCACCGTCCCGCCGCCTCCGACGCTGGGTGCCAGGTGGCGCTGATAGATCCGCTCGTTGAATATCAGCACACCACTCGAACCGGGACCGCCCAGGAACTTGTGGGGCGAGATAAAAACCGCATCCAGAGACGGATCGCCGCCATCGGGGCCATGAGGCGGGTTCATATCGATATCCACATAGGGTCCGCTCGCCGCGAAGTCGAAGCAGGCCAAAGCGCCGTGGCGATGCAGCAGGCGCGCAATCTCGTGTACAGACGAGATCATACCCGTGACATTAGAGGCGGCGGAAAATGAGCCGATACGCAGCCGGCCCTGGTAGGCAGGCTCTTGCAGCAGCGCCTCCAGATGCGCAAGATCGATACTGCCATCGGCAGCCATCTGAACCTTCACCACCGTAGCCAGACCCTCGCGCCAGGTGACCTCATTGGAGTGATGTTCGTAGGGGCCTACGAAGACCACGGGGGAGCACGCCTTCACAAAATAGGTAACGGCATCCACTTCATCGGCGCCGAGCCAGTCCCCGAGAATGCCAAACAACATCTGACGGGTGGCAGGCGGACAGGCTATTCCCACCAGTTGCTGGAACTTGTCGATGGCGCCGGTAGAACCGGTGCCGCAGGCGATGATACGGCCCTGCGGCCCCGCATTGACCGCATCCTTGATGATCTGCTCCGCCTCGTGCAGGCGTTGCGTCATGCGCCGCCCAGTGATGTCATCCTCAGTGTGCGTGTTGGCGTAGCTGCGCTGCAGCTGTATCAGGTAGTTTTCTATGAAGTGGAGGCTGCGGCCGGAGGCGGTGTAGTCGCAATACACCATCAGGCGCTCGCCAAAGGGGGTCTGGAAGGGGGCGTCTATCCCCACAACCTGCGTGCGCAGAAAAGCAAAATCCAGCGGGGGAATATTCATCGAATCGATAACTCCTTGCATATGGCAGTGAGGAAGCCCCCTAAGGACTCCGCCCAGGAACTCACACTTCCTTACCTGCTTTAACCATCCAGGGTATTTATAAATTATTATCCAACATTATCACTATAAATAACAAGGTCAATAAAGGCGCGCCCAGAAACCAGGTCGTCTTTCAACAGGCGGGATTAGAGGTGTTATTGGCATTAGTGGGAGAAACTTTAGGGAGGCTGGCTCATAAGCCAAAGGGCACAAAAAGTACGCGGTTTGTGCCATAACACAGCAGATGTGGCACCAGGTGTTCGGCCGCACCGATGCCTGGCAGCATCCGGGCCGCCAGACCTTTTCCCAATCCTTCTCGACGATATTCCGAATCGCGCGGCGTTTTTATGAGGGGCGCGCTCAAAAACCAAGTGCAACATTTTTAGGGGGGCGGAAAGGGTGGCAAAAGCTGGCACCAAGGAACCGAAATAACCACCTATTAAGTGCCTTCCTTCATCTCACAGATTCATCAACTTATCGAAGAGCACCCTCTCGTATTTGCAGCATGGTTGGGGATGGTATTATTAGTTTCGGCCGCTTTTGTGTACAAAGGCATGCAGCGTCGCGCCACAACCCACATGAGTCCGGAGACAGAACCGCCCATGAATGCCAGCCAAAACGCCCCTCTGATCCGCTCACTGCAAAACCCAGCACTATATGACCATCCGGCACAATGTTTCGAGGTCATCGAAACGCACATCTCCTGGGTAATACTGACCGGCCCCTATGCCTATAAGATTAAAAAGCCGGTAGACCTGGGATTCCTCGACTTCTCCACTCTGGAAAAACGCCGCTATTACTGCGAAGAGGAGCTGCGTCTCAACCGGCGCCTCGCACCGCAGCTTTATATCGGGCTTGCCGCTATCACGGGCAGCCCTGCCAAGCCCGCCTTAAATGGCGCGGGGCCACCCTTCGAGTATGCGGTCAAAATGGCGCAGTTCCCGCAAGAGGCGCAGCTCGACCGTGTCATGACCCACGGCGGACTCCGGCCCGTACATATCGACAGCCTTGCGCAACTCATTGCCGGATTCCATCAACGCATTGCCATTGCCGGACAAGACACCCCCTACGGTAGCCCCACGAATGTCTATCAGCCGGTGGAGGAAAATTTCTTACATATACGGCCACATCTCACCGAACCCGCCAGCATTGAACAACTCGAACGCCTACACACCTGGAGCGAGACCGAAAATACCCGCCTTCTGCCCTTGTTGCAGCAGCGCAAGGCGGACGGCTTTATCCGTGAATGCCACGGCGACATGCACCTGGCCAATATGGCGTTGCTGGATGACCAGATAACCATCTTCGATTGCCTGGAATTCAACGAAAACCTGCGCTGGATAGATGTGATGAGCGAGGCGGCCTTTCTGATGATGGACCTCGACAACCGCGGCGCGAGCACGCTGGGGTGGCGCTTCCTCAATGCCTATCTCGCCGCCAACGGCGATTACCCGGGGTTGCACCTGCTGCGCTACTATCTGGTCTACCGCGCCCTGGTCCGCGCCAAGGTGGCATGCATCCGGCTCGGGCAAGCCAGTCTGAGCGAAGAGGAAAGACGCGCTGCCCGCCTGCAATACCAGCGCTATGCTGGTTTGGCCGAAAGCTACACGCAACCCCGTGCGACGCCGCTAATCATCACCCACGGCCCGTCCGGCTCCGGCAAGACTACCCATACCCAGCGGCTGCTCGAAACATTGGGCGCCATCCGCGTGCGTTCTGATGTGGAGCGCAAACGCCTGTTCGGCCTTAACCCGGAAGCGCGCACGGCTGCCGGCATCGGCACCAGCCTGTACACAGCCGATACCAGCCACCGCACCTATCAATACCTCGCCGGCCTGGCGCGCACCATCATCGAATCCGGCTATCCGGCGATTATCGACGCCGCCTTTCTCAAACGCGCGCAACGCGACATGTTTCACGAGCTCGCCGCGCACTTAGGCGTACCCTTGGTAATCCTCAACTACCACGCGCCCGAAGCCGTGCTGCGCGCGCGCATCACCCAGCGGGCGCAAGAAGGCCATGACGCATCGGAGGCGGATATCAAGGTGTTCGAACACCAACTCGCCACTTTCGAACCCATTACGCCGGAAGAATCGGCCCATGCGCTGAGTATTCACAGCGAACATCCGCCCGAGCCGGAAAAAATCCGGGAGTTTATTGAAATCCGGGGTAAAATAAGCCACTGAGAACCGTACAAAAACCCCAACCTTGTCATCGCATTGTGTCGCAAGTACTATGACATCTTTTGCAGTCGCGGAGATTTCCCATGTTTCACGGTAGTATGGTGGCCTTGGTCACCCCCATGCACGCGGACGGCTCGCTGGATCACAACAGCTTGGCCAGTCTCATCGAATTTCACGTCGAGAACGGTACTGACGCCATCGTCGCAGTCGGCACGACGGGCGAATCAGCCACGCTCGACATGAAAGAGCATAGTGACCTGCTGCG
Source organism: Gammaproteobacteria bacterium (assembly GCA_040183005.1). Lineage (NCBI taxonomy): Bacteria > Pseudomonadati > Pseudomonadota > Gammaproteobacteria > Gammaproteobacteria bacterium. The sequence continues at coordinate 37,743 of JAMPIW010000005.1, forward strand.
CGAGATAGTTGACCGGGTGCGCGGGCGCATACCGGTAATCGCCGGCACCGGTGCCAATTGCACCCGCGAGGCCATCGAACTGACACGTTGCGCGATGGAAGCCGGGGCCGACGCCTGCCTGCTGGTGACCCCGTATTACAACAAGCCCACCCAAGAGGGACTTTATCTGCACCACAAGGCGATTGCCGGCGCCGTGCCCATCCCGCAAATACTCTATAATGTACCGGGACGCACCGCATGTGACATGCTGCCGGAGACGGTGGAGCGCCTATCCAGCATTTCCAACATCGTCGGCATCAAGGAGGCAACTGGCAATCTGGAACGCGGGCGGGAGATTCTTGAGCGCTGCGGCGGCCGCCTTGACCTCTACTCGGGCGACGATGCCACCGCCATGGAGCTGATATTAATGGGAGCCAAGGGCGACATCTCGGTGACGGCCAACGTGGCGCCCCGGGCCATGCACGAAATGTGCGCCGCCGCGCTTCGGGGCGACCGTGAACAGGCACACGCCATCAACCACCGTCTCATGGCCCTGCACCGGGATTTGTTCGTCGAGTCCAACCCCATTCCCGTGAAATGGGCATTGTATGAAATGGGGCTGATACCACCCGGCATCCGCCTGCCATTGACTGTGCTCTCGGAACGCCACCATAACACCGTCAGAGCCGCCTTGCGCGAAGCCGGCGTGCTATAATTTTCGGCATCAGGAATCGGCAAGGGAATACCCTCCGCAGCAAAAACCACAGGATCACCGAAAATATGCCGTTTATCCATCGCGTGCTCAGGGCTGGTGCAATTGCATCGTGTGTCGTGGCAATTTCAGCATGCAGCATGGTTTCCAGCAAGGAAGCCGAATACAAAAAGAGCACATCGCTACCTTCTCTGGAAGTACCACCGGACCTTATTGCTCCGGCGATAGATGACAACGCCATCATCCCGGGCCGCACATCAGGTGGCATAGCGGCGCCTTCTCCGCCTTCTCCATTGAACAGTGCGCCCATCGCGCCTCAAGAAACACGTGCAGACAAGCTGCTCGCTCCAACGTCGGGCAATATCCGTGTCGAGCGTGACGGCAGCCTGCGCTGGCTGGTCATCAAGGAAGACCCTGCCCAGCTATGGCCGAAAGTGCGCAGTTTCCTGGCGGAAAGCGGTTTTGCCATAACAAAAGAAGAACCGCGCCTGGGCATCCTGGACACCGACTGGGTGGAAAACCGCCCCGGCACCGGAAAAGGCGGACCGAGTTCCTTCTTGCGCAAGTCGCTTGATTTTCTGCATTCATCTTCCACGCGCGACACGTTCCGCGTGCGCCTGGAGTCCGGCGCGACACCCGGCACTACCGAACTCTACCTGAGTCACCGTGGCATGGTGCAGGTAGTAAAAGGCGACTCGGTGAACTGGCTGCCCCGCCCGTCCGACCCTGAACTGGAGGCCGAGATGCTCAAGCGCCTGGCGCTGAATTTAGGCACGGGTGAAACCAAGGCCCAAGAGATCAAAAACGAGCTGACCGGCCAACCCGCGCCGCGCGCCACCCTGGCCAACGACACGCAGGGCCAACTCACACTGACCCTGCAAGAGGAATACGCCAACGCCTGGCGCCGCACCGGCCAAGCACTCGATCATATGGGTCTCAAGGTAGAAGACCAGGACCGCGCCAAAGGCATCTATCAGGTGCGTTTCAGTGGCACTGTTGCCCAGGACGGAGAAAAGCAGGGACTCTTCTCCAAGCTGTTCTCCTCGGACTCGGACGACAAAAAAACAGGCGTTTCATATCAGATCAATCTGGTAAGCCAGGGGGACAAGGAAACGCGCATTATCGCGCTGGACATGGCAGGCGGCCGCGACAACTCGCCCATGGCGCAGCGCCTCCTGACGCTGCTGCATGAACAACTGAAATAAGGTTCGTGCGTTTCGCATCCCTCGGTAGCGGCAGCCAGGGCAACGGCGCCCTGGTGGAAAAGGGCGGCACGTGCATCCTTGTCGACTGCGGCTTTTCCGTCGCAGAAACAGAGCAGCGCCTGGCACGGCTAGGCAGACGGCCCGAGAACATCAGCGCCATAGTGATCACCCACGAACACGGTGACCACGTGAGCGGCGTGGGTCCCCTGGTCAAGAAATACGGATTGCAGGTATGGGCCACCGCCGGAACCGCCCAACATAAGTGGCTGCGCAACCTGCCGGGATTGCACCGTTTCAGCAGCTATAAACCCTTTGAAATAGGCGACCTGCAGGTGCAACCCTTTCTCGTACCGCATGACGCGCGCGAACCTACGCACTTCGTCTTTAGCGACGGTGCGCGCCGTCTTGGCATGTTGACGGATATCGGCCGCAGCATGCCGCACATCGAGCAACAGTTGACCGGCTGCGACGCACTGATGCTGGAAAGCAATTACGACGTAGATATGCTTGCGAATGGCGAATACTCAAAAAAACTGAAGCAGCGCGTCGGCGGCCCCTATGGGCATCTGAGCAATATACAAGCCGCAGAGTTGCTGGCGCAACTGGATTGCTCGCGGCTACAACACCTGGTAGCAGCGCACCTGAGCGCAAAAAATAATACGCCCGACCTGGCGCGCGCGGCACTCTCGAAAGTGATGGGTTGCGAACCGGACTGGATAGCCATCGCGGAACAGGACAAAGGTCTGGCGTGGCGCGAGATTTTGTGAATTCCAAACCTGTATTTTTTCAAATTTGTGAGAACGTGCAATGCAAAAACTAGCTGAACTCTATTCCGGCAAAGCCAAAACAGTTTATGCCACCGATGACGCGGATCGAGTGATCATGCACTTTCGTGATGACACATCAGCCTTTGATGGACAGAAAATCGTCCAACTGGCGCGCAAGGGCATGGTCAACAACAAATTCAATGCCTTTATCATGGGCAAACTGGCGGAAGCGGGTGTGCCCACGCATTTCGATTGCCTGCTGTCCGACAACGAATCCCTGGTCAAAAAGATGGAGATGATCCCCATCGAATGCGTTGTGCGCAACATCGCCGCAGGGAGCCTTTGCAAGCGGCTGGGCATCCCCGAAGGCACAGAACTGTCACCAGCAACGCTCGAATTCTTCCTCAAAAACGACGCCCTGCATGACCCGATGATCAACGAATACCATATCAGAGCCTTCAACTGGGCAACGGATGCTGAAGTCGAGCGCATGAAAGACCTTACCTTCCGCGCCAACTATGTCCTCAAAACTATCTTTCTGGAAGCGGACATTCTGCTGGTGGATTACAAGCTGGAATTCGGCCGTTTTCATGGCGAGATAGTGCTAGGCGACGAATTCAGCCCCGACGGCTGCCGCTTGTGGGACGCCGCAACTCGCAAAAAACTCGACAAGGACCGCTTCCGCCAGGATCTGGGCAATGTCATCGAAGCCTACGAAGAAGTCGCCCGGCGGTTGGGCGTGGATTTGACATCATTGCCACACCCGTAACCACCCCGCATTTCGTAACATCCGCTGTAGGAGCGGCCCCTTCGCGAACCCGCTCCTACAGCCACCCCACTAACAAATCAAAACTGCACATCCGCCATCAGCCAAAACTTGTCGATGTCTTTGGCCAGGGTTGACGTGTTGCGCGCCACATTGGTTGCGTTGGCATCAGCGCTATAGGCGGCATATTTGGCGGTAAGCACTAATGACTTGTTGATCTTCTTCGCCGCCTGCAGATTCCATTCGGAGCCATAGTCGTAACCAAGATTATCGGAAGAATACTTGCGATAAACAGCCGTCAGGTTGACGCCGCCGAGAATTGTGCCGGCGCTCAGGAAGGTATCTTTAATCCCATCGTTTGGTGTGGCCAGAAACTTGTCCGCCCAACCGTTAAAGGCATGCAGCGTGGCCAAGGGAGTAGCAAACCCGTAGGTGCCGTTACCGCTCAACACTTCGTGACCAAGTTTGACCTGCACATCGCTGACATCGACACCCGCCATCAGGTTGGTGTAATCACCGTCCACCGTGCTCGCACCACCCGCGTACTTGCTTTGTTTGGCATATTCCGCAGTGTATAAAAATTTCACTCCCATTGACTCAGGCTTGTAGCCGCCATCAAACCGCAATCCGAGGGTTTTGTTGGATAGCGTGTTGGAAATGGTCTGTACCTTGTCGTAATCCAGAAAATAGCCATAGCCCACGATTGATACCGGTGCAAATCCCTTATAGGCAATATTCAGCAGTTCACTCGACATATTAAGATCACGCTGCGGACTGTTTTCCCCGAAAATGCGCCTGACATTCATGACATGCCCATAAAATATCGTGGTATCCGGCAGCGAATTATTGGTTACCGTGAAGGCATCAAAGGCTTGAGCATTCTGGCGCCACTCCACCGTGCCGATGAAACGCTGATTATCGAGATTGATACCTTGGCGGCCATACTTGAAAACGGTGTCAGGCAATCCTTTATAGCTTAAAAAGGCCTGCTGCACCTGCGCACTCTCGGGATCAGCAACAGTCGGGTATTGTGTCCGGCCGTTTACCGTGCTGTTATAGTGTTCACTGCCTACCACACGCACATCCTGAAGTTGTATGAACCCCGCCAAATTCAGGTAATCGCCCGTCATATAGCCTAGCCGCGTGCGCAGTGTCGACGCTCCCGCCTGTTCGGTCTTGGTCGCATCATCCACCCATTCATAACGATAACGGAGTTGCCCGGAAACCTTGCCAGTGCTTAGCGCCTCGACCAGCGTATCTGCGGCATAAGCCACCGGCATGGATGCGGCCATACCTCCAACTGTCAGAGCGACGAAAAGAGAAGGATTAAACAGCGTGTTGGAAATACCTTTTTTCATGATTTATACCCCAGGTTATAACTAATAATTTAAAAAATAATCAAGCCGCTTCTTTCTTGTGCCGAGCATACAAGAACTTCAACACCTCACCGCGCAGGTGAACATAACGCGCGTCCTCGGCCAACGACAGGCGATCGCGCGGACGCGGGAGATTGACCTCCAATATCTCGCCTATCGTTGCCGCCGGGCCGTTAGTCATCATGACGATGCGGTCGGATAACAGCACCGCCTCATCCACGTCATGCGTCACCATAATGGCTGTGCTACCCAATGCCGCGACAATACGCATCAGCTCATCCTGGAGATGGGCACGCGTAAGCGCATCCAGCGCACCAAAAGGCTCATCAAGCAGCAACACCTTGGGCTGCATGGAGAGCGCCCGTGCAATGCCGACACGCTGTTTCATGCCACCCGAGATCTCATGCGGCAGCTTATACATGGCGTGCCCCAGGCCAACCAACTCCAATGCCTCCTTTGTGCGTTTCTTCAGGCTCGCCTTATCCTCCTTACGGCCAAACACGCGCTCCACTGCAAGATGGACATTGTCAAAACAGGTCAGCCAAGGAAGCAAAGAATGATTTTGAAATACCACGGCACGATCCGGGCCGGGACCTGCAATCTCACGGCCTGCGCAAAACAAGGCCCCGCCGGTGGCATCTATCAATCCTGCCACCAGGTTAAGCAATGTTGATTTTCCGCAACCTGAATGCCCAATGATGGAAATGAACTCACCCTGATCAACACCCAAATCGACATCCTTTAGTGCAACGAATTTTCCTTTTTTTGTTTCAAAAGCCATTTGCACTTTTTCTACCTGAACATATTTATTCATGATTAGGTTTCCTAATATTACAAAGGATCAATATTCAAACCGTTTTGCTACAAGCAAAAGCGCCTGCTCAAGAAGCAAACCTATGATGCCAACCACGAAAATGGCTATGATGATGTGCTCGACATTGAGGTTGTTCCATTCGTCCCACACCCAGAAGCCTATCCCCACGCCGCCGGTCAGCATCTCCGCCGCGACAATCACCAGCCAGGCCACACCTATCGCCAGACGGACGCCGGTCATCATGTACGGCAATACTGCAGGAAATAGGATCTTGGTGAAGATCTTCCACTCTGACAGATTCAGAACACGCGCCACGTTCATGTAGTCTTGTGGAACCTTGCTCACACCCACTGCGGTATTGATGATCATCGGCCAGATGCTGGAGATGAAAATCACCCAAATGGCAGCGGGCTGCGCTTCTTTAAACACCAGCAGACCGATAGGTAGCCACGCCAACGGAGATACTGGACGCAGCAAGCTGATAATGGGAGACGCCATGCCACTGAAAAAGGCGAAACGCCCGATCATGAAACCCAGCGGAATACCAATCAATGCCGCCAAGCCAAAGCCCATACCGACACGCTCCAGGGAATTTAGAATATTCCAGCCGATCCCCTTGTCATTCGGACCATTGTCATAGAATGGATCGCTGAACAACTCAACTGCCGAGGCCCAGGTCTTGATAGGGCCAGGAAGGTTTTCACTGCGCTGCGCGATTAACTCCCAGAGCATCATGAACAGCATCACTCCGAGTATCGGCGGCAGGATACGCTTTACAAAAAACTCCAACCCTGCCTTGATATTTATCAAATTAGATTTGACCTCCGCGACTACGGGCTTTTCCGTAGCCACAGGCTCATGTGTTGCCTTCTGCGCCGCAATCTCCCCAGCGGCGGGAGACAAAGCCTCACCTGTTCGAACCTGCTTGATGCTTACTACAGTCATGGTGCTCTACCTCATACCTTGATCTTGAAACTGTTGGCATACTTCTTCGGATCCTTGCCATCCCATACAACGCCATCAATCAGCTTGCTGACGCGCATCACATCTTTTGGCACCGGCACCTTCACCTGGGCTGCGGCCTCTTTGTAGAGGTCGATCTGGTTTACCTTTTTTGCGACAGCCAGATAATCCGGATCGTCTTTGAGCAATTTCCAGCGTTTATGCTGTGTCAAAAACCACATGCCATCCGACAGATAGGGGAAATTGACCGCACCATCGTTGTAGAACTTCATGTAATCGGGATCCTTCCACTTCCTGCCCATACCATTGTCGTAGTCGCCGAGAAAACGGCCCTCGATAACCTCTTCCGGCGCATTCACATACGACTTGCTGGAGATGGTCTTGGCTACACCGGGCCGGTTGGCAAGGGTGTCGATATATTTCGACGCCTCCAGCACCGCCATCAGCATGGCGCGTGTGGTGTTGGGATATTTCTGTGTAAATTCGAGGGTAGTACCCAGTACTTTTTCCGGATGATCTTTCCAGATATCCTGGGTGGTTGCCGCCGTAAAACCAACCTTGTCGTAAATGGCCCGCGCGTTCCACGGCTCACCCACGCAATAGCCATCCATATTTCCGATGCGCATATTGGCAACCATTTGCGGCGGTGGCACGGTGATGGTTTTTACGTCGGTCAGCGGATGTATGCCATAGGACGCCAGCCAGTAATAAAGCCACATCGCATGCGTCCCTGTCGGGAAGGTCTGGGCGAAGGTATATTCGCGTTTTTCACCCTCGATCTTATCAATCAGCTTCTTCAGCGATGCGCCATCGACCACGCCCTTGGCCTTGGACTGATTCGATAAGGTAATGGCCTGCCCGTTGTTATTCAGACACATCAACACAGCCATGTCCTTTTGCTGGCCGCCGATACCCATTTGTACGCCATACATCAAGCCGTATAAAACATGTGCTGCGTCAAGCTCTCCATTTACCATCTTGTCGCGTACCCCAGCCCAGCTCGCTTCTTTTGAAACGGTTACCTCCAGACCATACTTCTTATAAAGTCCCAGTTCCTCGGCCATCACTACGCTGGCGCAGTCCGTTAGCGGAATAAAACCAATTTTGAGTGATTTTTTTTCCGGCGCATCGGAGCCCGCCGCCCATGCACCAGCACGAATGCCGGGTGAGACCATGTTCATTAGGGCAAAACCACCCAATGCCATACCTCCTGTTTTGAGAAAATCGCGGCGCGAAATTCCATCTTTTTTAATAACGCCGTTGTTTTTCTTTGATTCATTATCATCAATCATCTTCACTCTCTCCCATTTTCAAAGGCACAAAAAAAGCGTCCATTCGCACAGGAATATTTCCTGTGCGAATGGACGCCGTTGTCCGCGCGGCAAACCGCCGTTGGCTTGCCCTATGTTTGTGATATCAACCCGCCATTGGGTAAAATCACTTTAAAAAGTGTTATGCCAAAATATCCGAAACCGTATTAATGCTGTTGGCCACGTCGATCAAACGCATGTTACGATCCATCGCCATCTTGCGCAGCAAGCGAAAAGCCTCATCTTCCGTGCATTTGCGTTGCTTCATCACCACCCCTTTGGCACGCTCTATGTGCTTGCGCTCCGCCAGGGTTTCAGTCGTCCTTTCCAGATCGCGCTTGAGCGCTTGATGCTCGTCAAATCTGGCCATCGCAACATCAATAATGGGTTTTATGCGTTCGATGCTGAGTCCGCCTACCACATAGGCACTTACGCCTGCCTTCACTGCGGCACGAATTTTTTCACTATCGCCATCGTGCGTAAACATCACTATAGGCCGTGGCTGATCACGGCTGATCACACATATATGCTCTAAAGTATCTCGATCCGGTGATTCCGTATCTATAATAACCACATCGGGTTGTAATTCCCGGACACGCACATACAGGTTATCACCGGGATCAACTTGCGCGACAACGCTATGCCCGGCCTCCTTGAATGCCTGAAGAAGCAAAGCGTTTCGTTGCGGGTCTTCATCTACTAGCATGATGCGCATTTTGATGCATGTCCCGCATTAATCCGTGAAATTCAATCGAACCTAATAGAGCATTAGCAATCAACATGCCAAAGCCAGCTATCCCCGCGAATACCATATTAAATCAATATATTACAAACAATATTCCATTCCATCCTTTACCTTAACAGTTTGGCATGCACTTTTTTGGTGAGAACTCCCTTCCTTGCGAGCGCTCATGGTGCAGGATCATCGCCGGCGCTAGGAGCTCACTTGCGCAATTGCAACAACACCGCCTCCGCCTTGGCACCGAGAAAAACATACAACCCCAGACCCACCAGCAAACCCACCGCCGCCAGCATCATCCATACCGCCTGCACCAGATCATGACCATCGCCCAAGGCGGATTTGAACATCAGCAACAGCGATTCTATCGATACCGCGATCAGAATCGCCGCCATAAAGCGCGTAATGGTGCGGCGCGTTGAACTGTGGCGGAAGATGTCCTTGTGCATCAGCACCTCTTCTTCCAGCGTCGTCTTTCCAAGATCAAATACCGCTAATGCGAGCGTAATAAAAACAATCACACTGAAGGGCTTTAATTGCAGCTCATGCGTGTTATGTTCGGTATAAAGCAACGACACCACTTCACTGAAAGCGGAATGAAGTAGCGCTGCAACCACAGCAAACAATCCGGCCACAATAAGAATATAAACCAGCTTGAAATACGGTTGAAAACGCCGCCGTCCGGTATCCCCCATAAGAAACTCGACAGTCTCGCCCAGGTCGATATCAAGCACAATATAGCCCTTGACCTGTTGCTTTTCTTCAACCAGCTTCATTGCAGTAGAGATGCACAGTTTTCTGCTTGCGCTGGACAGATAAGGTTCTGTCACCACCACCGACTCACCATCACGCGCCAGAAGATAATAGGGCCGTTGACTGCGATCCTTGCCTTTGCCGTCACTGGCCGCCATAATTTTTCCGTGCGTGTTGATATTGTCACTGGTTTGAATGCCGCTGGCGTCCAATGTATATAGGAGATCAACGAAGGGATAGTGCTGAACCAGGCACTGTATCGACTTGCGCTGAGCCTCCACATCATCCAGCAGCCGTTCATCGGCAATGCCGGTGATGATCGAGGCCAGCAATTCCTGTATTGCTGCACGGTATTCGTGATAACGTTCGATAATACTGATATAACTCATGGTGCTCATGGACTTCCTCTTCATCAAGGACATACGACAGTCCTGTCACCTTGCAAGAGGCATTTATCACGCCAACAATATTTTTATTGTCATACAATACGTTGCATAAATAATTCGCCGCCATCGGACAAATCCGCACTTTTTTGGAACAAGCCATCCACGCCAGCGTGACAAGATCGGGCAAAGGCGGGAGAATATGACAAGCGTGACCCAATCCATGTGCCATGGGTAAAACACCAGAGAAAACCGCATGAAAATCGACCAGAAACAAGATAATTTTATCCCTATCAATATCGCTGTATTAACGGTCTCCGATACCCGCACTGAAGAGACAGACACCTCCGGCAGGCTTCTGGTTGAAAGCCTGACCACGGCAGGACACACTCTTGCCGAGAAGGTAATCGTTTTAGATGACATCTATAAGATCCGCGCCATCCTGTCGGGCTGGATTGCGCAGGCCAGTGTCGACGCGGTGTTCATCACTGGCGGTACCGGTGTCACTTGGCGCGATATCACGCCGGAGGCAGTACGCCCGTTGCTAGACAAGGAGATTGATGGGTTCGGCGAACTGTTCCGCTCCATTTCTTACCAGGACATCAAGACCTCAACTTTGCAATCACGGGCGTTCGCGGGCATCGCCAATGGCACTTTGATCTTCGCCATGCCCGGCTCGACCAACGCCTGCCGCACCGCATGGGATCATATCCTCCAGCACCAATTGGACAGCCGTCATCGTCCATGCAATTTTATTGAGCTCATTCCACGCCTGAAAAAAGGTTGATCGCCACGCCCATGACTGACGCTTGCTTTACTGAAAAAGAACTGATGAGTGTCGATGACGCCTTGGTGTTGCTGCTGACCAAGGCGCAGCCGGTCGATGAGATTGAATATGCCGACATTTCTAACACTCTAGGGCGAATCCTGGCGCAACCCCAAACATCGACCCTCAATGTACCCCCTGCCGACAACAGTGCGATGGACGGTTATGCCTTCGCTTATCGTGATATCCATACACAGGGCGAGACGCAGCTATGCGTCTCACAACGCATCCCTGCGGGACAGACCGGCCACACTTTATTGCCCGGAACCGCTGCACGGATTTTCACTGGCGCACCCTTGCCACCCGGCGCCGATACGGTGGTAATGCAAGAGCACTGTCACGTCGAAGAAGATAGGGTTATCATCCAGCACCCGATAAAAAGCGGCCAAAACGTGCGGCGCGCAGGGGAGGATATTGCCGCTGGCACTATAATACTTTCGGACGGGGAAAAGCTGCGCCCGCAGGACATGGGACTCGCCGCATCGGTGGGCTTGGCGCAACTGCCCGTCTATCGTACCCTGCGCGTGGCGATATTCTGCACTGGCGATGAGCTTGTCGCACCCGGCAACCCGCTTGCGCCGGGCAAAATCTACAACGCCAACCGCTATACCCTCACTGGACTACTACGGGCGCTTGGTTGCGAAATCATCGACTTGGGGATCGTGCCGGATAACCTGGCGGCAACCCGCACCATCCTCGCTACAGCGGCGCAGCAAGCAGATATCGTTATCACCAGTGGCGGCGTATCGGTAGGCGAAGAAGATCATGTCAAGGCTGCCGTCGACAGTTTGGGACACATAGACTTGTGGCGCATCGCCATGAAACCAGGCAAGCCACTCGCCTTCGGCACCATCGGATCGACGCCGTTTTTCGGCTTGCCCGGCAACCCCGTCTCGGTGTTTGCCACCTTCTGTCTGTTCGCGCGGCCCTTTATTCTGCGCCGTCAGGGCATGATTAACGTGCTTCCACAAACTGTATATGTAGAAGCAGATTTCGACTGGCCCAAAGCAGGCCACCGCCGCGAATACCTGCGCGCCCGATTGACCACCGCGAAAGACGGCAAAACCCGCGCCGTAATTTTTCCGAATCAAAGCTCCGCCGCGCTGTCTTCGGTTAGTTGGGCACAGGGCATGGTTATCATCCCCGAAGGGCATACTGTACAACGCGGCCAAATGGTCAGATTTATTCCCTTCACGGAATTGCTTATTTAAAATGTGAGGAGGAAAATGACTGCACTATCACCCAGTAAGATCACCGGCGTCATCCTCGCTGGAGGACAAGCCCGCCGCATGGGTGGCATTGATAAAGGATTGGTCGAGTTGCGCGGCAAACCGCTTGTCGCCCATGTCATTGCCGCCCTTGAACCGCAAGTAGGAAATATCATTATCAGCGCTAACCGCGACCTTGATCGCTACGCTGGATTTGGTTATGCGGTAGTTGCGGACACCCTGCCCGATCACCCCGGACCGCTCGCAGGCATTCTCAGCGCGATGCTTGCGGCAACCACCGAATACATACTCACCGTTCCTTGTGATACACCCCTCCTTCCGCCGGACTTGATGCTGCGTCTGTCATCCACACTCACACGAGAACACGCCGAGGTGTGTGCCGCGCACGATGGCATGCGCATCCAACCCCTGCTCACCCTGCTGCGCCGGGAACTTGCGGCAAGCATTTTGGATTATCTCAATAAAGGCGATAACAAAGTCGAGCTCTGGCTACAACGCCAGAAGCTCACGCTTGCCGATTTTTCTGATGAAACCGACGCGTTTTACAATATCAACACCCGCGAGGAGCTGGTGGCAATTGAGAATATAGGGACAACAACACAAAAGGAAACAGCATGAAACTCTACGATATGTCACTCTCCGGCAATTGCTACAAGGTCCGCCTGATGCTATCTCTGTAAGGAGTCATCAATGGATGGCAAATATCAAAAGCTTGCCAGGATATGTTGGCATGGTTGGAATTGACTAGCAGAATTACATCAATCGTCCACCAATATATTGGTCGGCAGTTCATCAATACTTGTTTGATTTTTATCACGCCAGTAGTCTCGTATACCTTGCTCACCCTTTTTTTCTGCCCAACGCGATAACGTCTCGCGCTCACCCTGATATTCGTAGAATGGCACGGCATAACCGCATGACGTCTGGATGGAGCTTATTTTCATGACCATCAATTGGCGCTCACCGGGCAGTGATCCAAACAGCGGATGCAAGGTTTCCCATTCCTTGTCTTGATGCCTGACAACACGGCCATGACCGTACAGCCTGAGTATCTGGGGGGATTCGGCAAAACTGCAAAACATGATCGTCATCCGTCCATTTTCCAGCAGATGCGCGGCAGTTTCATTACCGCTGCCGGTGAGATCAAGATAAGCCACTGTGTAATCATCAAGACAGCGAAAGCTATCCATTCCTTTTGGAGAGACATTTATCCTGCCATTATTTGGGGCAGTGCCTGTAAAAAATATGTGTTGTTTCCTGATAAAATCCCGAAGACTGTCATTTAACGTATCATAGAATTTCGCCATTTCAGGCTCCGTTGTAAATCACGAACATGCGGATATTTACGACTACGCCCGCGCCATTTTTGACTCGGCGGCGGCGATAACCAGCGCGGTTTTAATCGCCGTATCTGGGTTGAGTGAAATCGAGTCGATTCCCTCTTCGACGAGCCAGGCGGCAAACTCAGGATAATCGGATGGCGCCTGCCCGCAAATGCCAATTGGCTTACCGGCACGCTTGGCGGTGTCAATTGCCATGGCGATCATTTTGCGCACCGCGTCATTGCGTTCATCGAAAAGATGCGCGATCGTGCCCGAATCGCGGTCAATTCCGAGCACCAGTTGAGTCAAATCATTCGAGCCAATGGAATAGCCGTCGAAGATGCGCAGAAATTCATCGGCCAACATGACATTCGCCGGCAGTTCACACATACCATACACTTCCAAGCCCTGCTCGCCTTGCCGCAGGCCGTTGGCCGCCATGACCTCAATCACACGCGCCGCTTCCTGAACTGTGCGGCAGAATGGGATCATCACCTTGACGTTGGTCAGTCCCATGTCACACCGCACGCGCAGCAGCGCCGCACATTCCAGTGCAAAGCCGTCTGAGTAACGCGGATCATAGTAGCGCGATGCGCCGCGGAAGCCGAGCATCGGATTTTCCTCATCCGGCTCAAACTCGCGCCCGCCCAAAAGTTGCGCGTACTCGTTGGTTTTGAAATCGCTGGTGCGGACGATCACTGGCTTGGGATAGAAAGCGGCGGCGATGCGCCCCACGCCCTCACTAAAACGCCGTATAAAAAATTCGCGCGGGTCTTCATCTCCGATGCGCATGCCGATTTCCGTGACAGCTTGGGGATCGGTGAGATTGGGATAGCGCGCCAACGCCATTGGGTGGATGCCAATGTGATTCGTGATGATGAATTCAGTGCGCGCCAGCCCCACGCCTGCGCTGGGAATGGCGCTCAGTGCCAGCGCCTGGCCGGGATCGCCGACAGTGAGCATGATCGCGGTGCGTGTCTTGGGTACGGTTACCGCGTCGATGTGTTCTATCTCAAACGGGACGTGCCCGGCGTAGACGCGCCCCTCCGTCCCCTCGGCGCAGCAAACGGTCACATCAGCACCGTCCTGCAGGGTTCGGGTCGCGTTGCCGGTGCCCACGATGCACGGCAGGCCAAATTCACGCGACACGATGGCGGCATGGGCGGTGCGCCCCCCCTGATCGGTGACGATGGCCGCCACCTTGCGCATCACCGGCTCCCAGTCCGGATCAGTGTTTTCGGCGACGAGCACTTCACCAGGCTGCACGCTCGAAAGGCCAGAGATCTCCCTCACCACGCGCACACGGCCAACGCCGACCTTTTCACCGACGGCCTGGCCTGTCACCAGCGGCACGCCAGGCACGCCCTTCAAGTAATAGCGCTCAGCGGCGGCGGTGCGCGGTTTCGCGGAATGGACCGTCTCCGGGCGCGCCTGCAGGATAAACAACTCGCCCGTCAGGCCGTCTTTGGCCCATTCGAGGTCCATCGGCTGCGGATGATTGACCAAGGCCGAATAGTGCTCTTCGATCACACAGGCCCAGCGTGCCAGCGTAAGCACTTCATCATCACTCAGGGAGAAATGGTGGCGCTCAGCAACAGGCACCTGTTCACTGCGAGTGGCGCGGCCGCTATCGGCGTAAACCAGCCGCATTTCCTTTGGGCCCAGCCGCCGCCCGATAATGGGGCGCAGTCCCAGCGCCAGCGTGGGTTTAAATACCATCCATTCGTCGGGCGTGACGATGCCCTGCACTACAAACTCACCCAGGCCATAGGAACTCGTCACCACCACGGCATCACGAAACCCCGTTTCGGTATCGAGCGTGAAAATCACGCCGGAACTTGCCTTATCGGAGCGCACCATCGGCATCACGCCGACCGAGAGCGCCACCTTGAGTTGGTCATAGCCCATCCGGGCGCGGTAGCTTATGGCACGATCCGTGAACAGCGATGCAAAGCATGAATGCACCGCATGCAGCAATCCCTCGCGCCCGCGCACATTAAGGAAGGTTTCTGCCGCGCCTGCGAACGAGGCCTCGGGCAAATCCTCTGCCGTTGCCGATGAGCGCACCGCCAGTTCCGGCTCCCGTCCCAGACGCTGACTAAGCTGCTCGTAAGCCGCGATGACCGCACTGCACAGCGCTTCGGGCAATGGCGTCTCCATCACCGCCGCACGCGCCTGGCTACCGCGCACCGCCAGCTCGCCTAGATCTTCGGGGTCAAAGCTGGAGAAAATCTCACCCAGCCGGTTTTTTAGATTTCTTTCTGAGAGCAACAACCAGTAGGCATCGGCCGTTGTCGCAAACCCATCCAGCACACCCACACCCTGCGGCTTGAGCTCGTTGAACATCTGCCCCAGCGATGCGTTTTTGCCGCCAACACGCGCGACATTGTTCATATTGATCTGAGAAAAATCGAGCGTGTAAGGCAGTGCAGCGGTCATGTCCATCTCCTCCGGGATTCTCTCAAGAAACTCAAGGGCGCCTCAAAGATATCGCCCGCGCTAATTAAACCCAGATTGCCCATTAGGCGAAATAGAGCGCGCAACGCCGTTCGTGGTGAGCTTGTCGAACCATGAACGGCCCTTCGACAGGCTCAGGGCGAACGGTTTTGGGGCTAATGAACAATCTGGGTTAACATGGAGAGCGATAGGTTTATAACACCCCATGCTCCAGCGCTTGCAAGTAAATGAAGTCTGGCGCTTTTACGCCCGCCTTCTTCCTGATTTCCACCAGCTCTGGCGATTCAAAAAATCTTCTGGCTCCTTCCAGCGAGGACCATTGTGAAAAGTGGACGATATTATTTGCGTCATTATCGTACCTCAATAGTTGATAGCTTATTTCTCCCGCATCTTTTCTCATTGCTGCGGCTTGATCGAAAACCTGTTTCCAGGCTTGATAATTTTCGACCTCATGAATAATTAAGACGTACTGCACACAATCTCCTTTTCTTGAATAAATCATCGACCAAATGATCGTATCAAGCTAACGGGATTCCGCCCTTTAGCCCTCCCACACCACTGGCCATATGGTAGCGTGAAACAGAAACGATTGAGTGGAACTTCAGTTTGGCCTCACAGCCTCAATCTGGGGTTTCGCTACGCGTGTCGTCACTACTTTTCAGATAACAAGTGCATGCCCATCTCGGGCACACTAGGGTGGGTCACACCCTGCGAATGAAATCATTTAGGCGAATCCCTGCTGCCGCCATGCCTCATAAAGGATAACTGCAACCGCGTTCGACAAGTTCAGGCTACGGTTGCCGGGCCGCATGGGAATGCGTAATAGATGTTCAGGCGGCAGCGTATCAAGCAACTCGCCGGGCAAACCGCGCGTTTCCGGGCCGAACAGCAAGGCGTCACCGGGCTGGAAAACAGCATCCGCATAGCATTGTTTGCCCCGAGTGGAACATGCCAACAGCCGCGCGGGCTGGACTGCTTCCAGAAAAGCATCAAAAGTTTCATGCTCCACCACGCGCGCGAACTCATGGTAATCAAGGCCCGCGCGCCGCAGCTTGGCGTCTTCCAGACGGAAACCCAGCGGATGAATCAGATGCAAAGCCGCCCCGGCATTCGCGCACAGACGAATGATATTGCCGGTGTTGGGCGGTATTTCAGGCTGGTAGAGGACGACGTGGAACATCAGCACATCTTAACTGAATATTTCATGAATTCGCGTTTTTCGTGCAGTATCCGAGGTTAAGGATAGAGTCCTACTCCTCCCCCATCCCCAGGTCTTTGATTTTACGTGTCAGGGTATTGCGGCCCCAGCCTAGCAAGCGGGCGGCATCCTGGCGGCGGCCACCGGTGTGTTTGAGGGCGGTTTCAATCATGATGCGTTCAAAAACAGGCATGGCATGATCGAGCACGCCTATTTCACCACTCGCCAGACGCTGGTCAGCCCACGCCCTGAGCGCAAGCTCCCATTCACCACCATTGATATTCGGAACGATGGCATCGAGCTTCAGCTCGGGGGGCAGATCTTCCATGTGGATTTCGCGGCCCGAAGCCATCACGGTCAGCCAGCGGCAGGTGTTTTCAAGCTGGCGGACATTGCCCGGCCAGTCGAGCCGGCACAGGTAGGCCTCGGCGTCGGGACGCAGGGTTTTGGGCTCGACATTGAGCTCCTTCGCGGCGCTGTTGAGAAAATGGCGCAGCAGCAGCGGCATGTCCGTGCGCCGTTCACGCAACGCCGGAATATGGATGCGGATCACGTTCAGGCGGTGAAACAGATCCTCGCGGAACAGCCCCTCCTTGACGCGCCGTTCAAGATCCTGGTGGGTGGCGGCGATGATACGCACATCCACTTTGACGGGGGTATGCCCACCCACCCGATAAAACTCGCCATCCGCCAACACCCTCAGGAAGCGGGTTTGTAATTCCGCCGGCATGTCGCCGATCTCGTCCAGGAACAGTGTGCCGCCATCTGCCTGCTCGAAACGGCCGCGACGCATATTTTGCGCACCAGTAAACGCGCCACGCTCATGGCCGAACAACTCGGACTCCAGCAGGTCACGCGGTATCGCCGCAGTGTTAAGCGCAATAAATGGTTTACTGGCTCGCGGACTATGGCGGTGCAAGGCGAGAGCCACCAGCTCCTTGCCGGTGCCGGACTCGCCATTGATCAATACCGTGATATTCGACCTGGCAAGCCTGCCGATGGCACGGAACACCTCCTGCATGGCTGGCGCTTCGCCGATGATCTCGGGCGTAGGCATCTCTTTTTCGGCGGGTTGCACGCTGCGGTTACGGCGGCTCTGGTCGACGGCGCGACGCACCAGGTCTACCGCCTCATCGACATCGAAGGGCTTGGGCATGTATTCAAATGCGCCGCCTTGATAGGCGGACACTGCACTGTCCAGATCGGAATGGGCAGTCATGATGATCACCGGCAGGTCCGGGTGCTCGGTCTTGATGCGTTCGAGCATCTTGATCCCATCCATGCCGGGCATGCGGATATCGCTGATGATGACATCCGGCGCGCCATCCTCCAACGAGTTCAGCGCCGCCGCCGCATTGTCGAAACTGGCGACATCCATATCGGCCTGCCGGAGCGCCCGTTCCAGCACCCAGCGGATCGCCCGGTCATCGTCAATCACCCAAACATGTTCCTTTTCACTCATGTGCCTTCTCCAGTGGGAGCAATACTGTAAACACCGTCCGTCCCGGACGGCTCGTGCATTCGATCAGGCCGTCGTGCTGCTGCACCAGCGACTGGGCAATGGACAACCCCAGCCCCGTGCCTTCTGGACGGGTGGTAACCATCGGGTAAAAGATACTTTCAAACATGTCGGCGGGGATCCCTGGTCCATTGTCAATAACATCAACCCTTGCTGCCAGCTTGTAGCGGTGCTGGCCTATGGTGAACTGCCGCTGAACCCGGGTACGCAAGGTGATCTCGCCCGATCCATCGATGGCCTGCACGGCATTACGCACAATGTTGAGCAGCGCCTGGATAAGTTGATCCGGATCGGCATTGAAGTCAGGGATGCTGGGGTCATAGTCGCGGATGATCTCGACCCCTACCGGCACCTCGGCCAGCACCACGCCACGCACGCGCTCCAGCACCTGATGGATATTGATAGAGCGCTTGTGCGGCACGGTATTAGGCCCCAGCATACGATTCAGCAGATTTTGCAGCCTGTCAGCCTCACCGATGATGATGCCGGTGTATTCCTTGAGCGATTCATCGCTCAATTCACGCTCCAGCAACTGCGCGGCGCCGCGCAACCCGCCCAAGGGATTTTTGATCTCATGCGCCAAGCCACGCACCACAGCGCGCGCCGCCTGATGCTGCGCCAGCAGGTTTTCCTCACGGGTAATGCGCATATGATGATCGACCTGCACCATCTCCACCAGCAGTTCCTTGCCTTGCACTTCGCCCAATGGGGTAACCGTTAAATCCACCGTGATCTTACGATCCACCGGCAGCGTCAACAGCAATTCGCGCTCAGTAAAGGGATACCCGCTCTCCAGTGCCTTGCGCATGGCATCAATGACAAGCTCGGCACCCGGCAGCAGCTCTTGCACTGGAATGGCGCGTACCCGCCTTGCGCTCACAGCAAACAGCATCTCACCTGCGGGATTAATGTAAATGAGGCGTAGCGCATCATCGAACATCAACACGGCGGTATTGAGGGCATCAATGATGCGCCGACTTATTGCATCCTGTGTCATATCATCGGGCAACATATATAGGCTTCAGCAAAAATTGAACCAACTCATGATATCCGCACACAAAATAAAACAAAATCTCTTAAAAGACCAATAAATACAATATATTAAAATAACACCACGAAGCTCCGACAATGGCCGGCGCGGCATGAAGGGAGAAAGATGGGAAACAGCATGATTCAATAATAACGCAAAGACTGCATGGATGCCCTATTTTGGTGCGTTGCGCACAAATGCCGGGCAAAAACTTGTTATTCGAACTTTATTTCAACCCAGATTATCCATTAAGCGAAATAGAGCGCACAACGCCGTTCGTGGTGAGCTTGTCGAACCATGAACGGCCCTTCGACAGGCTCAGTGCGAAATGGAGTTAACTACCTCTACCAGCTCGAACGTGTTCCCGTCGGGATCCCGCACAAACAGTGCGGGACGCCCTGATCGGGAGCGGGTAAACGGAACACCCGCTCCATCCAGCACCAACGCCATTACCTCGACATCATCCACCGCCAGCGCCACGTGACGATCCCGCCCGCCATGCACAGGCCGGCCGTTCGCGGGATCAGGATTAGGCAGCTCCATAATATGGATCTGCTGGCCTGATTCCAGCACATACCACGCGCCAGGGAAACCCAGATCAGGGCGGGATTCATCTGGTCTCAACCCCAGCACACCTTCATAAAACCGCCGCGCACGTTCAAGGTTAGAGACTATCCAAGTGATGTGCAAAATACCCTGAAATTTCGTCACAAAAAATCTTTCCACAAAAAAATCGGATAGTACACCGGCCTGACCTTGTTTTCTACATATCAAAATCCGTGTCGAAATCTGCGATTAAAGTCACAGAATCACGCGCCGATAACATATACGCAAGAGTTGCATGGACTTACCGACTATGAAGGAGACCAACCCATGAATCAATTTATCGCCATCATTCTAGCTTCTGCCTTAACCCTATTTTCATGGGGAAATCTTGCTCGTGCTGCAGATAATAGCATTGAACTCAAGATGGTTGCTGAAAAGGAAGTAGAGACCGTCAACTCATCTGGAAAGAAGGAACTTAAACGTGTCGAGCCAGCGCTTGTCACGCCAGGTGAGGAAATAATTTACACCCTGTCTTACTCAAATACAGGCAAGGAAATCGCAAAAAATATTTTCATCACCAATCCCGTTCCACAACACATGGCATATAAGCCGAATAGCGCGGCGGGCGAAAGCACCGCCATTGTGTACTCCCTGGACGGTGGAAAAACCTTCGACAAACCTGAAAACCTGAAGGTGCGCACATCCGACGGTAAAGAAAGAGTTGCCATGGCGGCAAACTACAGCCACATACGCTGGATTATTCAAAAACCGCTGCCACCCGGAACAAAGGGTGACGTGAGTTTTCGCGCGCTATTGCAATAATAATTCGCTCAAGAGGATCCCCCCTCATGTACTTAATAAAAACCAACAAACATCTGCCTGGCCGCTCCCGGCATCCTGCCTCCCGCGACACTAGTACATCCCGGTACGTCGGACTGCTTTTATTCATCCTTTCGCTATTCGGCGTATCGCACTCGGCATTGGCAGCGGGTACTGTAGCGGGCACCAGTGTCAGCAATTCCGCCACAATTAATTACCAGGTCGGCGCGATCAGTCAGCCTGCGATAACAAGCAACGCCGTTGCCTTCGTAGTTGACAAGAAGGTAAACATGACCGTTGTGACAACCGACGCCGCAGCAGTTTCAGTGACGCCCGGATCGAGCAACAATATTGTCACCTTTACCGTGACCAACACCAGCAATGATACGATGGATTTTTCCTTAACCAGCCAGGCGCTGGTGGGTGGCACGGCGAAGTTTACCGGCACGGACAACATTAACGCATCGGCCGTTTCCGTGTTCGTTGAAAGCGGGGCCACGCCGGGATACCAATCCGCCCAAGATACTGCAACCTTTATCGACGAACTGGCTGCCGATAGCAGTAAAACCGTTTACATCGTTGGCACTTTTCCCACCGGACTGAGCAATGGCGACATTGCGACCTATGGGATGATTGCCGAAGCACGGGCCGCTGGTGGTGCAAGCAGCTTGGGCGCGGCACTTACCCAGGACACCGGGGCCGATAATCCGAGCACAGTACAAATCGTGTTTGGGGACGGCACAGGCACGGATGACGCCAGCCGCGATGCCAAACATTCGGATCGCAGCGATTTCAAGGTGGTCACCGCAACACTGGCTGTCACAAAATCGTCCTCGGTAATCAGTGATCCATTCAATAACACCACCAATCCCAAGGCGATACCCGGCGCGGTCATTGAATACACCATCACCATCACCAATGCAGCGAGTGCGGCAACAGCATCGAGCATCTCCGTTGCTGACAGCCTGAATTCAGAAATCACCGGTGGCAGACTGGCATTCAACACGACCACGTACGGCGCTACGCAGGGAATCCAGGTCACCGCGCCAAACATCAACGCAGGCGTCGCGACAGCGCTGACCAATGGCTCGGATGCGGATCAGGGCGATTTCAATGTTACGGCAGGCAATACGGTCACCGTCACTGGAATTTCACTCACAGGAGGTCAATCGGCCACCGTTAAGTTCAGGGTAACGGTTCAGTAAGAGCCGGGCGGGCATCGGTATAAGATTGGCGGCACACGGCGTGCCGCCAAACCGAGCCCCATCTGCATTTCCGCCACCACATTCTAATGCTGGCTCACGGCCATGAAATTTTCCAGCGCATTAGACATTGCAAGATATTGCGCACAGGTCTTTCTGCGCCTGATCGTTGGCGTATTTCAGGTGCTCTTTACACTGACATTCAGCTTCCTTCTGTTGCCCTCCGTAGCATGGACAGCGACACCCGCTGGCACCGTGATCAATAACAGAGCACAAGTAATCTATACGCTCGGGGGTATAGGCAGCGTCAGCACATCCTCCAATGTTGATCAATTCACTATCTCCGCATTAAACACGGGCGTTAACGCGACTCTTGGCATCGCCACACCATCAGGCGCATTTTCAGCTGGGAATTCGACCATTCTCAACATCACAATTACCAACCCGTCCAGCAATCCACTGACAGGTGGACATCTGACATTTGCCACACCCGCGGGGTCCACCCTGCAATTATTATCCGGTGCAGGTGTTGTTTCATCAGGAAATGGATATTCCATCCCTGACATTATCGCCAACGGTTCGCTGGTACTATCCATCCGCTTGACTGTTCCCCTGACGCAACCTCCCGGAAACCTTGCGGTTCCGATCAGCTATCAGGCAACAGGTCTATCACCTGTGAGCAGCAATACATCATTAGCCATCAAGGCAAGAACCCGCTCAAAAATTGAATTTCTGCAATATGATGCCACCGGAAATGCGCCGCCCACCCCTGTTGGAATCACGCAATTTGCAAACAGTAGCGGCGCCATCGAAGACATTCCCGCGCCCACGCTGCCAGGCGGTGGAAATATCCACGTTACAGATCAGGCCGTGTCGCTTATGCCAGCTAGTGGCTACCACAAGGGGCAGACAATTTTTATCAGGGTGAGCGACCCTGACCGCAACGCCGATTCAAACACGGTGGAAACCATTGATGTGAATGTGACGGACATACAAATGGGGGACTCAGAAACCCTGAGGCTCAAAGAAACCGGGCCGGATACTGGAATATTTACGGGTTATGTCGCGTCCACAACCGCACAGACCATCATGAATAATGGATCGCTGAGCGTCACAACAAATGACAAAATAACTATCCGCTATGCCGACAACATTGACAACACCGATGCCGCGACGGTCTCTGTGCTGGTTGATCCCTATGGCGTGGTTTTTAACAGCAGCACCGGGCAACCGGTCAACGGCGTCGAAGTGCGCTTTATCAACAGTGATACCGGCCTGCCCGCCGTTGTATTTGGCGATGATGGCGTGAGTAGCTATCCTGCCACAGTGATTACCGGTGGGCAGGTTGCAGACAGCAGCGGCGCCGTCTATCAATTTCCGGCGGGAAGCTACCGGTTTCCACTTTCAACACCTGGGAATTACCGCCTGGAAGTAAAACTTCCCAATAGCTCCGGCTATACCTGGCCATCCAGCGCAGCAACCTCAGCCATCCAGTCATTGCCTGGTGCGCCATTTGCAATTGACATCGGTTCACGCAGCGAAGTCTTTTCTCTACAAGCCGGTCCGCCGTTACGCCTCGACCTGCCCATTGATCCTCTTCAAACACCGCTGTTTGTTCGCAAAGCGGCGAATAAAAGTCTGGTGGCAAACGGAGATTTTCTACAATACGGCATCGACATTGAAAACACCACCAGCCTTGTTTCGGTTCCCTCCGTAGAACTCGTCGATCTATTGCCGCATGGATTCCGCTATCAGAGCGGTTCCACCAAAATAAATAACATCGCTGCTGCCGATCCTCTCATTCTTCCGGATGGACGGACACTCAAATTCATGCTCGGCGATCTGGCCCCGGGTACACGGGCAAATCTCAGTTATGTGGTTGAGGTGGCGGTTGCACCGCTTGGAAAATCCACGAACCAGGCCACCGCCCAGAGCAATGGCGTCAGCCGTTCAAATCTCGCCGAGGCGGCAGTGGACGTGCGTGAAGATCTGATGCGCAGCCGCAGCATACTCATGGGGCGCGTCATCGTTACCGAGCCGGGCGTCACTGTCACGGATGATGTAAAAAATAACAACGGCCTCGCTGGTGTGCGCATCTATCTGGAAGATGGCAGCTTTGCCGTCTCCGACAAACGCGGCATGTTCCATTTTGAAGGCATCAGGCCGGGCACGCATGTCGTGCAGCTGGATCTCGACACCGTTCCAGAAAAATACGAAGTCATTCCGTTTGAGGAGAACACCCGCTCTGCCGGGCGTGCCTGGTCAAAGTTTATTGATGTGCAAGGAGGAACGATGTGGCGTGTCGACTTTCATGTCGCCCTTAAACCGCGCCAAGAAGGCAATGTCACCCTCAAGATGGACAGCACGCCGCATGAAGGCGAGCACATCCAGAGTTATAAATTAGAGGTAACTACTCACCCCCGATTAAGTTGACCTCACCCGCGAGAGCCATTTGAATCGCAATAAGAGGATTATGTCCCTTGTTGGCCATAGTTTGCAGATAGCTTGATATTCGGCAATAAGCCTGAGCATAAATCTCTGAGCGGAAACAGCCTGAGACCTTTTGCTTCACCTTGGACATTCTCAAATCACGCTCGGCCCGATTATTGGTGAAGGAGACATGCGGGTTTTTGGCGAACAGCAGGACGGATGCCTCATGTTTTTGCAATCGCTCCAGCAGATTGTGCGCATCTGACTTGGCGAGTTTGCCGCGTTTGCCGCTGGGCTTTTGGGGAATAGGTGGAAGCTCTTTTTCGCCACGGGTGAGAATCGTGCGGTAGCGCTTTTGCAACCGCGCCAGCGCTTCATCGGTCAATCTCTTTTCCGTGCTTCTGGAGACGGTGGCGCAGCTCTCCTGTAAAAGGCGTTTCATGTGGCGCGCCCAGGCGTAGTCATTGGCGTCAACAATGAACGTCAATTCGCGCAGCAGATGCGAGCCGCACAGGCCGTGAGAGCAGTGATCATAGGACAAGTAGGATGACCAACAGTCATGGATAATGGCGCCACCGTAGCGCGGAATAATATCAATCGACGAAATCGCTGCCGTGCCCCGTTTTCGATGTAAAAACTTGAGGGTGATCTCCCCTGCGGAGTACACGTGTATCCAGTGGTTTTGCTTATCCACCCGCAAGGAGGTCTCATCCACATGCATAGAGGGTGCTTTCAGCAGCTGTGCGGTGGCGTGCTGCTCCCACCGCTCCAAGGCACGATGAAGCCGCAGCACAAAAGCCAGAAGAGTGGCTTCAGAGATCACAACACCGATCATGGAGGTCAGCAGCGTTTGCGCGCGATTGATCGCGACCATCTGAGACACCAGTAAATTGATGACAAAGGCCTTTAAGCCATCGCCGTATTGCAACGGGCCGTGCATATCCGCCGGGAACTTCCCTTTGACCGTCGCATCGCAGACCGGGCACTGCTTGACCTCGGCATCCACATGCTCAACGACTTTCTCAAAAACAATATCGATCTTCGTCCGTCTTTCATGGTGACTACAGGGCGTATTATCCAGATCTTCGCCACATACATCGCAGAGGCGGACTCTAGAAAGAGTCACACTCTCTTTGACGCGCGTGTTTTTCAGCAGGGCGCCGTTTTCGTTTTTCCCCTTACCCTGGCTCCCCGGATGACTCAACGAGGAGTCGTCCTTTTCCGTTTGGGAGGAGGGCTTGCTGGAGTTGCGGCTGTCTTTCTTGGTTATTCTTTCCAGAAAAATGGAGAGCATCAGCTCCATCATCATGAACATGCTATTCATAAGCACCTGAGTTTCGCGAGGCACTTTACCGTCGCAACTGAGCTGCTCAAAATCCGCTTTCAACCGGCTGACTTCGTTTCTGACCGAGGTTTTGTCTAGGCTTGCCATTAATAAGGGGGGCTATACGTTTGGAATAGCCAAAGGATAACATGGCATTTTTCGACCCCCTGATAACGGTCAGATCAGGCTGAAATGGTTTTTTCGACTTGAAATGGCAAGGCGGCTCATTGAAGAGATCAAAGCCCCTGCCAGCGGCAATAGAGAATAGATTTTACACCGAGATAAGGAAGTGGTTTTTTCGATAGAAAAAACCTGTCAAGAGATTTTTAAGTTATTTTTCGTGTGAAGGGAGTGAGTAGTTACAATTAGAGTTTAAAAACAATGCGGTACCGCTGCGCAATGCACGTTTGATGATTATGCTGCCGGAGGGTGCGACTTATGTGGATGGAAGCAGCTCACTGGATAACCGCTCCTTGCCTGACCCGGAAATAATCAATGGCGCGCTGACCTATGCCCTGGATAACATTCCAGTGGACTGGCAGGCAACGATAGCCTTCAAGGCCGTGCTTGGCACCAGCACTGGCAACGCCGACACGCTGACCAGCAAGGCTATGCTTATTTTCGATACGCCAACCAAAAACAATCAGCGCACACCCATAGCGGAAAACACTATTCTAAAAAAAGTATCGGAAACATCGCGCAGTGCCAATGAGTTCACTTTGCAACCGACATTTTCTCCACTTGATGTCTCGTTGCACGAAACAGACAAGGGCCTGTTAAACGCGCTGGTAGAACAAATAAAATCACTGGAAAACATCCGTGTCACCGTAACCGGGCATACCGACAATTCACAGGTTCTCCAACGCAGCCGCGACAGATTTTCAGACAACCACGCCTTGTCGATAGGCCGCGCCACCAGCGTGGCACGTTATTTGATGAAAATTCTGCATCTTACTCCCGAACAGATCACCACCATCGGCAAGGGGAAGGATGAGCCGGTAGCGAGCAATAAAACGGGTCGGGGGCGCGCCTTGAACCGGCGCGTGGAGATTCGCGTCACAGCCGACAAGGTGATACGCAATACCGTATTTCAACCATCAGAAATCGCCGGGGAGGCACAAGCCATCAAGACAGAAGGATTGCTTCCTGGAGAAACATGGCAGCAACCCCAAACCAGTCCACCCAGCGAGAGTACTGTAAAACCCAGCTATGACGCTTCCTGGCTTGAAACTGCGCCGCCAGGAGTGGAATGGCTGGCGCCGGATGTTGGTGATTTGCCGTCCATCCCCAGCCTCAACATCACCCTAAAACATGCGCCCGACGACAAAGTAACCTTGCTGAAAGACGGCATCGCAGTAAGCAACCTTAACTTCGACCGGACGATAAAAAGCACTGCCGGAACAACAGCGATCAGTTACTGGCGCGGCATCCCCTTGACAGAGGGAGACAACCGCTTCGAGTTTGTCGCAGTCAACGCCCTCGGCGAAGAAATCGCACGTATAACGCGGAGCATCCATTACTCCAGCCCGCCGGTGCGTGCCGAGTTAATCAAAGACAAATCTTCCTTGCTCGCCGATGGCCTGACCACACCGGTCATTGCAGTGCGCCTTCTGGACCGTGACGGCCACCCGGCGCGCGAGGGCATCAGCGGTGAATTCATGATCAACCCGCCTTACCGTGCGGCAGTTAAATCTGGATATAAAACATCCGTCATGCCTGGCGCACCGGAAGAGCGAAATTATTACAAAGTCGGTAAAGATGGCGTTGCATTGATCAATCTCGACCCCACAACCGAAGTGGGCGAAGTCAGGTTACGCCTGCCATTTTATCAAGGTGCTGGTGAAATAAATGCACGGCTGATTCCAAAAAAGCGCGACTGGATCCTGGTGGGCTTCGCGGAGGGAACAGCGGGATTTAACGTATTAAGTGGCAATACCCAGCCGCTGCGCGGCAATGCCGCCGAGGAACATCTCTATCAGGACGGCCGTGTCGCCCTGTATGCCAAAGGGCGAATTGATAGCAAATGGCTAATGACCATGGCATATGACAGTAGCAAACAGGCGCAAGGTTCCCAACCCAACCTGTTCGGAACCATTAACCCCGGCACATACTATACGCTGTATGGCGACAACAGCACGCAGCGCTTCGATGCCGCGAGTAAGAAAAAGATTTACCTCAAAATCGAGCGCGATGAATTTTATGCCTTGTTCGGCGATTTCAACACCAACCTGACCTCGATTGAACTATCACGTTATAGCCGCAGCATCACCGGGTTAAAATCCGAGTATAACGATGAAAAATATAAGGTGACAATGTTTGCAAGCCAGTCTGGTCAGGTTTTCAAAAAAGATGAGATTCGCGGCGAAGGGACATCCGGACTGTACCGTTTATCAAGCAGAAATATAGTCATTAATTCCGAAAAAATCAGGATAGAAACCCGCGACCGCTTTCGCAGCGAAGTCATACTTTCTTCCAGGGCATTATCCCGCAACAGTCACTACACCATCAATTATGACAACGGCACGCTGTTTTTCAGGGAGCCGGTATTCAGTACCGACGAGAATCTCAATCATGTATTTATCGTCGTCGATTTTGAATCGAATGACGGGAGCACACAGGCCCAGGTATATGGAGGGCGGGCAGAAGCAAAGATCAACCCCGATCTTACGCTGGGAGTAACGCATATCAATGAAGGCAAGGCCAATGCCAATACGGGCACCGATGCGAGTCTGAGCGGCGTTG
The DNA here is from genome assembly GCA_040183005.1 of Gammaproteobacteria bacterium. Taxonomy (NCBI): domain Bacteria; kingdom Pseudomonadati; phylum Pseudomonadota; class Gammaproteobacteria; species Gammaproteobacteria bacterium. The sequence goes on from JAMPIW010000005.1 coordinate 66,154, forward strand.
ATATGAAATACCAGTTCACTCCAGAAACAGGCGCCAGACTGGAATATGCCCACTCAACTAAAGCCTCGGCAGAAGACGCCTATCTGGCACAGATAGAACACCGCTCAAAAAATATCGACGGCAAGGCCTATCTGCGTCAAGTCGACTCCGGATTTGGCCTGGGACAGATCAACAACTCGGAGAATGGCACACGCAAGATGGGGGTGGAAGGTATCTACCGCCTCTTTGACAACACCAGCTTGCGCGGCAATATTTATCGCCAAAGCAATCTGGCCACTGGCACGATGCGTGATTTTGTCGAATCGCAAGGTAACGTTACCCTCGGAGACACCAGTCTGCGCGCCGGTTTACGTTCCGTAACGGACACCTTGGGCACGGGCGAAAAGAAAAACTCTGAGCTAATCACCGCAGGCATCACACAAAAAGTGATAAAAGACACCCTCAGTGTTCGCGCGGATCGGGAACAGCCCATCGGCGCTGCCGCCAGCACCGACTTCCCGGCACGCACCCGCCTCGGCGTGGACTACAAGATATCCGCCGATACCTCGCTGTTCGCGGAACAGGAATGGGCTAATGGTGCGTTGCGCGACACGCAAAATACCCGTGTTGGCTTGAAAACCACGCCATGGACAGGGAGTGATGTTTTTACGTCCGTAACCCAATCGCAGATGGACAATACGGCGCGGACACTGGCCAATATGGGATTGCGTCAGCGCTGGAAAATCAATCCCGAGTGGAGCGCCGACGCCGGGCTGGAACGCGGTAAAACCTTGAGCGGACAGGATGTCGCACCGCTCAATACCAACGTGCCCTTTTCCAGCGGCACCGCAGCCAGCGGCGACTTTACCGCCGCCTCGGTTGGCACAAGTTGGCAACCGGAGAAGTGGTTATGGAATATGCGGCTTGAATACCGTGATTCCGCAACCGATAACCGCTGGAACATGCTCTCGTCTTTGCAAACTGAACTTGGCAGCGATCTGGGTCTGCTGGCCGGGTTACAGGTACTCGACACCAGGAGCGTGGCAGGATTGCACACCCTGAGCAGCAATCTGCGCCTTGGAGCCGCCTGGCGCCCTATGCATAGCAAATGGATCATTCTCGACAGACTAGACTTCATCCGGGAAATCAAAACAGGATCACCGCAAGGGCTTGGCAGCATACGCATTATTAATAACATGAATGCCAATTATATAATCGCCCACAAATTTCAGATCTCGATTCAGTATGGCGCAAAACATGTGCGCGAAAAAATTGATGAACGAGATTACAGCGGCTATACCGATTTAACTGGCCTGGAAGGGCGTTACGACTTGAACAAAAGCTGGGATGTCGGCGTCCGCGCCAGCGTTCTACATTCATGGAACGCCAACCAGTATGACTCATCCTACGGCGCATCCATCGGCCACAACCTGATGGAAAACATGTGGCTTTCGGCTGGCTACAATTTTGCAGGGTTTATCGACCAGGATTTCTCGAAGAACCGTTACACCAGCGCCGGACCGTTTGTTCAGATGCGTATGAAATTTGATCAACAATCGATTCGTGACGTGGTGCGGTGGGGAAATAATTAGGGATTTATATTTAAAATGAACCAGACGCATCTATCGTGATCATGTCCTTCTCACAACGTTTCACCTTAACTCGGTCACTGGCGGGGCGAATGATTCAGCTCGTCCTTCTCTGTGTCCTATTACTGTCCGCTTCCGGCACCGTACAGGCCGCGATCACATATGTTAAAACGGTGGGTACTGTCAATGCCAAGGGGGCATCATCCACCACAACCACTTTCACTGTCGGCGCAAGCGGCGCCAGCGCGGGCAATAACATCATTATTGCTATCGTCGTGGGCTTCTCCGCTGGCGAGGATGCGGTTGTTCCGGCCTGTACCGATACGAAGGGAAATACCTACACCACGGATGTTGATTTCTTCAATCAAGCAACAGCGGCGACTCGAACGGCTATTTGCTCATCAAGACTCACAACATCGCTTACTACCGGCGATATTATCACCGTGACGCATGCCAGCCAGCCAGCCAGGGCATTAAGCGTCGACGAATTTTCCGGCTTGGCTGCGACAAACCCGCTTGATAAAACGGCGGGCGGTTTTGGAAGTTCTCTAAACGCACTATCCGCGCTGACCGCAACCACGACGCAGGCCGACGAGCTTGTCTTTGGCGCAGTTGGGGTGAGAGGTCCCGTGACTGAGGCCTACACCAAAGGCGCAAGCTACACCGCCCTTACTCGGGACGGGACAACAGGGTCATCCGCCACTGGCAATCGCACTATCAATCCGGAATATAAAATCGTTTCCTCGACGGGCACCTATGCCGCCGATGGGACATTGGAAACAAGCACTGGTTGGATAGCCGTGGTGGCCACCTATAAGGCGGCGGCTGTCACCACCACCCTCGGTAACGGTACCGACCCGGGTAACAGCAGCCTCGCCCCCGGCGGCGCGGCCACCAACGCAGGAGCCTTCTCGTTCCAGACCAGCAGCGGCACCGACATCATCACCGCCGCTACGGTGACCCTGGCCGCCGGCACCTCAGGCGGATTGAGCCTGGTGGAAATCACCAACAGCGCCGGCACCACTGTCTATGGCTCTGTGACCAACCCTGCCAGCAACACCCCGGCGATCACACTCTCGACCAACACCCTGACCGCCACCACCACGCTCACTGAATACCGCATCCGCGTAACACCCAAGACCCACGCCAATATGCCCGCGCCCGCCGGTTCCAGCTATGCGGTGACGGCGCGCATCAGTGCCTGGAGCAGTTCCTATATTCAGGCCGGCTCCGACACGGCAGGCACCACCGTGACCATCGACAACCTCTCACCAGGCAATGTCACTGCATCCACAGCAACGGCGGGAAATGCGCAGGTAGCTTTGAGCTGGACCAATCCCGCCGATGCCGACCTGAACAGCATCATCGTGCTACGCCGCGCCACCTCGGCGGTGGCTGACGTGCCAGTGGAAGGCGCTACCTACACGGTCGGCAACACCATCGGCACTGCAACCGTGGCCTGTGTGGTCGCCAGTCCTGGCACTTCATGCTCCGACACGGGATTGACCAACGGCACGGCCTACAACTACAAGATCTTTGCCAAGGACAGCAATGGCAACTACTCCGCCACCGGCGTGGTGCCCACCGGTTCGCCGGTAACGCCCTCTCTCTGCCCAGGGAATGTAGTTACCACTACAGCCGACACCGGCACCAATTCATTGCGCGAATGTATAAACACTGCAAATCTCAACCCCGGCACCACTATCAGCTTCAACATACCCGGCCCGGGCAATCAGTCAGCAGGTGCCGATTCGTGGTGGCGGATCACGCCGCTCACCTGGCTACCCGGCATCATCGCCTCCAATACCATTATCGACGGCACGACCCAAACCGCCAATCAGGGCAACACCAACAGCCTCGGCCCTGAGATCGAAATCAACGGCGCCACAGTCGGCGGCGTCGGGCTTGATGGCTTCGGTGTCAGTTCACCGGCGAGTAATGTCACCATCAAAGGATTCATCATTAACCAATGGTCGGGGGCGGGGATTTCGCTCTGGACTGGCACAGGAACGGTTACCGGCAATTACATAGGCACTAATTACGCGGGCACTGCCGCGCTGGCGAATACCGGTTACGGCATCTACGTGAATTCCAATGGCAATACCATTGGCGGCACCACGGCGGCGGCGCGTAATGTCATCGCGGGCAATGGTGGCCCCGGTATCCGCATCGTCGGTAACAGCAATACTGTTCAAGGCAATTACATCGGGGTGAATGCCACTGCTGGCGGTACGCTCGCCAATGCTTCCGACGGTATCCAGATAACAGCCACCGCCACCGGCAACACCATCGGCGGCACAGTGGCCGGTGCGGGTAACGTTATCTCGGGCAATACGGGTGGGGGAATCAGTAATATTTCTTCTGGTTCAAACTCGGTGCAGGGCAATTATATCGGTACCAACACGAGTAGTGCGTCACTCCCCAATGGGGGCGATGGCCTCTATACCTCCGCCGGGACCGTGAATCTCGGCAATGCCTCGGAGGCGCAATCCAATATCATCGGCCCCAATACTGGCGTCGGCATCAATCTGGCGGGTGGCACTGTCAACCTGGCTGGCACCGTCACCGTGAATGATGATGTCACGCTCTCCACCGGCACACTGGCCATGGGCAACGCAACCTTGAATGTCTCGGGCAATTGGACGCGCACCAGCGCTACGGTCACGCCGGGTACGTCGACCGTTAATCTCAACGGCACCACCAACCAGACTATCACCAGCGGCGGGGCCTCGTTCTTTAATCTGACGCTCAATAACACCGGCGCGGCTGGCAGTGACAAAGCGATCATTTCCGGCACCCTAACCACCAGCGGCGCATTGACCGTGACCGATGGCACACTCGACATCGGCACCAACAACCCCGCCGTCAACACGGCGGGAAATGTCACTATTTCAACCGCCGGAAGTATTAATGTCACAGGGCGTACGGGTACTGCTTGGATATTCAATGGAACCTCTACATTCACGGACAGCTCCAGCACCGGACCTCAGCAGCTTGGAAGCATCACCGTCGGTGGCAGCAGTTCGACATTGAATCTGGCCAGCTCCATGAAAGTGTGGTCGATGAGCATCAATGCGGGTAACACCGCCAATCTTGGATCGGGAGGGTACACACTTGAAATCACCATAGGCGGAACGCCTTTGTGGAACGCGGGTACATTCACGGCGGGAATATCCACAGTCAGGTATACGGGGTATTTGGCAGGGGTAACGGTGGCGCCGAATGCGACCTTCAACAGCTTGGAGTTGGCCCCTGGCGGCGCCGCCACATATTCATTAGGCAACGCCACCACGGTTACAGGAAACCTCACGATCGGCGCCAACACCTCCTTTACCACCACCGCCAGCAACTACGCCCTGAACGTAGCGGGCAACTGGAGCAACAGCGGGACATTTACCGCCAATAGCGGCACGGTGACTTTGAATGGGACTAATCAAACCATCACCGGCAACACCACCTTCAACAATTTCACCAAGAGCGTTTCAAGCGCCGCAACCCTTACCTTCGTCGCGGGCAGCACAACCACCATCAACGGTCTGGCGACGATCAATGGCGCTTCCGGGCAATTATTGAGCCTGCGCTCCTCTGTGAATGGAACGCGCTGGAACATCAGATTCGCTGGAACAAAATCCATCTCATTTGTGGATGTAAGGGACTCCGATGCATCAGGCTCGGCCGTGGCCAACAAACCCGTGTCGCCCGCAAGCTCCAGCGATGGCGGCAATAACATCTCCTGGTTTGGGAGCGCCATCAACGGCACAGTTTACATCGATGAAGGTGTGACCAACATCGGTGCCGGCAAGACGGTCAGACTGATCAAAAATGGCGTCGACGCCGGCAGCACCACCACTGATGCCAGCGGCGTGTATTCGATCACGCCGGCAGCGCTCGTCGCCGGTGATGCTTTGCTGGTCTATATCGACGGCGATGCCACTTATAAAGGCACCACGGTCACGGTTTCCAACGGAGCGACGCTCTCAGGCCTCAACATCTATGCCAGTTACGTCATCACCCGCCACGACAACGCAGGTAGCCTCAGTAATGCCAATATGGGCACTGCGAAGGGGGCATATGTTGATACGGACATCTACTACTCGGTAACGGGCGGCGCGCTCACGGTCAGCGGCACGGGTACGGTGCTGTATATCCCCGCCACCCATAGCTATGCGCCGGGCGGCAACATCACCACACCGAACATGACCAGCGTCGGTACTTTCAATGGCGGCAGCGGCAGCATTACCGTCAATGGCATCTTCACGCTTGCTGGAGGAACCTTCACCAGCACCAGCGGCACCTTTACCGTGGGACGCGTCGCGTCGTCTAGCGAGACCATTTTCACCGTGTCCGGCGGCACATTCAATCACAACAACGGCACCGTGCAATTCAGCCCCGCCACCAGCAATGCTTGTGCAACGCAAACTTATACCGTTAGCGTGGTGGCGCCGTTGACCCTCTATAACATCGATGCCAAAGCGATCACCCCAGCCAGCTGCGGGAATATTCAAAATTTGACGACCAGCGGCGGCGCCATTATCGCCGCCAATAATTTCACCCACACTGACGGTGGATTGCAAGGCGCCTGGGAGGTATGGGGTAACCTGACCGTGGCCAGTAAGGCCGGAGGCGGGGCGGGAACGCTGACCATGAATGGCAACGGTGCCCAGACCTATGCCTACACCGCTGGGGGCACTACCGCAAACCTGGTGATCAACACCAGCGGCACCGTCGCCCCCGCCGGTGGAACCACCGCCCTGAAAACCGCATTATTTACCTTAACCAGCGGTACGTTTACCGCCCCCAGCGGTACCTTTACCGTGGGACGCGTCGCGTCGGCCAGCGAGACCATTTTCACCGTGTCCGGCGGCACATTCAATCACAACAACGGCACCGTGCAATTCAGCCCCGCCACCAGCAATGCTTGTGCAACGCAAACTTATACCGTTAGCGTGGTGGCGCCGTTGACCCTCTATAACATCGATGCCAAAGCGATCACCCCAGCCAGCTGCGGGAATATTCAAAATTTGACGACCAGCGGCGGCGCCATTATCGCCGCCAATAATTTCACCCACACTGACGGCGGATTGCAAGGCGCCTGGGAGGCCCAAGGAAATATAAGCGTTGCCGCCACTGCGCGTGGCGGCAACGCCACGATCGGTTTCACCGGCGCAGGCAATCAGACCTTTACCAACAGTGGTGGTAACGAACCGGATGGCAACTACACGGTAAACAAAACCGCCGGTACGGTCACGCTGGCCTCGGCCCTTAACCTCAACGCCGCCAGTCAGGCACTCACCATTACAGCGGGTACGCTGGACATTGCCAGTTATAACCTGACGGTGACCAGCACCTTGACGGTCGGTGCTTCCGGCACGCTGCAACTGCAAGGCGGCGAGACTGTCACCGCCACCACCAAGACCTTCAATGCTGGCAGCACCGTGATATATAACGGCGGCGGCACCTATGCCTCGCTGGCTGCGGGCAACACCTATTCCAATCTCACCTTCAATAACGCTGCGGGTTCGTGGACACACACCACCGCCTTGACCGCCAGCAACCTTACCATCACTGCGGGTACGCTCAACAGCAGCGGGCAAAACGTCAACGTCTCGGGTAACTGGAGCAACAGCGGTACATACACCCCCGGCGCCAACACTGTCACGTTCAACGGCACCGCGCAATCCATCACCGGCAACACCACCTTCAACAATTTCACCAAGTCGGTGGCAGCGGCCCAGACACTCACCTTCGCCGCCGGAAGCACCCAGACCTTTGGCGGCACCATCAGCCTGCAAGGGGCCAGTGGTCAGCTCCTGTCGCTGCGCTCATCCACCCCCGGCACACGCTGGAATTTTATAGCCAACGCCAGTGCCACCAAGGCTATTTCGTACGTCAGCGTCGCGGATTCAGATGCCTCGGGCTCGGCGGCCAGTCAAAAACCAATCGGCCCCAGCAATTCCACCGATATGGGCAACAACATCGCCTGGTTTGCCATCCCCACTGTCGTGAAGAGCATGACCGTCATCAGCGACCCACTGAACAACACTACCAATCCAAAGGCGATTCCAGGGGCCATCGTTGAATACACTATCACTATCGCAAATGGCGCGGGCGCATCGACGGCAACGAATATTGTGGTAACCGACAGCCTAAATGCCAACATTACGGCGGGCAGTCTCGCATTCAACCCCAACACCTACGCCGCTGGACAAGGCGTTCAGGTCACCGCCCCCAACATCAACGGGGGTGCAGCACAGAACCTTACCAATGTAGCGGATGCCGATGCGGGCGATTTCAACGTGACAGGGGCGAATACGGTTACGGTATCCGGCATCACTCTGGCGGCAGGGCAGTCGGCCACAGTTAAATTTCGGGTGACCGTGCAGTAGGTCAGCGATCTACTTTGCTTTGCTCAAGGTGCTGCTTACTGCAGAAGTAATGATCGTTATCGCGCACCGCTTCGATTTTGGGGATATGCAGGCCACATTGCTCGCAGCGCACCATATCGCCAGGTTCAGGTGGAATGCGGGATGACGTTTTGGAAGGACGGTTGAGATAGCGTTTGACTATGCGAAAAATCAGCCAAATCGCCACCGCCAGTAGGATGACGCGGAGAAGGTTCATACGGTTCCGACGTTAGTGGTCGGGGTGAGAGGATTCGAACCTCCGGCCCCTAGCTCCCGAAGCTAGTGCTCTACCAGGCTGAGCTACACCCCGTCGTCAACGTTAATGACTGCGGTTCACAGAAAATTCTGCCAAGGCGTACAACGCATCCCGGTAAGGAGAATCGGGAATCACCGAGAGCGCCTCGGTGGCCTTGCGGGCCTCCGCTTGCGCAGAGCGCGCAGTGTACGCGATAGCGCCGGTAGATTCAATGGCCTGCGTGACCGCAACGATATTTTCCCGCCCGCCGTTTTCGATAGCATGGCGAATGATAGCCGCCTCCTCCGGCGTGCCGGTGCGCATGGCATGGATCAGCGGCAGGGTGGGCTTGCCTTCGGCGAGGTCATCGCCGACATTTTTGCCCATTTCTTGCGATGAAGCACTGTAATCCAGCACGTCATCGATGAGCTGAAAAGCCGTGCCCAGATGCATCCCATAGGCGGCCATGGCGCACTCCTCCTCCTCCGGGCGCCCGCTGATCACTGCGCCAAGCCGTGCGGAAGCCTCGAACAGCTTGGCCGTTTTGCAATGGATCACGTTGAGATAACGCTCTTCAGTAGTATCGGCATCGTGGCAGTTGAGCAATTGCATCACCTCGCCTTCGGCAATGGTATTGGTGACGTGGGCCAGAATCTCCATGACCCGCATGCTGCGCACGTCCACCATCATCTCGAAAGACCGGGAATACAGGAAATCGCCCACCAGCACGCTGGCTTCGTTACCCCAGATGGCATTGGCAGTATCCCTGCCCCTGCGCAGCTCCGAACCGTCCACCACGTCGTCATGCAGCAGCGTGGCGGTGTGGATGAATTCAATGACTGCGGCAAGATCGACATGATGCGCCCCGCCGTAATCAAAGGCGCGCGCGCTCAATAACACCAGTTTCGGGCGCAGGCGCTTGCCACCGCTGTTGATGATGTAATGCCCAAGCTGATTAATAAGTACAACATCAGAGTGCAGCCGTTTGCGGATCAATGCGTCAACGGCGCGCAGGTCATCCTCAATCAGAGCGCTTACGGTTTCGAGGCTCATCATTGCCTTGTTATAACGATAATGGATACTGTTTTTGGCGAGTTCTGGCATGCTGCCATTGTAGAAGTTATAAACGACGCCTTACAAGGGCTAGTTCATACTGAAATCCAAGTTTGTTTCAAGATTATCGTTTGACCTTTTTCCCGTCGGACGTTAGAATTGACGTTTTACCAAAGCCTGAAGGCGAAAAACCGTTTGCGCCGGGGCTTGGTTACGCACAAGAATTTGGGGAGATAAAGAATTTATGTACGCGGTGATTATGAGCGGCGGAAAGCAGTACCGGGTTACCGAAGGCGACGTGCTGAAGGTTGAGACACTGGCGGTTGAAGAAGGCGCCTCGCTCGACTTTGATCAGGTGTTGATGGTCGCCAATGGTGACGATATCAAAATCGGCGCCCCTTATGTTGCTGGCGGCAAAGTAACAGCCACCGTCAAATCGCACGGGCGCGGCGAGAAAATCAAAATCGTCAAGATGCGTCGCCGCAAGCATTACCGAAACATAACCGGGCACCGCCAGAATTACACGGAATTGCAGATCACCGGCATCAGCGCTGGTTAAGCCCCTAAAGTTATCAACACGTTACTGAGGTCATACACAAATGGCACATAAAAAAGCAGGCGGCTCTACTCGCAACGGCCGTGATTCAGAATCAAAACGTCTTGGCGTCAAATGCTTTGGCAGCGAGCGCGTACTGGCCGGCAACATCATTGTCAGGCAACGCGGCACGCACTTTAACCCCGGCGTAAATGTTGGCTGCGGCCGCGATCATACCCTGTTTGCCAAAGCTGCGGGCACCGTGGTATTCGCAACCAAGGGACCTCACAGCCGCAGGGTTGTAAGCGTCATCCCTGATTAAAGAGCGGTTTAGTACTGCGTCCCGCAAAAAGCCCCGTCCTAGCACGGGGTTTTTTGTTGCGCAGATTGATATCCTCGCGATTTGCCACCACTATAAGCAAAATCCCTGAAACACCTGCCACTACGCGCCCATCCACCGCATTCAAGGGCGAAACCCCGGGAAACATCCCTTTCAGCCTAGGCAAACGAACCAGATAACACCCAGAGATACCAGAATATGAAATTTATCGATGAAGCAACTATCCAGGTTTTGGGCGGTGATGGCGGCAGCGGCTGCGTCGGCTTCCGCCGCGAGAAATTTATCCCTTTCGGTGGCCCGGATGGCGGCGACGGTGGTGATGGCGGCAGCGTCTACCTGATCGTAAATTCCGGGCTGAACACCTTGGCGGATTTCCGTTTCACTCGCCAATTTCGCGCCGAATCCGGCCAAAGGGGCATGGGCAGCGACTGTAGAGGCAAAGGTGGCGATGATTTATATGTCCCGGTACCCCTGGGCACGGTAGTGATTGACGCCGACACCGACGAGGTGATGGGCGATCTCACAGTGGACGGGCAAACTTTGCTGGTGGCGAAGGGCGGCTGGCACGGCTTGGGCAACGCCCGCTTCAAGAGCAGCACTAACCGCACTCCGCGGCAATTCACCCCAGGCACACCGGGTGACGAGCGCAACTTGCGCCTGGAGCTGAAACTGCTTGCCGATGTGGGCCTGCTGGGTATGCCCAACGCCGGCAAATCGACCTTGATCCGCGCCATATCGGCGGCGCGCCCCAAGGTGGCGGATTATCCGTTTACCACGCTCCACCCCAATCTTGGCGTTGTCAGCGTTGAGCCACACCGCAGTTTTGTGGTGGCTGACATCCCAGGGCTGATCGAAGGAGCGGCGGAAGGTGCGGGGCTAGGCATTCAGTTTCTCAAACACCTGTCGCGCACGTCCCTGCTGCTGCATCTGGTGGATGTCGCCCCCTTCGGCGACACCTCCGACCCCGTGGAGGATGTGCGCAAACTGGAAGGCGAGCTGCAAAAATTCAGCTCTGAACTCGCCACGCGCGAGCGCTGGCTGGTGCTGAACAAGGTCGACCTTCTGCCCCCGGAAGAGCGTGAAGAGCGCTGCCAGAAAATCATTCAAGGACTAGACTGGACCGGACCGGTGTTCCGTATCTCCGCCATCAAGGGCGAAGGGACAAAAGAACTGGCATACCGACTCATGGAGCATCTGGAGCAGAAGCAGGAGGCCAGTGAGTCACCTTTAACCCCATCAGCCACTGACACCTCCCCCTCTAGCTGACAACCGGAACCCAGAAAGCACTGCGATAGCTCACTGAACATAGGGGGCGATTTGGGCCGTTTTTAGGTTGAATCGCCAAACAAAATGGGCGTATTGTTAGCATATGGGGATAACCGGGTAAATATCAGCTACATTAGCAATCATGCAACTAACCTTATATACCGATTACTCGCTTCGGGTACTGCTTTATCTCGGCATACACAAAGACGAGAAGGCGACCATCAGCGAGATCGCGGATTATTTCAAAATCTCGCGCAACCACCTGGTTAAGGTAGTGCATAACCTCGCCAACTGCGATTACATCCATACCATGCGTGGCAAGGGCGGAGGAATGTACTTGGCGCGCGCCCCTGAAGAGATCAATGTCGGCGACGTCATCCGGCATACTGAACCGAATTTCCACGTTGTCGAGTGCTACAACACCCAAGCCAGCCATTGCCCGGTCGTCAAAACGTGCAGCCTGATTGGCGTGCTAAATAACGCCATGACCAGTTTCTTCTCCGTTCTGGACCAATATACCCTGGCAGATCTTCTTAAAAAGCAAGATGTCATTAGCGCGCCGCTTCAGTTCATCCCCTCTCTCTCCAGGGCGCATCAAACCATCGAAATAAAACGGGCAAAGAGCACCCAGAAAAATTGATTGCTTATGGTAGGGTGCGTCCCGCGACCCCTACGCCACGCAAAACATCATCTTTGGATTTTTTTTCGCAACCCCTCAATCACCGGCACAGTCTGCGGGCGCACCCCTCGCCACAGAAAAAACGCTTCAGCAGCCTGCTCCACCAGCATCCCCAGGCCATCCAGCGCCTTTCGCGCACCGTGTTGCATTGCCCAAAGCATGAAGGGCGTCGGCTCTGCACCGTACATCATGTCATAGCAGCAGCAACCTTCTCTCAGCGCGGTGGCGGGCAGCGGCGGCACCTCCCCCTTCAGGCTGGCTGCCGTGCCGTTAATGATGAGATCAAACCGTTGTGCGTCAATATCTTGATAGCCACATCCGTAAACCGGCCCGAAATCCGTCAATTCTTTGGCTAATGCGATTGCCTTGTCCGCGGTGCGATTGGCGATGACCAGTTGAGCGGGATGCTCTTCCAGCAACGGGGCGAGCACACCACGCACCGCGCCGCCAGCCCCAAGCAGCAATACGCGCCGGTCGGCAATCTCTACACCATGGTTGATACGCAGGTCACGCACCAGGCCAACACCATCGGTATTGTCGCCGTAACTCGTACCGTCCGCTCGAAATAGCAGAGTATTCACGGCCCCCGCCCGTTCCGCGCGCGCACTACGCTCATCGGCCAGCTCCCACGCCTCCCGTTTGAAGGGCACAGTGATATTAAGCCCCTTGCCGCCGCCTTCCACAAAAGCGGATACGGCTTCAGCGAAACGGCCCTGCTCCACCAGCATGGCGGTGTACACTAAATTCTGACCGGTCTGACGCGCGAACAGGGTATGAATCTGCGGTGACTTGCTATGAGCGATGGGGTTACCCATCACGGCGTAGTGATCGGTTTTTACGTGTATCATCCAACAATCCTTGAATGGCACCTTGCGTTGCGTTTGTGTGATAAGCAAGAAAAATGATACCGTAGCATATGTTTGGGTACGAATGTTGCTTAGTTAATACCTTCAAGGAAAAGTTACAATTCAATTTCAGGTGTCGACGCAGTGGATTGCAACATGGCCCTAAGAGCGTGGCGGAAATTGATCAGCCTCTGTTGCCTAGGGCTGCTGTTCATGATTATTAACCATGCCTCTGCGGACCAGGCACGGCATATGGTGCTGGTTGCTGGCGCCAACGCCTACATCCCTCCTCTCACCTCTGCCGAAGTGCGAAAACTGTTTCTGGGCGTGGTCATAATCAAGGATGGGCAGCGCATTGAGCCATTACTCAACCTGACCAATCCTTTGCTGCATGAGGTGTTCCTGCAGAAGGTCATATTCATGTTCATCTGAAAATTACGAGCGCCAGCTATTTGCGCGGATCAGCCATTTAGGCGATCCGCGCCCACAAGAGTATTCTGATCACTGGCAGTTAATCAGCGCTCTGCGCAGCCGGCCCGGCGCAGTCAGTTATATGTGGGCGCAAGACGCTCGTCCCCGGCTGGGCCTGAAGATAGTACAAGAGCTATGGCAAAGCCGACAGGAATAGCGCGCCTTTCCAACGGATTGATCGGCCGTCTGATGATGGTCGTGGTGGCCATTCACGCCATCCTGGTACCTTTGCTGTTTGTCGGCGTGCTGTATATCGTGAAGCAGGGCTATGAATCACTGTTTATCAACCAGGCGCGCTCCGAATCCCACATGCTCGCAGTACTGGCCGGACGGGATCTGCGCCCCACCCGGCTGCAGACGCTTTTCGAAGAGGTGGCGCTGAGCGGCAGCGTGGTTTTTTGGGCGATCGTTGATACATCGGGGCAGACCATCGCCAGCGTTCACAGACCAGATGTGCATGCGACTTTCCAGGAAGATTTTTTCTTTAGCGAACATGGGGATACGGTCTATCACGTCTCTGTCCCTGTCAACGATGACGCTGGCATACTGCGCGGTGTACTCCGGCTGGGTTACGATGAAACGCCAACCCAGGAGCAGATCGACAACACCTACCACCGTGGTTTCTATCTGGCGATTGGATACATTTCGCTTACCCTGTTCCTGGCGATTTCCGGAGGCAGAATCCTCAACCTGATGCGCAAGGAACTGGTGACACAGGCCAACGCGCTCGAACACCAGGCACTGCATGATACCTTGACCGGCCTGCCCAACCGCGCATTGCTGCATGACCGGTTAAAGCAATCCATTCTCGCCAGTCAGCGCGAACACGTACCATTCGCACTGTTCCTTATGGATCTGGACCGTTTCAAGGAAGTAAATGACACCTTGGGGCACCAGGCGGGTGATGTGATATTGCAACAGACCGCCGCACGCCTGCGTGAAGCGGTGCGGGAATCCGACACCGTCGCGCGACTGGGGGGGGATGAGTTCGCAGTGGTGTTGCCCAAGGTTGATGTGGATGGTGCGATTCTGATTGCGGAGAAGATACTCAGAACGCTACAGGAACCTTTCGTGGTGGAGAGCAGGGCTCTACCGATTGGTGCCAGCATCGGCATTGCGCTATTTCCCGGCCATGGCGAAGATGCCGCCAGCCTGTTGAGCCGCGCCGATGTGGCGATGTATGCCGCCAAACATGCGGGCGGCGGCCTGACCGTATATGAACCCGACCTGGACCGGCACAGCATGGATCGGTTCACCCTGACGGCGGAATTGCGCCAGGGCATCGAACGCGATGAGATTGAGGTGTATTACCAGCCCAAGGCCGACCTCCATACCGGAGAGGTTTGCGGTGTTGAAGCCTTGGCACGCTGGCGGCATCCACGGCTGGGGATTATCCTGCCCGAGGAATTCATTCCGCTAGCGGAACGGGCAGGAGTCATCAACACGCTGACATTGCGCGTCATCGAAGCAAGCGCTCACCAGTGTGCGCACTGGTCCAGCGGCGGCACACCAATAAGCGTTGCGGTAAACCTCTCACCTTTGAGCCTGCTAGACGCAAAATTTGCGGAAAAGGTTGCGGAGATCCTGCGCAACTGCGACATGTCCGCCTGCATGCTGATCCTGGAGGTCACCGAAGGCGCGATTATGGCCGATACGCCACAGGTACAGGAACTGTTTGCATGCCTCGACACCATGGGTGTGCGGATTTCCATCGACGATTTTGGCACAGGCTATTCCTCACTTGCCCGGCTGAAGAAACTGCCGGTGTCAGAGGTGAAGATCGACAAATCCTTTGTGATCGACATGCTTACCGATGACAACGACGCCGCCATCGTGCGCGCCACCATTGATTTGGCGCACAACCTCGGCCTTAAAGTAGTGGCGGAAGGCGTCGAGACACAGGGACACCTGGAGATACTGGCCGCCTTTGGCTGCGATATGGCGCAAGGCTATCACATCAGCCGACCGTTACCGACGCTTGAAGTTCGGCACCTTTTGGCCACCAACAAAAAGGTAATCACGATCGCGGGGAATGAGGACAGGCCACTGTTCAGTGGGCTGTAATACCACTTCCATCAGGCATTAATATTCCCCTCTCCGCTTGCGGGGAGAGGGAAGCGAGGGGCTAGGCTAGGGAGAGGGAAGCCTCAATCTTTCAGCCACCCCGCCGCACGCTTGGCGAAATAGGTGAGGATGCCGTCGGCCCCCGCACGCTTGATGGACAGCAGGGACTCCAGCACAACGGCGCGCTCGTTCAGCCAGCCGTTCTGGCTTGCCGCCATGAGCATGGCATATTCACCGCTCACCTGATAGACAAAGGTGGGCACACCGAACTCCTGTTTGACACGATAAACGATATCCAGATAAGGCATGCCTGGCTTGACCATCACCATGTCGGCGCCCTCCTCCAAATCGAGCGCGACTTCGTGCAGCGCTTCATCCGTGTTGCCCGGGTCCATCTGATAAGTATATTTATTACCGCCGCCGAGATTGGCTGCAGACCCCACGGCATCGCGGAACGGGCCGTAAAAACTGGAGGCGTACTTCGCGGAATAGGCAAGAATGCGGGTATGGATATAACCGGCAGCCTCCAGCGCATCGCGGATCGCCCCGATACGCCCGTCCATCATATCCGATGGCGCCACGATATCGGCCCCCGCTTCAGCGTGAGAGAGTGCCTGCTTTACCAGCACCGCCACCGTCTCATCATTCATTACGTAGCCAGCGCCATCAATCAGCCCATCCTGACCGTGAGTGGTAAAGGGATCCAGCGCCACATCGGTGATAACACCCAACTGTGGAAACTCCCGTTTGAGCGCACGCACTGCGCGCTGCGCCAGCCCATCGGGATTATAAGCCTCGCGTGCGTCTTCGGTTTTTTTGTCTTGCGACGTGACGGGAAAAAGCGCCACTGCGGGCACGCCCAGAGCCACCAGGTCCGCCGCCTCTTTCAGTAGTTCGTCGAGACTAACCCGCTCAACACCAGGCATGGAGGCTACCGCCTCCCGCTTACTGTTGCCTTCCAGTACGAATACGGGGTAAATCAAATCATCCGCCGTGAGTACCGTCTCACGCATCAAGCGGCGTGAAAAATCATCCCGCCGCATACGGCGCATACGCCGCCGCGGGAAAGCGCCCTCGCGGGTGCTCGTGTTACTCATTCAAAATCACCTCAACTGCTTGCCTCACCTGGCAAGCCGCCGGGGAGGCGGCCTACCAGGAAGACCATAGTAATACGCCTATTTTTTCTTGGCGGCTTTCTTTGCTACACCCTTTTTCTTGGGGACAGCTTTTGTCGGCGCGGCCTTCTTGGGTGCAGTTTTCTTCGGGGCCGCTTTCTTCATCACACCTTTTTTGGGTGCCACCTTTTTAGCCACAGCTTTCTTAGGTGCGGCCTTTTTTACTATGGCTTTTTTCTTTGGAACCACCTTCTTGGCGGGCGCCTTTTTCACAGGTGCTTTCTTGGCGGGCGCTTTTTTAACCGGCGCTTTCTTGGCTGGCGCCTTCTTTACCGGAGCCTTTTTGGCAGGCGCTTTTTTAGCCGGGGCGGCTTTCTTGGCGGGCGTTTTTTTCACGGCGGCCTTCTTCGTTACGGCCTTCTTGACGCTGGCAACAGCTTTTTTCGTAGCCTTTACTACTTTCTTCTCGGCACCCTTCACCGTCTTCGCAATTACCTTCGCCTCTTTCTTGACACCGGCAATCGCTTTTTTGGTGGCTGTGACTACTTTCTTCTCAGCCTTTATCACGGCCTTCTTGGCAATCGCGACATCCTTCTTTGCAGTGGCAACGGCCTTGGTTGCAGCCTTGGTTGCCGCCTTGGCGACTTTCTTCTCAACGTCTTCGACAGTTTTCACGATGGCTTTTACCTCTTTCTTGATGGTGGCAACAGTTTTTTTCGCGGCGGGCGCCACTTTCTCTTCGGCTTTTTTCTCAACCACTTTGGCGGCTTTCTCAACTGCCTTGGCGACAGGCTCCGCCTTTGGCGCAACAACCGGTTTTTTCACGGCGGCAGGTTTAGCGGCTGGGGCAGGCTTTACCACTGGGGCCGGTGCAGGCTCGCTGATAGCCTTTTGGATTGCCGCGAAAATATCGGAAATCTCACCCACGCCCTGCACGGTGCGCAGCTTGCCCTGGTTGCGGTAATACGCTGCCACGGGCGCGGTCTGCGCCTCATAGACCCGCAGCCGATTGCCAATGGTTTCTTCGTTGTCATCGGCACGATGACGCAAGTTGCCGCCGCATTTGTCGCAACGGTCATCGAGCTTGGAGGGCGAGGTATAGACGTTATATGTCTGGCCGCATGACTCGCAGGTGCGTCTACCCGTCAGACGCTGCAAGAGAATCTCGAAATCGAGATCGATCAGCAGGGCAATCTCCAGAGATTGCTGGAGTTTACCCAGCATTGCGTCCAATGCCTCTGCCTGGGGAATATTGCGCGGGAAACCATCCAGGATAAATCCCTCGCGGGCATCCGGCTTGGATAAGCGTTCCGCGATCATGCCCAGAACAATGTCATCAGACACCAGTTGCCCGGATTCCATCACCGCCTTGGCCTGAAGACCCAGTGGCGTTCCCGCAGCCACCGCGGCGCGCAGCAGATCGCCCGTGGAGATTTGCGGAATGTGGAATTTCTCGACGAGCAGCTTGGCTTGCGTGCCTTTACCCGAGCCAGGCGCACCTAACAGTACAATTCTCATAGCGGCGTTTACACTCCCTTCACTGGGTTTATTGGTTATTGACAACTCGATTTATCATCAGCATTCAGCCCTCACCGTTGTCGGCAAACGCCATTCAACTGGAGGCTAATAAGGGCTCACCCTCACTGCTTTAACACACCCGAAGCTTCATGCTTTGAGCGTACATCGTGTACGTTGCCTAAACTACCCCGAGTCACATGCCTAAGTCAATGAACCTCATGATAATAAAATATCATTACATGATTTTTTTACGCAACGTGTTCCAGAAATGTCGCAACCCATCAACTTACGGGCTGCGCAACGCGCAAAAAAATGGAATGCAAGCGTTGGTATTCCACATGGTCATGTCGTTATAATGCGTTTCCGGCTTCAACAAATCATTTCAACATGAAGGATATTTTCCATGAGCTTCCACAACGTTACTCCCGGACGCGACGTCCCCAACGACATCAATGTCATCATCGAAATCCCCGCGCAAAGTGATCCGGTGAAATACGAGGTCGACAAAGAAAGCGGCGCGCTGTTTGTGGACAGGTTCATGGCCACCGCCATGTTTTATCCCTGCAACTATGGTTACGTCCCCAGCACCTTATCGGAAGATGGCGACCCGGTTGACGTGCTGGTTGTCACACCAGTGCCATTGATCAGCGGCTCGGTGATCCGCTGCCGTCCGATTGGCATGCTCAAAATGACCGATGAATCGGGCGTTGATGCCAAAATCCTCGCCGTCCCTGTTGACAAGCTTTCCTCCCTATACACAAAAGTCCAGTCGCCGGAAGACATGCCTTCCCTGCTGCTGGCGCAAATCTCCCACTTCTTCGAGCATTACAAGGATCTTGAACCCGGCAAATGGGTCAAGGTTGATGGCTGGGTAGGTACTACCGAAGCCAAGGCTGAGATCCTGGCCAGTGTCGCTCGTTACAACAACGCCTCCGCTTAACATTCTCCTCGACGAGGGGCAGGCTTCAAACCTGCCCCTACGGTCGGCATTAGACCATTCCCAATGAGCGCGCATCACCACGCAGATCATCATCACGCTCATCACGCCAGCAATCATCTGCTAGGTGCGCTGGCATTTACCCTGGCATTCGCCGTTGTTGAGGCACTTGCAGGGTGGTGGTCGGGCTCGCTGGCCCTGCTGGGCGATGCGGGACACATGGTATCGGACGCCACCTCACTGGGACTGGCGGCCTTTGCGGCATGGATCGCCAAGCGTCCCCCGTCGGCACGACACTCGTATGGTCTGGGGCGCGCCGAGGTGATCGCCGCACTGGTCAACTCGATATTCATGCTGGCGGTGGTAGCCGCCATCGTGGTCGCCGCCATTCAGCGCCTGCAAGCGCCACACCCTGTCGCTGGCGGTGTGGTGATGGGGGTCGCCGCACTGGGATTGATGGTGAACATCATCGTCGCCTGGATGCTCAGCCACGGCGAGAAGACACTCAACACCCGCGCGGCGCTACTGCATGTGCTGGGTGATCTGCTGGGTTCAGTGGCAGCGTTGATCGCCGGCGTGGTGATCTATTTCACCGGCTGGACGGCCATTGACCCGATCCTGTCGCTGGTGATCTGCGCATTGATCCTATTTTCCGGTTTCAACCTGCTGCGCGAAGCATTGCATGTGTTAATGGAAGGCGTGCCTGCCTCGCTGGATCTGCCCGAAGTCGGGCTGGCTATGGCAGGAGCGCCAGGGGTGGCATCGGTACATGACCTGCACATCTGGACTTTATCCTCCGGCACGGTCATGCTCTCCGCCCACATCGTCATCAAGGATATGGCGCGCTGGCAGGAGGTTCTCGGCGCACTAAAGGAATTGCTGCATGACCGCTACGACATCGAGCACATCACCTTGCAACCCGAGCCTCCGATAACACAAATTATCAGCCCGATGCTGCCGAAACCAACCAAATGACCCCTGCCGCTTCCACAATCTTCCGTGATAAACTGCCCTGTTACTGGTAAAGCCTGGATCACGACATGCTAATCAACTTCACCAAAATGCACGGGCTAGGCAACGACTTTGTTGTGATCGATGCCACGTCCCAGCCCATTGTGCTGACCCCGGAGCAGATCCGCCAGATCGCTGACCGGCATTTTGGTGTAGGCTGCGACCAGGTGCTGTTGGTGGAAACGGCGCGCAACCCAAGCGCTGATTTCCGCTACCGCATCTATAACGCCGATGGCGGAGAAGTCGAACAGTGCGGTAATGGCGCGCGTTGCTTTGCCCGTTTTGTGCTGGACCATCACCTGACTTCAAAGCACGAGATTGCCGTGGAAACAGCGGGCGGCATCATCCACCCGCGCATCGAGGCTGACGGTCAGGTAACCGTCAACATGGGCGTGCCGCGCTTTGTTCCCGCAGACATCCCCTTCGTGGCCGAGGCAACGTCCGATACGTATGCGCTGGAAGTGGCGGGACAACGGTTGACGATAGGTGCGGTCTCGATGGGCAACCCGCATGCGGTTTTGCTGGTCGATAATGTCGACACCGCACCGGTCGCCGAACTGGGGCCGCTGATCGAGAAACATGAACGCTTCCCCAACCGGGTCAATGCGGGATTCATGCAGATCATCGCCAGCAACCACATCCGGCTGCGCGTCTACGAACGCGGCACCGGAGAAACGCTGGCGTGCGGCACGGGCGCCTGCGCAGCGGTGGCGGTGGGCCGGAAGCTGGGCAGGCTGGATCAAAAAGTAACTGTGGATTTGCCGGGCGGAACACTTCTGATACGCTGGGAGGGAGAAGGAACCCCGGTGTGGATGACGGGTCCGGCGACATATGCGTTTGAGGGAAAAATGGAATTATGAACATGCCACATAATAAGCAAGAACTGCCGGGCGCAACGATACCGGATGCGGCTGTCGCTGAACATCTGCGCGCCCACCCTGATTTTTTCGCCAAATATCCCGATACGTTAATGGAATTGGCTCTGCAACATCCCAGCGGATCAGCGGTGTCACTGATCGAACGTCAGGTTGCGGTGTTGCGTGAACACAACCGGAAACTCAAGCATCAACTGCAGGACTTGGTGCAAATTGCCCGCGACAATGATCGCCTCAGTGAGCGCATGCACCGGTTGACGCTGGCCTTGATAGATTGCACGAATCCGGAAGAGATATTCATTGCCCTGCATGACAGTCTGCGCAATGAGTTCCAGGCAGATGCAGTCACACTCCGGCTCATCGCCCGCCCCCTGCAATCCACGGCTGACGAGCGAGATGGATTTTCCGTGGACATTTTGTTTGCGGACAAAGATGATGCTTCATGGAGCGCTTTCAAGGGCATAATGCACAGTGGCAAGCCTGTCTGCGGCACGCTGAATGCGGCACAATTGAACCACCTGTTCGGAGACCAGGCCATGGACATCGCTTCGGCAGCGCTGATACCTCTGACGAACCCCTCCTCCGACAGGGCAACGCCCTCGCTGGGAATTATGGCCATCGGCAGTTACGATGCCGAGCGCTTTCACTCCGGCATGGGCACACACTTCCTGTCTCAAATGGGTGAGCTTATCAGCCGCGCCATCCGTCCCTATCTATCATAGGAACGGGTTTTAAATAGCCCACGGACGTGTCCGATACCAAAACCGAGTGGCTCCACAAGTTCCTCACGCACTTGCGCGATGAGCGGCGCCTCTCGCCGCTCACGGTTGAGAGCTACCAGCGCGACCTTGGCAAAGTCATCACGTTCTGCCATCAACAAAAAATCGACCATTGGCCGACGCTCACCAGCCATCACGTGCGCGCGCTGGTGGCCGCCCAACATCGCCTCGGCCTGGGAGGACGCAGCCTGCAACGTTTGCTGTCTGCGTTGCGTTCGCTCTGCGACTATCTGATCCGCCAAAACATCATCACCCATAACCCAGCGAACGGCGTCCGCGCGCCCAAATCACCGCGCAAACTACCGGCAACCCTGGATGCGGATCAAATGGGGCGTCTATTGACGATGGATAGCGTAAAGAATGTTGCGGGAGAAATTGGAGCACTATTAACCTTGCGCGACTGCGCCGTCATGGAGCTGATGTATTCCTCCGGTTTGCGCCTGAGTGAATTGACCAATCTCGATTGCGCCGAAATAAACCTGGCCGACGCCACCGTGCGCATTACCGGCAAAGGCGCTAAAACCCGCATCGTGCCGGTGGGCCGCTATGCGCGAGAAGCGGTACAAATATGGCTTGAGGCGCGTGCCACGCTGGCCGCGCCCGATGAATCCGCCCTGTTCGTGGGGCAACACGGCAAACGCCTTACACCACGCGCCGTACAATTGCGCATGCGTGAGTGGGCAATCAAGCAGGGCGCCCCCATGCACGTCCACCCGCACATGCTGCGCCACTCCTTCGCCAGCCACTTATTG
The DNA here is from genome assembly GCA_040183005.1 of Gammaproteobacteria bacterium. Classification (NCBI taxonomy): domain Bacteria; kingdom Pseudomonadati; phylum Pseudomonadota; class Gammaproteobacteria; species Gammaproteobacteria bacterium. The sequence continues at coordinate 88,601 of JAMPIW010000005.1, forward strand.
GAGTCCAGCGGCGATTTACGTGCAGTGCAGGAACTGCTCGGCCATGCCGATCTTTCCACGACCCAGATCTACACCCACCTCGACTTCCAGCATCTGGCCAAGGTCTATGACAGCGCCCACCCACGGGCAAAAAAACGCTCCTGATTACTTCCCATAACCGCTGGTGATGTGACTAATGGTTATCTGCAGCAATTCACGCCATTCTTTTTCAATTTCCGGATTGAACTGTGGATCGGTCTCTGATACCGCCTTTATAAAGCTATCAAGCCAATAAGAATACTGGCCAGGCTCAATGTTCATTTTTGTTGCGCTGTGGGTATCACGGATCCGCGAGATTCCGCTCGCCCCGATGGGGTTACCCTCGGCATACATGATCGCCAGATTGATCCCATTTTTAAGCAGCGCTTTTTGCGCGCTCATATCCGTATTGGCAAACCTTGGCGAGATGGAAGGATGGCTCACCAAAAAAATGTCATAAAATTTTCCAAATAAATCACTCCCGCTGTTGATACAACGTCCCAGGCTGGTCTTGGCCTGTGTAAAATTTCTTGCCATAGCTAAAAACTCCATTCCTGAAAATACCCCGGTTTTTTGATCAGCTTCATGGGGCGATATGCAACGTGCCCACACACAGTGATACCGCTATTAGCGGCACGCCCGATTAAAATATGAGGTTTTTCCATCGTTCCGCTGCCACCATCCGCCCCAATCTTAAATTTATTATTTTTTTAAAAAACAATTAGTCATTAGCTCAAAAAACAACTCTGGAACAATCTCGCCAGGCACCCTAAAAATCGAACGTAAAAACCACTAAAGGTTGATTACGATGCGCCGATAACCTTGACGAGGGTATTAATGCCCGCAGGCGAGTCCATGGATGGGCGAGGTAGCGCAACGCATGGAGCAGTTGCCGAATTTGTACCCGTCTTTGCATCTTTGTGGAGAGAAGTGGCAGGAGCCCATCTCTATATTTTGTTAAATCTCACACGTGAGGAGAGATGATTATGCGTAACGTACTAAAAGCATTAAGTTCCGCCGGTTCCCTGGCACTTGTCCTTTCGGGAACGGCAATGGCGGCGCCCCCAGCTGGCGGTTTCGACAACTGGAGCGTCAACGCCACTGGCGTGGTATCAGCAACCACAGGAATATGTGCCATCGTCGGCACCACCTGCGCCACCGTGGTTGACGGAGCCGGGTTTCTTCAACAAGAAGTAACCATGTCCGACGGCACGCGATACGTCAGAACAATGATTGCCGAAGGATTTGCTACGGCAGGCGGTTCACTCGCCAATCTGACATTTGCATCGGAAGATTTCGTGAAGATGGGAGGCGCTGCCCAGGGCCTGGCCTCAAAGATGAACATCAAGGAAGGTGTTTTGTCCGCAACCGGCACCGCCGCCAACCTCATTGATACCGGTTTTGGCGCAGGCGCAACGATATTGACTGGCTGGGGCACCAACAACGTCCTCAATAGCGCCGAAGCTGTGTTGACCCTGGGCCTGTCCGACAGGGGCGCTGGTGCTGCTGGCGTGGCCGGAGGTGATGAATTCCTCACCAGCTTCAGCGTAACCACCAACACGGTAGCGGCAGGTGGCACAAACGTCACCTCGGCGTTGGCTGTTGATCAGACGATCTTTGTGGGCGGCACAACCAATCTCACTGACAAACAGCGTTTCGTCACTATGGTTGATGTTGCCACCACTGCCCAGACCAATTTCAAGTTTGCCACCAATACAACCGATCCGGCCACTATCACCTATGCCGTAGGAGACAAGATCCAGGTGGTATGGGCAGGTCAGGACGTCACCGGCGCTGGGTCATTCAGCACGCAGAGCCTGATCAAAGATCCTAACGGAACAACCCCAGTAGCCGTGCGGGCGTCCAACCTGACTTCTCCGAATACGTTTGAATGGACCGCGGCACCGGCCACCGTTCTTAATTCGGAATTCGGAGCCACACCGGTATTCTGAGTCTTGTTCCACTCAAGAAGTGTAGGATAGGAAATCAGGAAAAGAGAAGGGCAACCCCCTTCTCTTTTCTTTTTAGACTCATCTAATGATGAATTACTACCTTAAACAAACAGTTTTGGGGTTAGGGAAGATTTTCATTACAGCCGCCCGCGCTGATCCTGGAACGAAAAACCGGCAAGCGGCATGTCGACGTCGCGCGTCAGCGCGATCACCTTGAACAGCTCGCCCATCTCGCTGGGCAGGGTCAGCTTCTTGACCTGCTGCGTCAACGCAAGGTGCTGGCGCGTGTCATCGGGATTGGATGCCGCAGCCATCTCCATCAAACCGCTTCCCAGCAAAAAATAGGCCTGGGTAGTATACCCTGCCACGGCAAGACCAGCCTCCACGGCGGCCTCGGCCACCGCCGTGAAATCGACATGCGCGGTGATATCCTGCAAGCCTGTAAATATCAACGGGTCAGGGTGGGCGCGATGGCGATAGTGGCACATCAGAGTGCCGCCGCTGCGCTCCGGGTGATAATACTCGCGGCGTGGAAAACCGTAGTCGATGATTAGCACCACCCCCCGCTCCAGCATTGCGGCAATACTGCGCACCCAATCCTCGGCGGCGAGGTTGATTTCCGAGGTATAGCCTGGCGATAAATCGCCCAGCTCATCCACGATTGCCGCAATCCGCCCCTCCAAACGCGGCTCACTCAACGGCCCACTGCGCCAGGCGAAGCGATCGTCCTCCCAGGCCACATAGAGCTCTTGCGGCCCTTCCTCCTCGACGCGGAACAGATGCACCGGCATGGCATCAAGCAGCTCATTGGCCAGCACCACGCCCGTAAACCCGCTTTCAGGCAAACGGTCCAGCCAGCGGACACGCTCCACAAGGTGCGGCATACACCTCTCAAGGGTTTCCCTCTGGCGCTGCCGCAAATCCGCGCTCACATCGAGGATAAAATAATGGTCGGGCAGGCAGTCAAGCGCCTCCATCTCAGCCAACACATCCGCAGCCATCACCCCCGACCCCGCGCCGACCTCCAGAATATCGCCGCCGCCCAAGTCGGCCAACACCTGGCAGCACTGCCGCGCCACGCAACGCGAAAACAGCGGCGAGATCTCCGGCGCTGTGACAAAATCCCCCGCCTCACCAAACTTGTGCGCCCCGGCGCTGTAATAGCCCAGACCTGGGGCATAGAGCGCCAAAGCCATATACCGGGCGAAGGTGATCTGCCCATCGTTGGACTTGACCTCATCGCGGATCAGGGCGTGCAGCCGATCACTATGGGCCTGCGTGACCGCATCCGGCGGGGACAAGCCATCAAGGCTCGGTAGAGTCACGGCATATGTCCTGAAAGTTATGAACCCTTGCCATAATAGCTCGGAAACACGCGCAGGTCATTGAAGCAATAGGGTGTCGGATTTCTTTACATCCTTGAATTTTACATACAAAAATAAAATTTTATTAAAAATCAAAAGTATAATGAAAAATGACGTTGAATCTCCATTATCTGTCGACCTAATTCAAAGGTTATTTTGTCGGAATTCTTTACAATCTCTCAAAAAAAGCCCTCCGACGAGCCGCCTTCAATCGAAAAAAAATATTTAACTATATAAAAATAAACAATATTAAATAACATTACACAAGTTTGGCATTAATATTGCTTTATTGATGTAAGGAGCTGCAGAAGTTAGAAAAGTTACAGGGAAGCGCGCCTAAGCCAATTTATCCATTAGTATTTTTAGACATTTGTTTATTATGAGGAATACGTCATGAAACAACTATTGATCGCGGCCACCTTAGGCCTTTCTGTAGGATTTAGCGGGCTGACCGCGGCTGGCCCGGTAATTATTGATGGGAGTGACGCCGAAGAACATGGCGGCGTAAGTGGTGGGGTAAACTTCAGCGGCTGGGAATATTTTCAGCGTGGGTTTGAAAATCTTCTTCCCCAGGTCGGCAATGGAAATACGGTGGCCGTTTGTTTAGGCTGTACTGGAAACACGCAATCGGCCTTTGCTTCCGCTTTCGATCTTGCTGCCAAGCCTGCAGGCTGGACCAGGGAAACCATTGACGGCAATACCAATATCGCAAACTTTTTTGCAGGAGCACTAACGCGCACTTTGGCAAATACCGGGTTATTATATTTCCCTACAGGAGGCAACACTGCCGGTGGTATGACTGGGGACGAACTAGCCGTCCTTAACGCCAATGCCGCTGCAATTAATACTTTTGTAGGTGGAGCAGGTACTCCGGCTACCGGTGGCGGCTTGTTCGCTCACGGCGAGGGCAATACCGCTGGCGCATGGGGTTGGTTGACGACTTTAATCCCAGGCATTATACCCACTGAAAGTGGGGGGAGTGGCAATCTTGAACTCACCGCTGCTGGCTTAAGTGCTTTTCCAGGTTTAACCAATGCAGATATCGCGGGTGCTCAGCCCTGGCATAATCATTTTGCAGGCACGTTCGGCGGTTTACAGGTTTTAGTCCAAACCACCAGTGGCCCCGCAGGCCGTGCTGTGGTGTTAGGTGGCGGTGCAGGAACGCAGATTGGCTGTGGCTTACCTGGCCAACCTCCTTGCGCCCCCCAGCAAGTGCCTGAGCCCGCCTCCTTGGCCCTGCTGGGCTTAGGCTTGGCCGGGATGGTTGCAGCGCGCCGTCGCAAGACAGCCTAAGCATTTCGCTTTAATCACAATAAGCTCGACAAGTAGCACTTAATTGCCCACCCCTTGCGGGTGGGCTTTTTTTGTTCTACAGCCACACTTTTCATCTCCCTCGTTCCTGCCATTTTGTCAAACTGGATGCAGTGTGCGCTATGCGCACGAAACGTTTGCATATTTCGCCTCACAAAACCTCTGGACGGATTATTCTCCAGTCTCTACCCTTGTATCATGCAGACTTCCCCAACATTGAGGTACTCGCCCATGAAACTACTCGTCATCCGCCACGCCCCGGCCGAAGACCGGGAAATATTCGCCACTTCCGGCGAGCCCGATGAGGCGCGGCCATTGACGGACATCGGCCGCAAAAAGATGCGCAAGGCGGCACGTGGGCTTCATGCTGTAATCCCTCAAATTGATCTTCTGGCCACCAGTCCGCTGGTACGCGCTGCGGAAACGGCGCGAATCATCGCCGATGCCTACGGTAGGCTGACGGCCGTTGAGGTGCAGGAGCTCGCTCCGGGACACGCCCCGGAATCGGTATTATCCTGGCTCAGGACTCAAAAAGGGCATGACACCGTCGCCGTGGTGGGTCATGAGCCGGATTTAGGCCATCTGGTGAGCTGGCTGCTGACGGGCAAAAAACAACCTTTTATCGAATTCAAGAAAGGAGCGGCTTGCTTGATCGAGTTTCCGAACGGCATCGTGCAGGGCAAGGCGATACTGATCTGGGCACTTGCGCCGTCCCAGCTCCGCACTCTCGGAGAATAGCGGTGGATGCCACCGGACTGCTGACACTTTCCGCCGCGCGCGCGGCGCGCATGATCGCGCTGGCGCAGTTGGATGCCGCTGTTGCTGCATATGGGCGGTTTGATAATCCAGACGATCCGGAGGCGTTGCATGATTTCCGTGTGGCGTTGCGCCGGTTACGCAGCTGCATGCAGACCTACCAAGATGTACTGTCGGACACCCTCTCAAAAAAGAGCCGGAAGCAACTGCGGCGGTTCGCACGGGCCACTAATGAGGCACGTGACGCCGAAGTGCGGATCGAGTGGCTGCGGTCTCAAGAACACCACCTGCCGGCACGCCAGAGGATCGGCTGGTTGTGGCTGCTGGAGAGACTGGAGGCGCGCAAGGCCAAGGCTTATGATGAAATACGCGCGCGGGTGATCAAGGATTTTTTGCGCCTTGAACCGAAACTCCGCAAACAACTTCAACGCTATACCGTTGCGTATGACTTGCATGGCCAGATGCGCGAACCCCCATTTACCGAAATCATCGGTAAACAAATTAAACAACACAGTAAAGAGCTGGAACAGGATCTGTGGCGCGCGGCCTCTTCCACCGATATGCAAACCCTCCACAACACCCGGATCCAGGTAAAACGCCTGCGCTACCTGCTGGAGCCTATGCAGGAAGAGATTAAGGACGGCAAGCAGATCATCAAAGAGCTTAAGGGGCTTCAAGATCTGCTCGGCGACCTTCACGACGCACACCTGCATGCACAGGAAATCACACTAGCGGTGGAAACGGCCGCAGCCGGGCGGGCACGCCGCTTGTTGGAAATTGAGCTTGGCGACGAGACTGACCCGGCCCGTCTGCGGGCAGAACAGCGGCGCAATGAACATGCCGGACTAGTCACGCTCGCCCGGCTTGCAAAGGCACGCACGGAGACATTATTCACCGAGATTACGGCCCATTACCTTGATGACGGCGCACAGGCGCTTGTGCGGCGCATCACTCGCCTGGGGCAGAGCCTGCTTGAAAAGGCGCGCGGCGTTAAATAGGCATGGTAAAATCAAGTACCATGTCCACCCCTCCACAAGAAATAAAAGCCATCGCTGACGTGCCGAATAACGCCCCCCCGCAAATCGTCGCAGCCATTGATCTCGGCTCCACCAGCTTTCACTTGGTCGTAGCGCGCATCATGAACGGCCAGATCCATGTCGTTGACCGTTTACGCGAAATGGTAGTGCTAGCCTCGGGACTCGATCAGAAAAACCGACTAGGGGAACCCGCCCAGAAACGCGCCCTGGAATGCCTGGCACGCTTCGGTCAGCGCCTGCGCGACATGCCGTCTGGCAGCGTGCGCGCCGTGGGTACCAACACCCTACGCGCCGCCTGCAATGCCGGCGACTTTCTGGAGCGTGCGCAAAGCGCGCTGGGACACCCTATCGAGATCGTCGCCGGCCGTGAGGAGGCGCGGCTTATCTACCTGGGGGTGTCGCACAGTCTGCCGCTACAGAAGGGGCGGCGTCTGGTGACGGATATCGGTGGCGGCAGCACCGAGTTGATCATTGGCGAGGGTTTTGAGCCGCTGCAAATGGAAAGCCTGCACATGGGCTGCGTGAACATGAGTCGCGCCCATTTCCCCGATGGCGCGATCCGCGCCCGTGACATGCGACGCGCGGAAATCGCCGCGCAGCTTGAGCTTCAGCCGATTCAGGCACAATACCGCCGGACCGGCTGGCAGAGCGCCGTCGGCGCGTCGGGCACCATCCGCGCGGTCGATAGGATAGTGCGCGACAAGGGATGGAGCGACAAAGGCATCACACGGCCAGCGTTGCGCAAACTCCGCGACGCGCTGATCGATGCAGGTCATGTGCAACGCCTACGCTTGGACGGCCTGAGCAGCGAGCGCATAGCGGTGTTGCCCGGCGGCGTGGCGATCCTGCTTGCAACAATGGAGACGCTGGATATCAAGTGCGTACAAGTTGCCGACGGCGCGCTGCGCGAAGGGCTGTTATATGATCTGATGGGCAGAATACAGCATGAAGATGTGCGTGAAACCAGCATCCAGGCGATGATGGCGCGTTACCATGCGGACACCGCCCAGGCCGCCCGCGTCGAACGTACCGCGCTCGCCTGCCTCTCCCAGGTGGCGCGGGACTGGGGCATCGCCAGCGAGGAACATGCCCACTTACTGAGTTGGGCCGCCCGCTTGCATGAGATTGGTTTGGCGGTCGCCCACAATCAGTACCACAAACATGGCGCGTACCTGGTGGAAAATTCCGATCTGCCGGGATTCTCGCGCCAGGAGCAGGCACGGCTGGCGGGATTGATCCGTGGTCACCGGCGCAAGTTTCCCATGGCGATATTCATGCAGTTGCCCGCCTCTCAAATAGATCAGGAGTGGCGCTTATGCACCCTGCTACGTCTTGCGGTGCTGCTGCACCGCAGCCGCGCCGACGCCGCATTGCCGGATTTCAGGCTGACGGCGGGGCGACGCTCCTTACGTATCCAATTCCCCTCGGCATGGCTGGCCCAACACCCCCTCACCGAGACCGAGCTGGCCGGGGAAGCCGCCTATCTGGCTGCGGCCAACATCAAACTGGAATTTTCTTAAACCTATAAACGGAAACCATCGTGTCACCATCCACCCCAACGCTGCGGCGCGAACCCTCGCTAGGCTCCACGGAGGACGATATTCTCGACGCCCCACCATTGCACGAGCAACACCTGCACATGTTGCGCTATCTTGCGCCGTACAGCGAATTGCTGGTGGTGATCGGCGGCAAAGAGAGCGGAAAAACCGCCCTGCTGGAGCAACTCCTGGACTCGGCCTCCGAATCATGGCGCGTATGCCGCATCGACGCCACACCCATGCTGGACGAGGATGACATCCTCGCCACACTCAGTTCAGAATTCGGCCTGCGTGTTAGCAAGACACAAAACCGCGAGACGCGTCTGCGACTGTTGGGCGAGCGTCTGCGTGAGATGAGACTGGACGCACATCGCCCGATACTGGCGATAGACAACGCCGATCAACTGCGTGAAACCGTGCTCATATTGCTGGCGCGCATTCTTGAGACGGGCGACGACGGCCAGGGATTATTGACTATCATCCTGTTTTGCCAGCCGCAGATCGAACCCATGCTCGCCACCCCCGCACTTGCGCCCTTGCGGCAACGCATGGCGCACGCCTTCTACCTTACTGCTTCGTCCAGCAGTCAGAAATCCTCGGCCAATCCATCAAAAAGGGGAAAGAAGGCGCTATGGCTAACGTGCATCGCGATTACTCTGGCAGCAGCTGTATTGCTATTGCAGAACCAGATCAACACCTCGTTCGACACTCGCCCCCCGGAGGGAAGACTGCGCGCTGCCCTTCAGGGTAACAGCCCCTCCTCGCCCGCATCGACGGCAACCCTCGCGCAAAGCAAGGCCATACCGCTAGAGATCCCGCCATTACACCCCACCCTCTCCACGCAACAAAGAGAGGCGGCACTGGCGCAACTTGCGAACGTGGACGTTCAGGCCAAGGAGGCTGGGCTCAGCGTAAATAATGCGCTGCCCGCGCCCACGCCTGAACCCGTGCCTGCACCTCCCAGCGAAAAAGCGCCCACCAATATTGCTCCTTCCGCGCAATCAGATCACAACGCAGTTGCAGTGCCCGCAAAAAAAGAAATCACCGAAACGACAACCGCACTTAAAAATGACGACTGGCTGCGCGCGCAGAACCCCAGCTACTACACCCTTCAACTTATGTCGATGAAAACCGAAGCACCATTGAAGGAATTTACCGCAAACCATCCTCTCACCACGGAAACCACCTACTTCCGCGCAAACCGCCTCGGCGAGACACGGCACGTCTTGCTCTCCGGCATTTATCCTACCCGCGCCCAAGCCGAACAGGCGGCAAAAGACCTCACGAAACTAACCGGTATCTCCCCCTGGATACGCAGCATCGGCAGCATCCAGGACGACCTAAAAAAACCCAGGCCGTAGCAAGTTCATCCTATTGGCCGGGCACGCAAGCGGCTATCTGACACACAGCCGCTTGCCGCACACCCAAAAACCCACCAAAAGCACATGGGATTTGTACCAGCACACCCGCATTGAACCAAGCGCCGTGCGCTAGTATACTCAGATTCATTTCCCCTGCGATTTTGCAGGGGACGGCTAACTCGCGATCCAGAATTGAATGCCTAATAAAGTGAACCATAGAGACAACGCAAACCCCGGCCTGTACCGTCCATCTTTTGAAAAAGACAACTGCGGCTTCGGCCTAATTGCACAGATGGATGGCGTGCCCAGTCACTGGCTGGTGCAGACCGCCATCAGCTCGCTGGCCTGCCTGACCCACCGTGGCGCGGTTGCCGCCGACGGCAAGAGCGGCGATGGCTGCGGCCTGTTATTCAAAAAGCCCGCCGCTTTCCTGGAGGCACAGGCCAAAGAACAGGGTTTCAAACTGACGCCGCGCTATGCGGTAGGCGTAGTGTTTCTGAACCGTGACCCCGCCCTCGCCAGCCAGGCACGCCACAAGCTTGAATCTGAGTTGGGCGCCGAAGGACTGAAAGTGGCGGGCTGGCGCCCTGTGCCCGTCAATCCCGTGGCCTGTGGAGAGGAGGCGCTGAAGAGCCTGCCGGTCATCGAACAGGTGTTCGTCAATGCTGCGGATGCCATGGATGACGCCACGTTTGATCGTCACCTTTTCATCGCGCGCCGCCGCACCGAAAAGGCTATCGAGTCGCAGGACAAAACTTTTTACGTCACCAGCCTCGCCGCAAATGTGATTTCCTATAAGGGCCTGGTGATGCCGGCCAACATGCCGGTCTTTTACCTGGATCTGAATGACGAGCGCTTTGCCTCCGCGCTGTGCGTGTACCATCAGCGTTTTTCCACCAACACCTGGCCAGAGTGGCGGCTGGCCCAGCCGTTCCGCTTTCTTGCCCACAACGGCGAGATCAACACCGTGCAGGGCAATCGTAACTGGGCGCTGGCGCGCGGCAACAAGTTTGCAACGCCGCTGATCCCAAACATGGAGAGCATCCAGCCGCTGGTGTCGACGAGCGGTTCCGATTCGATGAGCCTCGACAACATGCTGGAAGTGCTGCTTGCCGGCAACATGGATCTGTTCCGCGCCATGCGTCTGCTGGTGCCGCCGGCCTGGCAAAACATCGAGAGCATGGACCCCGATCTGCGCGCTTTTTACGAATACAACTCCATGCACATGGAACCTTGGGATGGCCCGGCGGGCATCGTGATGACCGACGGCCGCTACGCGGCCTGCGCCATGGACCGCAACGGCCTGCGCCCGGCGCGCTATGTGATCACGCGCGACCGGCATATCACCCTGGCCTCGGAGATTGGCGTGTATGACTACTTGCCAACTGATGTAGTCAGCAAAGGACGCCTGAAGCCTGGACAAATGATCGCCGTGGATACCAGCACCGGAGAGCTGCTGCTGCCCGAGGACATCGACCAGCGCCTGAAAGAGCGGCACCCCTACCGGCAATGGCTAAAAGACCATGTCCAGCATCTCGATTCAACGCTGCATGGCAATGATCCCGGCATTGAGTCCATGGATACGGCCACCTTGCAGGTTTACCAGAAGTTGTTCCAGGTGACCTTCGAGGAGCGTGACCAGGTACTGAGCGTGCTCGCCGAGGCAGGCCAGGAGGCCGTAGGGTCTATGGGTGATGACACGCCGATGGCGGTACTGTCACAACAGGCGCGCTCGCTTTATGACTACTTCCGCCAGCAGTTCGCCCAGGTCACCAATCCACCCATCGACCCGCTGCGTGAGCAAATCGTGATGTCTCTGGAAACCTGCCTGGGCCGCGAAAAGAACATGTTCGAAGAGACCGCCGCGCACGCAGCACGTCTACAAATGGATTCGCCGGTGCTATCCACTGGCAAGTTCCAGCAGTTACTTGTGCTGAATGACCCGGACTATGCCCATGAGCGCATCGACCTGAATTACCCCCAAAGCCTGGATCTACGCAGCGCCATTGAGGCAATCTGCGAGCGTGCGGTGGCCGCCGTACGCGCGGGCAAGGTAGTGCTGGTACTGTCGGACCGCGACATCACCAAAGACACGCTGCCCATCCACGCCCTGCTGGCGACCGGCGCGATACACCATCGCCTGATCCGCGAAGGGCTACGCTGTGACAGCAACATCGTGGTGGAAACCGCCACCGCACGCGACCCGCACCAGATAGCGGTGTTGATAGGCTATGGCGCGACAGCGGTTTATCCCTATTTGGCCTATGAGTGCCTCCACGACCTCATCCGCACTGGAGAGATTGTCGGCAAAGACTCCGCTAAACTGGCCGAGAATTACCGCAAGGGCATTAATAAGGGCCTGTACAAAATCATCTCCAAGATGGGCATTTCCACCATCACCAGCTACCGTGGTGCGCAATTATTCGAAGCGGTGGGGCTGCATGACGAGGTAGTAAATCTGTGCCTCACGGGTACCGTGAGCCGCCTGCAAGGCGCTGGCTTCGACGACCTGGAGGCCGACCAGCGCCAGCTTGTGCATGATGCCTGGCTGCCGCGCAAATCCATACAGCAAGGCGGACTGCTCAAATATATCCATGGCGGGGAACAGCACGCCTACAATCCGGATGTGATACAGACCCTTCAGTCGGCGGTAAAGACCGGCAGCTACGAGACCTATCTGGAATACGCGCGCCTGGTTAATGAGCGCCCGGCGCTGACCCTGCGTGATTTGCTGATATTGAACCCCGATGCCGCGCCTATTCCGGTCGACGAAGTGGAATCGATAGAAGACATCCTGCCACGCTTCGACAGCGCCGGCATGTCGCTCGGCGCCCTGTCGCCGGAGGCACACGAGGCGCTGGCCATTGCCATGAACCGCCTCGGCGGACGCTCCAATTCCGGCGAAGGCGGCGAAGACCCGAAGCGTTACGGCACGGAGAAGATGTCCAAGATCAAGCAGGTTGCTTCGGGCCGCTTTGGCGTAACCCCTTCCTACCTGGTGAACGCCGAGGTCCTGCAAATCAAGGTCGCCCAGGGCGCCAAGCCCGGTGAGGGCGGACAATTGCCTGGCGACAAAGTCAATGACCTCATCGCCAGGCTGCGTTTTGCGCGCCCCGGTGTAGCGCTGATCTCGCCGCCACCGCACCACGACATCTACTCCATCGAGGATCTGGCGCAATTGATCTTCGATCTCAAGCAGGTCAATCCTCAGGCGCTGGTGTCGGTTAAGCTGGTGGCAGAGGCGGGAGTAGGCACCATCGCGGCTGGTGTCGCCAAGGCCTATGCCGACCTGATCACCATTTCCGGCTATGACGGAGGCACCGGCGCAAGCCCGCTGACCTCAATCAAATACGCCGGATCCCCGTGGGAACTGGGGCTTACCGAAGCCCATCAGGTACTGCGCGCCAACAATCTGCGTGCCAAGGTACGCTTGCAAACCGATGGTGGCCTGAAAACCGGCCTCGACGTGATCAAGGCCGCGATTCTCGGTGCCGAAAGCTTCGGCTTCGGCACCGGCCCTATGGTGGCGCTGGGCTGTAAATACCTGCGCATCTGCCACCTCAACAATTGCGCCACCGGTGTAGCCACACAGAACGACGTGCTGCGCCAGATTCATTTTATTGGCCTACCGGAAATGGTGATGAACTATTTCCGCTTCCTCGCCCGCGAGACACGCGAATGGATGGCGAAGCTCGGCGTGCGGAACATGGCGGACCTCATCGGACGCACCGACCTGCTCCGCATCATCGAAGGCGAAACCAATAAACAGCGCAAGCTTGATCTAACGCCCATCCTGTCCAACGGCGGTGTGGCGGCGTCCAGCCCACAATACTGCCAGTCAGAAAAAAATGCGCCTTTCGACAAAGGCGAGCTGGCGGAACAGATGGTAGAGGATGCGCTGGAGGCCATCGTGCACAAGCGCGGCGGCACGTTCAGTTACGCGATCCGCAATATCCACCGTTCCATCGGCGCGCGCCTGTCCGGCGAGATTGCGCGGCGCTATGGCGACAAGGGCATGGACGGCGCACCCATCACCATCAAGTTGACAGGGTCAGCAGGCCAGAGTTTTGGCGTGTGGAATGCGGGCGGCCTGAACCTGATACTGGAAGGCGACGCCAACGACTATGTGGGCAAAGGCATGGCGGGCGGCAAAATCGTCATCTATCCAACGCATGGCACCACATTCAAGAGCAACCAGACCACTATTATCGGCAATACCTGCCTGTATGGCGCCACTGGCGGCAAACTGTTCGCGGCGGGCCTGGCAGGCGAGCGTTTCGCGGTGCGTAACTCCGGAGCCCTTGCCGTGGTGGAAGGCGTGGGCGACCACGGCTGTGAATACATGACCGGTGGCGTATTGGTAGTGCTCGGCCCCACCGGCCTCAACTTCGGTGCGGGCATGACGGGCGGGTTCAGCTATATCCTCGACAGTGACAACAGTTTTGTCGACCGCTACAACCACGAGCTGGTCGACATTCACCGCATCGGCACCGAAGCGATGGACGGACACCGCAATTACCTGCGCCGCCTGATCGAAGAATTTGTCGCGGAGACAGGCAGCGCGTGGGGACAAACCTTACTGGATGACTTCAGCGCCTATATTGACCGCTTCTGGCTGGTCAAACCCAAAGCCGCTGAACTGGAAACGCTCCTTGAAACCTTGCGTAACGCAGCGTGACAAGGTACTGAAAAAAACAGACGTAGGGTGCGTCCCACGCACCACCCTGCCTGCATCGCAACGATGGTGCGCGCGGCGCACCCTACGAAATTTTGATTGCATGATTGGTTTTTGAAATGACAAAGAATTTCGAGTTTTTAGAAATCCCGCGCCAAGACCCGGCAAAAAAGCCTGCGGCGGTGCGCATCCATGAGTTTGGCGAGATCTATGGCCAGTACGACGCCAAGGCCGCCGCCGCCCAAGCCGGACGCTGTCTGGGCTGCGGCAACCCCTATTGCGAATGGAAATGCCCGGTTCACAACTACATTCCAAACTGGCTGAAACTGATCGAAGAAGGTAACTTTTTCGAAGCAGCAGAGCTCTCACACCGCACCAATTCACTGCCCGAGGTATGCGGACGGGTCTGCCCGCAAGACCGTCTGTGCGAAGGTGCCTGCACCCTGAATGACGGCTTCGGCGCAGTGACCATCGGCTCTATCGAGAAATTCATCACCGAAGAAGCACTCAAACGCGGCTGGAAACCTGACATGTCAGGCGTGGCCGCCACCGGCAAGCGCGTGGCGATCATCGGCGCGGGCCCGGCGGGCCTGGGCTGCGCCGACATACTGGTGCGCAACGGCGTACAACCGATAGTATTCGACCGCTATCCCGAAATCGGCGGCCTGCTCACCTTCGGCATTCCCGAGTTCAAACTGGAAAAAGAAGTAGTAAGGACACGACGCGCGCTGATGGAAGAAATGGGCGTGGAATTCCGCCTCAATATTGATATCGGCAAGGATATTACCTTCGAGAAATTACTCGAAGAGTACGATGCCATATTCCTCGGCATGGGCACTTACAACTCCATGAAGGGCGGCTTTCCCGGCGAAAACCTTTCGGGCGTCCATGAGGCCCTGCCGTTTTTGATATCCAACGTCAATCGCAATTTAGGCCTAGAAAAGGACGAGTCCAAATTCGTCAGCATGGCAGGGCAGCGCGTGGTTGTACTGGGTGGCGGCGATACCGCGATGGACTGCAACCGCACCAGCATCCGCCAGAGCGCCGCGAGCGTCACCTGCGCCTACCGCCGTGACGAAGCCAACATGCCCGGCTCAAAACGCGAAGTCGCCAACGCCAAGGAAGAAGGCGTACAGTTCCTGTGGAACCGCCAGCCCATAGAGATCATCGGCGAGATCGTCGGCACAGAACGGGTGACCGGCGTCAAGGTGATTACCACCGAACTCGGCGCACCTGATGCGCGTGGGCGCCGCAGTCCGCAGCCGGTGCCCGGCTCGGAAGAGATCATTCCTGCGGACTGCGTCATCATCGCCTTCGGCTTCCAGCCCAGCCCTGCGCCATGGTTCAGCGATTTCAACATCGCCGTGGACGAACGCGGCCGCGTCAAAGCGCCCGCACGCGGCAAGTTCAAACATCAGACCACCAATCCTAAGGTCTTCGCCGGCGGCGACATGGTGCGCGGTTCAGACTTGGTGGTGACCGCGGTGCATGAAGGCCGTGAGGCGGCGCAGGGGATTTTGGATTATCTGGGTGTTTAAATCTAACAACGCTGCCCAAAGAAGCGGTCAAGTACCTCTTCCAGGATTAAATATTTCTATGCGCCTTGGCGCCTTTGCGTGAGTAGCCTTTACATGTCTGAATTGAAAAACGACCGTTTCCTCCGCGCCCTGTTGCGCGAACCTGTAGATGTCACCCCGATATGGATGATGCGCCAAGCGGGGCGTTATCTGCCTGAATACCGCGCCACCCGCGCGCGCGCCGGTTCTTTTATGGATCTGTGCACCAACCCGGAGCTGGCCTGCGAGGTCACATTGCAGCCACTGGAGCGCTTCCCGCTCGATGCCGCGATCCTGTTTTCCGATATCCTCACCATCCCCGATGCAATGGGTCTGGGGTTGTACTTCTCCGAAGGCGAAGGGCCACGCTTTGAGCGTCCGGTGCGTACCGCTGCCGATGTCGCTGCACTGGGTGTGCCCGACCCGGAAAGCAATCTGCGTTATGTCATGGACGCAGTACGGCTGATACGCCGCGAACTGCATGGCCGGGTGCCGCTGATCGGTTTCTCGGGCAGCCCATGGACACTGGCCACCTACATGGTGGAAGGCAGCTCCAGCAAGGAATATTCAAAAATTAAAGGCATGATGTTCGATCAGCCCACGCTGCTACACAAGCTGCTGGATACCACGGCGCAGTCGGTCACCACTTACCTGAACGCGCAGATCGCTGCCGGAGCACAGGCGGTGATGGTGTTCGATACCTGGGGCGGCGTACTGACCCCGCGTGATTACCGCGAGTTTTCGCTGCGCTACATGGAGCAAATCGTCCACGGCCTGCAACGCGAAAGCGAAGGCCGCCGCGTGCCGGTGATCCTGTTTACCAAGGGCGGCGGGGCCTGGCTGGAAGCGATGGCCGATACAGGTTGTGATGCATTGGGCGTGGATTGGACAACAGACCTCAGCGATGCGCGCTCACGAGTAGGGGATCGTGTCGCCCTGCAGGGCAACATGGACCCCTGCGTGCTGTATGCCTCCCCCGAACGGATCCGCGCCGAGGTGGAAACCATCCTCGCCAGCTACGGACATGGCTCCGGCCATGTGTTCAATCTAGGCCACGGCATCCACCAGCATGTGGACCCCGAAAACGCACGGGTATTCGTCGAGGCCGTACACGAACTAAGCCCTCAATATCACAGGTAATTTTTTTCACCCCAAGAGGGCGCGGAAAACCGAGACCTTCTTCCTCGGCGCCCCCTGAGTCCTCTGGGGCCAATTCTCAATGGAAACGACCATGAATTTTGAACCACTCCGTGAGATGGAATCCTTTAGCAACGAGATGTTTACCCGCATCGTTGCCGTGCAGCAAAAAGAACATGCCTGCTGGAATCCCGCCCTGCCCTTCGCCGAACGCATCAAAGGCCTGCCGTTATACTCATTGATCTTCAGCAATCCGGATCGAAATGCAGCGACTACCGGCCCGACAATTGCCTACTACTACCCACTGCGTAGCGAAATGCGAAAAATCGCCCATTATGCGCGTCAGGTAGCCGCTCAACCCATTGCTTGCGACCTGAACTGCGGTAATGGCTTCATCGGCAGCCTGCTGGCGCGCGAGGGCGTCAGCGTGATTGGCGTGCGCGATCCCGCCACCAAGCCTCACCAGATTCCCGACTTCCATGACACCAACGGTTACGAGGTGCGTAACCAGCCCATCAGCGACATCGACTTTCCCTTCGATGTCGCCTTCTGCTCCTGGATGCCGTCAGAAATCAACCTGACCCCCGAGATTCTGCAACATTCGCCAAAACTGATTGTCTACGTCTACACGGATCACATCGACGAATCCACAGGCAAGCGGCAGACCGGCACCGCCGAGGCGTTCACCCAACTGCCGCCGCGCTACAAGCTTATCGACGAATGGTCCGTGACACGGCAGAACGACATGATGCACGAAATATGGCCCGAGCTGTCGGCAAGCATCGAAGAAATCCGCCACGTCAGGATCTACGCCGACGAACCCTTCCATGGCATCAGTCTGCGTGGATACACAGAAGCCGCCAAGGGATATGATTGGGAACGCGACATGGAGATGACTTTGCTGGCGCTGGCCGCGAAAGAACACCTGCGCTCCAGAGGGATTGCCGTCTAATTCTTTTTACAATTCAACCATGGATTTCAGGAGGTCCGGTGACAATGGAGAAAAAAACCCTCTCCGCCGGGGTGATTGTTATCCGCCGCGAAGAAAACAAAAAGTGGTATCTATTGCTGCGCGCCTACCGCAACTGGGACTTCCCCAAAGGAATGGTCGAGGCGGGTGAAGAGCCACTGCAGGGCGCCATCCGCGAGGTGGAAGAAGAAACCTCACTAAATAACTTGACATTTACCTGGGGGAACAGCTATCAAGAGACACCGCCTTACGGTCGCGGCAAGGTGGCGCGATACTACGTCGCTGAAACCCGGCAGGCCAATATCACCTTGCCGGTAAATCCCGAGCTGGGACGCCCGGAGCACGAAGAATATCGCTGGGTAACTTACCAGGAGGCGCGTGGCATGGTGGCTCCACGTGTACTGTCTATTCTTGACTGGGCGTGGACCCTGACCTCGTAAAAGCACCGTAAGAGCGGATAGATGCGTGTCTGGACACTGCCAGATTGATCCTGGCCAACAGCCGTGAATTGTTTCTCAATCCTTCAGCAGAAAGGTAGAAAATAGTATGAGCAACAAGGTATACCGCACCTTGCTGTTTTGGCTGGTCTGGGCTTCTTTCGCACTCATCGTCACGCTGGGACTGTATGTCGATACCGGCATCTGGGAATTCATAAAAAACGACACCACCAAGCTCACCTGGGTCATCCTTGTGCTGTTTGTGCTGAGCATGCTCGTCAGCTTCATACTCACCATGACACTGACGCGTGAATCCGTTGAAGTGATACACATGGAAAGGGTCGCCCGGGAAAAAGGCTTGATGGGTATCGCCACCCCACTGCAACGCCACGCCTCCCACCGATTCTTCGCCTCGCTTAAAGAGGTGGTGATGGTCAACGGTCCCATCAATCTGGAAGCGCTGCTCCAGACCGAAATCTCTTTCTATCAACGTGCCAGCCATGGCCTATCGGTCATGGGCAACCTGCTCATCACCCAGGGATTGATCGGGACAGTCATGGGCCTGAGCATCACACTGGCCGGTCTAAGCAGCTCGCTGGAGGCATTAGGCCACGACGAAGCACTGCTGCTGGAAGGGTTACGCAAGGCAATGGGCGGCATGGGTACGGCCTTCTACGCCACGCTGATGGGCGCAGTGTTTGGCGGATTGCTGCTGCGCGTGTTCGCCCTGATTACCGAAAATGGGGTTGAGGACCTCTATGATCGCATCATGAAAATCTGCCTGGTCTATTGCGCGGCCGATTGCAAACAAACGGAAGAAAAAGATGTGCGCATCCTCAACGGCGAGGTTGCCGCGCTGGGCGCGAATGTCAAACTGTTGCAGGATGCGTTTGCGGGCTCTAAACAAGCGATGATGGAATTCCGTGAAGAGGCCAAGCGCCTGAGCGATTTTGGTGATGGGCTGGAAAAAGGCGATGATCTTGCCGCCCTCAGAGAAGCCATCAAGATGCAAAAGCATTACCGTATTCTGTTGCGGCAGGAAATCAAGCTGGTGGATCAGGTCAACCGCGCCTGGTGGCCACCGCTGAAGAGGCTTTTCCTGTCCAGTCGCAAGCGACGATCACCGCCGTCTGGGTCGCCCCATGAATAGACGCCGCCGTTTCATGGATGAGAGCGTCTATATCACCTATTCAGATATGGCGTTGTTGATGCTGGTCATCTTTATCTTCCTGTTCACCATCATGGTGATCACCGCCCGCATGTCGGGCGGCAGCAAGCCCGAAAAACTGAAAGGACAGATGCAGGATCTCCAGCAGCGATTATCCGCAGCAGAGGCAGACAAAAAAAGCCTGGCAAAAAACCTTGAACAGATCGTTGTAAACAGCGAGGAAAACTATCTCGAAAAAATCCTCGAAACCTCCACCTTTGGCCGCAAGGACTTCGATCTTTTTATCGAAGGGCTGCAAAATATACCCGGCGATGACATTCACTTGGTGGTCGATGCCTCGGGCTCCATGCACGGCCTGGCATCCTTCCTAGTACCGGTACTGCGGCTGGTTGTCACAAAATCGGGCAAACGGCTATCCGCCATCACCTGGTTCTCCGACAACAAGGCAGAGACCTACACAGGCTCAATGGGCGAGATGTTCGACCGGCTGATGCGCGGCGCGCCTTTCATCGGCAGCATGGAAACCATAGGCTACGCCTTCCGCGTAGCCGCCAGAAACGCGCCACCGCCAGGCGCCTATTTGCTGGTTGGCGATGAACCATCTAATGACCAGATCTACTACGATAAAATTCCCAGCCCGGTATTCACCCTGCCGCTGGGCCGCTCGAACGACTCAACCAATTTCGCCTACGGCACGCTCGCGCAAAAAACCGGCGGCAAGATGCTGCACCTTGATTTCAAGTAGGATTTTTACAGGTTCTTCCAGTAGCGGTAGAACGCCTTCCCAATGCAATGATTACAGCCAGATCCGCATCTCAGCCCCTTACTCCTAGTCGGCCAACCAGCCATCTGTGCTACACTTTAAAATAATGATGATGTTTCAGGGACTCTTATGTCACGACCTTATGCCTATGGCCTATGTGACCTTATTTTGATCCTATGCCTGGTCGGCGGCATGCATGAAAGTGTACTAGCTACACCCACCCAAGGTACTCCGAACCAGGCAGACTCCGCGCCGCATCGTGGCAGTGGCACGAAGGCGCCTCCTATGACAGCGCGATTTGCATATGTCGCCAATCTCTATAACCACACTATCTCCATCTACAGGGTAAATGCTGTAACTGGTACTTTAGAGATGGCGGAAGTGGTTCCGGGCGAAAACGCTCCTCGCGCTATAACCACAGCCCCCTCAGGGAGCTTTGCGTATGCGGTTAATATGCACTCCAATACCTTGTCGAGTTATACCATTGACGGCGCGACTGGCATATTGACTGCGGCTGGCTCCATCTCTACAGGAACCAGCCCTGAAGCAGTAGCCGTGGACCCGAAGGAACGCTATGTGTATGTGGCAAACGGCCAGTCCAATGATATCTCAGCCTACCGCATCGACGGGGAGACCGGTCAACCAAAACCTATCGGCCACTACGCCACCGAGGCGTATCCTACTGCCATGGCCGTGGAACCCTGCGGCAAATACATTTATGTCGCGAATTATCTTGCCGACAGCGTATCTGCCTACGCCATAGATGCCGGCACCGGCGCGCTCAAAACTATAGGCACCGTGGCGACAGGTAAAAATCCTGGCGCGGTGGCAGTAAATCCCTTCAGCCAAATTGTGTACGTGGCCAACGGGATTTCCAGCACCATCTCAGCTTACCGCATCGATCCCAATGGCGGTGCTCTGACCGCTATTGGCACCTTCGCCGATCCAACTTACCCCTACTCGATAGCCGTAGGGCCATCAGGGAGGTTTCTCTATAGCGCCAATTTTGGTTCCAATGATGTTTCGGCCTATGCCATCGACGAGGATACCGGTGCACTACATATGTTAGGAACAGTCCCTGCAGGGGTAGGGCCATTCTCAATAGCCGTGGATCCCTCCGGCCGGTTCGCCTATGTAGCGAATGTCCGGTCGAGCAGCATATCCGCTTATGCTATCAACTCCGAGAACGGCATGCTGGTATCACCAGAGACAACACAGGGCCGACCCGGTGCGGCATCAATCAATCTAACCGCAGCCCCAAGGGCAACGACTGCGCCTTCGATAGATAACACAAGCTGTCTGCTGCATGCACAGTGATGCACGCCGTATGGCCAGCAATTACGTTCGCCCTTGCCCGGCAGCTACAAAAATAACACGCACTTGTTATTGGTTGGCGGGCGCGCTTTCCTGCAACTTTTTTTTCTGCTCCTGCAGCAATCGCTGAAATTCCTCGGGAGTTATTTTCGGCTTGGAGAAACGCGGCATCTCGATTTTCAGCGCGTTATGACTGATTTCTTTTCCTCCATTACGATCAATCTGCACAATGTTGTATGCCCCCAGCGGCATGTCCTTGGGAATAATTGCCTGCATTTTCTTTTCACCAATAATGGTTAGCTCAATAGACGGCAGCAGCTTCACCGCGGTAATGATATCCGCACCCCCAAGCAGGGCGATGTTATTGGTTAGGGTAACTTTCCCGACACGCTGGGTTAGTGGATAAATGGCCCGTATTTTCGGTTGTGTCAGGCTGGAAATATCGACTGCCATCAACCTTGACTGTTGTCCGGCCGCATACAACACATCGTCCTCCAATGTGATGCCCGATAGCTCCTCGCCGGTCTCAAACAACGCGATCTGCCTGACATTCTTGACGCCGACATCCAGCACATGAATCCCCACACCTTTTTCGTAAAGGAACACGGTATCGCCGCGCGCACGAACCAAGGCAAACTCATGATCAGTTTTATAACGTAAGATTGGCTTGAGGACCGTGTCGAGCACTTCCAGCCCACGATCCACCGTTGCGATAAAGATACGGTTGCTATCGACCCACACATCGTTCAGCTTTGCAGGGTAAGCCGCAAGGTGTTGCGGTTGCCCGGGATTTTTAACGTCCATAGCAATGAGCCCGGCACGGCTGCTCGCAACATAGGCACGCCCGTTATATACCTGCACACCCTGCGCGCCACCCACGATTTTCATGCCGCCAATGCGGTGCGTCTGATACGGATTGCGGATATCGGCCACCACCAACCCCTCGTCCTCGCCACCCTCAACGGCAAGATAAGCAACCGGCCCATCCAGCCAGACCGCCTTGGCAGTGCCGTTGATATCCAAGCCCGTGGCCCAGGTGGGATTCAGGTGATTGGTAATATCAAACACCTGCAATCCGGTCGCACTATTGGCCGTATAGGCGAACTTTCCCTGCGCGGCGACCTGCATCACCTGATTTTGGGGCTGGCTTGGGGCGTGATAATGACCCACCAGCGCGGGAGATGCGGGATTGCTGATATCCAGCACAACAAACCCGCCCCACCAATCGCCGATATAGGCATAATTACCCTTGATGCCGATGCCCCACGCCGCGCCGCTGCTGTCATAACTGCCGATGATGGCGGGATGGTGCGCATCGCTGATGTCGATCACTTGCACCCCCGCGAACCAGTCCGTGACATAAGCCAAAGCACCTTTCAGCTCAATGACGCGCGCATTGCCTGGCGTGGAGGTATGCCCCAGCACTTTCAGCTCGGCGGGATTTTTAATATCAAGCACATAAAAACCCTGGTCAAAAAAGGCCACGTACGCAGTATCACCTCGCACCACCACATCCTCCGCCGCGCCGCCCGGGCTAAATGTCCCTATCTGTCGCGGTCGGCGCGGATCGCTCACATCGAACACTAGCATGCCGGAAGCATCATCCGCGACATAGAGCACATCACCGGCAACCTCAAGGCTCCACGCCTTGCCGGGCGTGTCGACATCGGCAATGATCGCAGGCGCGCCAGGATTACTGACATCAATGATCTGAAAACCACCTCGATGGCTGGCAAGGTAGAGCAGATCGCCCACCAACTTCGGCGTATAGGCCAGACCGTTGGTAGGTAGATTGGCAACCTGCATGGGCTGGCGCGGATCCTTGATATTCAACACCAGCAGACCACGGTCATCATCCGCCACAAAAGCATAATCACCTCTCACCACCACACCCTTGGCAGAGCCCGGCGTATGAAAGGTAGACAACAGTTTGGGGCGGTGCGGATCACTGATATCATAGAGATGCAGGCCAGAGAACCAGTCCGACACATAGGCAATGCTATCGCGGATGAACAGCCTGCGCTCACCGCCAAAATTGACGCCCTGCCCCACATCCATATTTTCATTTGAAAACTGCGGCGGCACGCCAGAGAAATCCAGCACCTGAAGCGCAGACGGTGTGGCCGCGATCACCTCGCCGCCATTCAGCTCGGCACTGGCGACATTATATGTAGTGCGGTAAGAAGCAATGATAACGGGCATGGCAGGCTTGGCAATATCGAGCAGCATCAACTCGGCGCGGTCATTCCACACCAGCGCCTGCCGTCCCTGGATTTTCAGGCCAGTAACATTACCCAGCCGGCTGTGACTGCCCAACCACGTGACGCGCGCCGGATCGGAGACATCGAACACCCCCAGCCCGCCAACACCGCGCGCCACCAACGCCAGTCCATCCTGCACCGCCACATTCATCGCACCGCCCGTAACGGCATAACGCCCCGCCGGTTTGAGCTGGGATTTGTCACTGGCATCTAACGCCGTAAGACCCCGGGCACCATTCGCCACATAAACACGATCCCCCGCGACAAATAGCTTGCCCGCTTCCCCCTCCAGCGCATAACGGGAAAGCACGACGGCATTTTCCGGCGAACGGATATCAAGCACCGCAACACTGGCTTTATCCAGCAGCAGATACGCGTATCCGCCATCCACAAACACGTCTGTAATAGGCCGATCAGAACGATAGTGGCCTACCGCCTTGGGATGCGACGCGTCACTAACATCCACCATTTCCAGAGCCGTGGCGCCATCCGTAATCAAGGCCAGCCCACTGTCCACCACAATGCGGACAGCCGGATTTGCAGAAAAATGTCCAACCAATTTTGGAGCGCCTGGCATCCCAGCATCTATAATCCGTAACCCCTGCTCACCCGCTGCCAGATAGACCAATCCATCCCGCAGCGCCATATCACGCACTTTGTATTTCAATGGCAGCTCCTGCGTGACAAAAGGACCACCAGGCTCCAGCACAAACCGGCTACCGGGCGACACCGCGCCATTAGCGGTAACCATCACCTCTGCGGCACGGCCATAGGGCACCGTATCAGGGGCGACCACTACAGTTGCTGATTCAAGCGGCGCTGTAACAAAAATCAGCAGCCAAAACAAGACACGATGTAGCATGGTCATGAGACTCCTTGATTAAACACCATCCGGTGATGGCCGAAAAGATTATTGCAAGACTGGGTGATTCGACATATTAATCACGCCATGGATGTCGTCGACATACGACGCCCATCTTTCAGCGTTAGAATACAACACTCAACCGTTTGATATTAAAAAGAAAGAACAAAAAATATGAAATTGCGCCTTCTTGATAACTTCGGAAGATACTTTCATTTAGAATCTTTTTATCTTAATAAAAATGAGAAATAACAATCACAAATCCTCGGCAAGGGCGCTTGTCTCCACAAGCCGACAAATAATCCACCCAACCCGGCATGACTTATTTTCATGTCCATGGCGGCGCAGGCTGCACCACATTAAAGCACGCAGAAAAAAATAATATGCTATTGATTAATATATATATTCATAAACGACACCGAATTCCATTATTCATCCGCGCATCCACAAAAGAGCAGCGCCCTGCCACTGAATACGGAAACCTAATGCGGAAAAAATAATAATCATTTATATATCAATAATATATAATAATTATTCGCGAAATGGCGTGTTTTTTGCAATTATAACTTTGCATCATGACGTAACATTTAATCATTGATTCTACAGATTTTTTTGTAATTTCGGTGTAACATACAGTCACTGTCATACAATCCATCCTCTTTCCACCCAAAGAGAAAGGTATGGCCAACACGGTTTCAGGACTCAACCAATTAATAGGGGCCACCGCATTGAGCGACGTAGCGTTGGCATTGCCAACCACAGGCTTTAACCGATATCATCATCAATAGATAGCAAACGGAGGTCTTGAATCAATGAAAAATATCGCTCTCACGATGGCGCTTCTCGGGTCCATTGCAGCAACCCCAGCAAGTGCCGCAATACAAACGGTCAACGGCAGCTTCTTCGATATAAGTTACGATGACTCTCTGACTGGCCTGTTTGGCACCCCAACGATCGTTGGCAACACAGTCCAGTGGTTTCCGTCCGGCTTGCCCGGCTTCTCGGCATACAGCGCGGGCGACGGCATCCAGAAGGCCAGCTCGACCTTTGCGCTGACAATTGCCGCCAAACCGGATTCGGATTACAAGCTCACCAATTTCGAATTGCAGGAAAGCGGTGATTATTCTTACTTTGGCAGCGGGACAGTTGGCGTGGGCCTAGGGGGGCAGTTGCGCGTAACTCCGCTGGATCCGTCCAGCAGTACTGTGATATCCCCCATCGCCAACACTGGCACTTTCACGGCGAACGCCCCTCTCGACTTCAGCACAAAGGACTGGAACGCGACCGCCGCTGTGGACACGACGGGCCTCACCAAAGCCAATGTTACGATTGAGAACCTCTTGTTTGCTTACACGCCGCCCGGATCCTTCCCCACTCAGGCGTTCATCGAGAAAAAGGAGGCATTCCTGCATGTTACCGTGGTTCCCGAAGCCCAAACCTACATGATGCTTCTTGCTGGCCTAGGTCTGATAGGGACCATTGCATACCGTAGACGCCAATCGCAGTTCGATTGACCCGTTAAACGTTCTCACCTCTAATTAAAAGGGCTTGTTTTCGAACAGGCCCTTAATTTGTGGGGACAGGCTTAGATCATTCACACGGCGCGCTCAAAAGCCTCAAACTGGTGAAGCTCAAGTGACAATGTAACAAACAGGCAAGTTGCAACGCCATCTAATAATCACATAAATTCAACTCGAAGAGCAGCGCAAAATAGGACGGCGCGCACACGGATTTCACTGCTAAAAGTTCAGACAGCAAGGTTGCTATGTTCAGTTTTTACTACTAGCACCCTGAGGTCATTAACTATGAAAAAATCCACCCTCGCCCTGGCACTTTTCGGTGCCGTTATAGCAACTCCAGCAAGCGCCGCAATTCAAACGCTGAGCGGCAACTACTTCGACCTCAGCTACAATGACGCCCAGGCCAGCCTGTTTGGCACTCCGACGATCGTAGGCAACGTAGTCCAATGGTTCCCATCCGGATCACCAGGCTTCTCAACCACCAGCGCGGGCGATGGCGTCAAATCAGTCCAATCGAGCTTTGAACTAACACTTACCGCCAAATCAGGCTATCAGATCAACGGATTCACCCTGAATGAAGGCGGCGACTACTATTACTTCGGCGACGGTTTGGTTGGGGTAAATGCAGGCGGGATATTGCGCGTGACTCCGCAGGCGCCATATAGCGGCGCTGTGACATCCTCGATCACTGAAACAGCCGTTTTCACATCGAATCCCCTGTTCAACTTTAACACCAAGAACTGGAACGCCACCGCCTTCGCAGGGCTGGCGACACCGGCCATCAAGGCCAACGTGGCAATCGACAACCTTTTGTCCGCTTACACACCACTCGGATCCTTCCCGACTGATTCTTTCATTGAGAAGAAGGAGGCGTTCCTGAACGTGAACGTTAAAGCGGTCCCCGAACCCGCAACCTACACAATATTCCTCGTCGGCCTCTTGGGCCTGATAGGTGCGGTTGTCGGTCGCCGACGCCAAGTGCGACTCGATTGATCCACTAAACGTGGATCATCCTTGATAAGGGCTTGCTCGAAAACAAGCCCTTTTTTTGGCTCATTCTCATCTATTTGGGAACGCCCCCCTATCACAACCCAGCCAGCACCCTCTCCGCCGCGTCGAGCGTAGCATCAATCTCGGCCGTGCCGTGCGCCGATGAGACAAAGCCAGCCTCGAAAGCCGATGGCGCAAGGTATACGCCCTGCTCCAGCATGCCGTGAAAAAATAGCTTGAAACGCTCCACATTGCAGTTCATCACTTGGGCGTAACTGTGGATGCTGGTTTCGTCACTGAAGAACAGGCCAAACATGCCGCCCACCTGGTTGGCGCACATGGGAATGCCCGCCGCTTTGGCGCGCGCAGTGACGCCATCCGTGAGGCGCTGGGTCATCATAGACAGATCGCTATAAAACCCTGGCTTGAGAAGCTTGGTGAGGGTGGCCAACCCTGCAGCCATCGCCACGGGATTTCCGGAGAGGGTGCCGGCCTGATAGACCGGGCCAAGTGGGGCAATACGCTCCATGACCGCCCTTTTGCCACCGAAGGCGCCGACTGGCAGCCCCCCGCCGACAATCTTGCCTAAGGTGGTGAGGTCCGGCGTCACGCCATAGAACTGTTGCGCCCCACCCAGTGCGACACGGAAGCCGGTCATCACTTCATCGAAGATCAGTACCGCGCCGTATTCATCACAGATAGTGCGTAGCCCTTCCAGAAAACCGGGCAAGGGCGGAATGCAATTCATATTGCCCGCCACGGGTTCAACGATGATACAGGCGATTTGCCCGCCGACATGAGCGAAGGCCTCCTCCACTTGAGAGAGGTCATTGTAATCGAGTGTGATGGTGTGTTCGGCCAGCGCCACCGGCACACCCGGCGATGTCGGCACACCCAGGGTGAGCGCACCGGAGCCGGCCTTGACCAGCAGCGAATCCGAATGCCCGTGGTAACAACCCTCAAATTTGACGATTTTGTCGCGCCCGGCGTAACCGCGCGCCAGGCGAATCGCGCTCATGGTGGCCTCGGTGCCGGAGCTGACCATGCGCACCATTTCCATGGATGGCACCAGCTCGCAGAGCAGGTCGGCCATGGTGGTTTCGATAGCGGTCGGAGCGCCAAAACCAAGGCCGTTGGCGGCGGCTTCTTGCACTGCCTTGATTACTTCGGGATCGGCGTGCCCGAGAATCATCGGCCCCCATGAGCCAACATAATCGATGTAGCGCCGGTCGTCTTCGTCATACACATATGCGCCAGCGCCGCGTTTGAGGAATACCGGCTCGCCACCCACGCCACGAAACGCGCGCACCGGCGAGTTCACACCGCCAGGGATATGCCGCTGGGCCTGTTGGAAAAGTTCATGGGATCGAGTCATTACGTGTTTCCTTCTTGTTCGAAAAGTTGTGTGTATCGCCGTGCCGCGTGCGCCGGGTCAGGTCGGCCAAACAGGCCCCCGATCACCGCCAGCATATCAACGCCAGCCTCGACCAATACAGCGCCGTTATCCGGCGTAATACCGCCAATGGCTACCACTGGAATAGCGAGGGTCGCCTTGGCGCGGCGAATCAAATCTATGCTCGCCTGTACGGCACTGGGCTTGGTTTGAGAGGCAAAAAACCGCCCGAAGGCGATGTAATCGGCACCTTCCTCCTGCGCCGTTACTGCCAGCTCAAAATTATTGTAACAGGAGACACCAATCACCGCCGCCGCCCCCAGAATACGCCTTGCCTCCGTCAGCGGTATATCGTCGCACCCCAGGTGCACGCCATCCGCGCCAACAGATCGGGCGAGCGCCACGTCATCATTGATGATCAGCGGCACGCCATGCGAGCGGCACAATGTAAGTAAATCACGAGCATCACTCTCGCGGTGCAGGCCGTCCAGGCCTTTATCCCGATACTGGATCACCGCGGCGCCGCCCGCAATGGCACGGCTCACGACATCCAGGAGACGCCCTGGCACAATCAAGCTGCTATCTGTGATGGCGTAAAGACCACGCAACGGCATTTTCACGCGCCTTGATCCTCATCCTCCCGCGCCCAAAAAAGCCGGTTAGGCAGGTATTGTCCCATGCCGATGCGGTAGCCGTGTTTCAACGTTTCCCAGGTATATTCCTGCGCCTCATGTATGGCGGTAAAGGGCTCCATACCATGAGCCAGCAGGCCAGCGATGGCGGATGCCAAGGTACAACCGGAACCATGATAGCTCGCTGGCAGACGCTCCCAGGAGAATGATTCCAATTGACGCCGGTTACCGTGCAGCGTATTAATCACCGCTGCGGTGTTTTCGTGGGCGCCGGTGATAAGGACGAATTCGCAGCCGTTTTCCAGGATTTCCTGCGCACAGGCATCGAGAGTATCGGCCTCCGGTGCCAGAGCGCGCGCCTCCAGGGTATTGGGAGTCAACACCGTAGTCAGCGGAAACAGCAACGTCACCATGGCGTCCACGACTTCCTCATCGGCTAGTTCACCGCCACCGCCCGCTGCTCGCACTGGGTCGAGCACGACGGGGACATCCGGGTAATCTTGCAACAAGGTGTGGATCGCCTCCACATTCTCCACGCTGCCCACCATCCCGATCTTGAAGGCAGCCACCGGCATGTCTTCCAGCACCGCGCGCGCCTGCGCAATGACCAAGGCGGCGTCGATGGCCGTGTATCCTTGCACCTGCTGGGTATCCTGCACCGTGATTGCCGTAATTACCGGCGCCGCATGGCAGCCCATACTCGCAAGCGTCTCGATATCGGCCTGAATGCCCGCCCCGCCAGTGGAGTCGCAGCCGGCAAAAACCATGACCACCGGAATGGATTGTTGCTCAGTCATACTCACACGTCCTTGAAAAGCGATAATTGTACCGCCATTATGTCTGCATATATTGAAATTTTACACCGTTATAGCATTTCGCTCGCCACAAAAAAAATGCGAAGATTCGCTCCGGAATAATACCGGATTTCGCTTGATTAGACTTGGAGCACGTTTGTGACAGTTCAGACACTGGAATTAAAAACCTATATGTGTGTAATTTGCGGTTTCGTTTATGATGAGGCCGTAGGCCTGCCCGCAGAAGGGATTGCGCCCGGCACCCGCTGGGAGGATGTGCCGCTTACATGGCGCTGCCCGGATTGCGGGGCAGGCAAGGAAGATTTCGAGATGATGGAAATTTAGAGCCTATCCGCGAGCAAGTCATCCCTGCGGAAAAACAAAAGCCAGCCCGGAGGCTGGCTTTTGTATGACTCGATTCTGGCTTATTACAGAGCCAAAACGAAATCTACCAGCTTTTCGATGTTGGCATCGGAAACGCGGGGGGAGTAGGGAGGCATTGGCACGCCGCCGGTCACTGCGGTCCAGTTACCTTTGCCACCGGCCTTGACCTTGGCAACCAGCTCAGCTTTGGCACCGGCATTACCCTTGTATTTGGCGGCGACATCTTTCCAAGCTGGGCCAACAACTTTCTTTTCTACGCTGTGGCAAGCCAAGCAACCACTGGCCTTGGCCAGCTCCAGATCTGCGCTGGCCTGACCTGCGCCCAGCAACATTACGGCTGCGGCGGAAACACCCAACAAACGTGCTCTCATGCTTTTTCTCTCCTTTTCATTTGACTGACAAAAATCGCGCTGCCGACACCTCAATCAGGACTCGGCGACATGCGATGTTTTACGGGCGATATTTTTATGAGAAAAACACTGTTATTCCAAAGAAAAACAGCGCCCTTCCCCTGTTGAATTATGCATTCAACAGTCTGCTTTTATGCCATGAGGTCAGCCGAGTGTCAAGCGGGAATAGAGTTGATCAGGGCAATTGCATAAAGTCTGCTTAAACCTATAAACAGCGATTGAACTGCCATATATGCCGTAATACACTGATTTTGTGTAAGAACATGGAAAGGAGACATTCACCAAATAGGCGAGGCAAAGCGCAAGGCAAAAATGACGCCCTAGCAGCCTGTCGGACTTAAAACACTTGGGGCAATAAGCCACCCTCCTCAGCGTGTATTTGCACAATTAATAGGCATATTTCGCTGTTTTTTTACTCTATTTCCATCATTTTTCGCCTATTTCACCCACTTTGGACGCAATTCTGGCGCAATATGGCCATTCGTTTCAAATTCCACGCCAGGCACACCAGCGTCCATTCGTGACCAACCTTCTCCAGACCCCGCAACATGAACTGGCGAAACCCCATCACCGATTCGATAATGCCGAACACCGGCTCCACCGTTTGCTTGCGTAGCGCATAGCTCGCCTTGCCTGCCTGAGTCTTGAGCGTGTGCTTCATTGTCTCGACCGGGGTGGCGTTTGTCGGCAGGGGATCGGGTTCACTGAAGTGTTCTTTCCAGCCGGGATGATGTGCATCCCGGCCGATGGAGATCAGCGGTTCAACTTCCGCCTCGATGCAGGCATTGACGTTCTGCTCGCTGAAGTAGCCGGTATCCGCCAGCAATATCTCGGGCGCGTTCATGCCTTCTGGCAAGGCTCCTATCTTGCCCAGTGCAGGTTGGATCTGTTGCTTGTCGTTGGGGACCTGGGTGATATAGGGGACGATGACCAGCATGGACCGATAGTGCCGCCGTGCTCGGTATACATTTTGGGACATCCCTGCCCCAAAATGCCCGCGCTCGGCGGCAGCCATGCCTTCGGCAGCCCGGACCGTCCTGCGTCCGCAGCGGCGCGCTACTACGCAGCGCACCACAGCTACCACAATGACTCTACGCCTGTCGTTGGCATCCCATTTTGTCTACGCCTGCGCTCTCGCGCAGACTCCGATAAAACAGGACGCCCTAGGCTATCCCTGTCTCTTGATCACATTTCATATGAGAGCTATCTTGTAACCCTCTGAGGCAAAAGGAGCGTTCGGTTGCAATGATACCCAAGGATGAGATGGAATGGTCACGACGGATGTTTGGCGACTGTGAACTAGGCGGCGCACGGGGCGCTTGGTGGACGTGGCGGCACTCATGTCGAAGCAGATGGGCCGTTCACTGGCGAAGAGCTGCCAGGGCGATGGCGCGGCATTATTGGGCGGCTACCGATTGCTGCGTAACGACGGTGTGAAACCGGAAGCCATCCGAGAGGGTAGCTTCGCCAGCGTAGCGCGGCACGCCCAAGCGCATGCGTTGTTGCTGGCCGTGGAAGACACCACCAGCGTGAGCTATACGCATGCGGTGGAGGGCGAGCTGGGCATCACGAGCAACCAAAAAGACGCGAAGCGCAAAGGCTTTCAGGTGCATTCGGTGCTGCTGCTGGATGCCGCTGGCGAAAATACCGTCGGGTTGATTGAGCAGAGTCACTGGTGTCGAAAGCGCAAAGACCACGGCAAGAAACACTCACGCAAGCAACGCGCCTATGAAGACAAGGAAAGCTACAAGTGGGAACAAGCTTCGGAGCGCACCGCCGAGCGTTTGGGCGCCACGATGGCGCGCACCATCTCGGTGTGTGATCGTGAATCCGACGTGTACGAGTACCTGGATTACAAGTTGCGGCACGCGCAGCGCTTTGTGATCCGGGCCAAGGTGGATCGACGCGTGCTGCACAGCGCGCACCCGCTGTTTGCGACGCTGGAACAGGATGCGGCGCGGTTGAGTTGTTATACGGTGAACGTCGTGCAGCGCGGAGGCCGCAAAGCGCGTCAAGCCACGGTGCATCTGCGCAGCCTGAGTCTGGAACTACACGCCCCGGCAGGGGGTGCCGGCTGCCGTGAGCCGTTAACCGTGAACGCGATTCTGGTTGAGGAGAAGGATGCACCGCCGGACGTGGAACCGTTACGCTGGGTGTTGCTGACGAGCGAACTGGTGGGCAGCGCGGACGAGGCGCGGCAGGTGGTGCGCTCACTCGCGCCAGATTGCGCATTGAGGATTATCACAAGGCGTGGAAGAGTGGCGTGGGAGTGGAAAGGCAACGCTTCCAAAGCGCGGCGAACCTGGAACGGATGTTAGTGATCACCGCGTTTCTGGCCGTGCGCTTGTTGCAATTGCGAGAAATGCTGGACACGCCGGAGGAGGATGAGCAGGTGAGCTGCGACACGCTACTGAGCGAAGACGAGTGGACCGTGTTGTGGGTATCGACCCAGCGCAGCGCGCCACCGACGACGGCGCCATCGATTCGTTGGGCGTGCTTGGCGGTCGCGAAGTTGGGCGGATTTACTGACACCAAGCGCACTGGGCGTCCTGGGTGGGACACGATGTGGCATGGCTGGTTTCGCTTGAAGGAGCGACTTGAGGGCTATCAAATGAGCAGGCTCGCGCGTGCCACATTGTGATCAAGAGACAGAGGCTCCGATCGGGGGATCCTCCCCCTCACCCCCTTTTCGAATACCAGAATAACCATACGTCCCTTGCGCCAATCATCATAAATGTGTTTGACTCTGCCATGCCTGCAAACAAAAATGAAATATCCACAGGGGGTAAAAATGGAGTCAATGGATGAACTTATCGACAGCATCCTCAGAGAGATGGACATCGACGCCGATGAAATCTCCCTGCGCAAGGACTACCTCGAGATCATCGCGAACGACGAGGCGCTGCTCAAGGAACTGCACGGCCACCTGAGCGCGGCGCGCTCCTATTTCATCGACGATTTTTATGCCCATCTCGCGGCCTTCACCCCAACACAGGCCCTGATTCCCGATGCGCGCACCCTGGTGCGCCTGAAACAAAAACAGTCGGAATACTTCGACCGCCTGACGGCGGGAGAATACGATTGGGACTATGTGCGCGATCGCCTGCGCGTGGGCGTTGTGCATCAGCGCGTCGGGCTGGCCCCCCAATGGTACCTGGGCGCCTACAGCAAATACCTCATAAACCTGTTGCCCGAGGTGTGGCACATCACCCAGGGTGACGCCGACAAGACGTTGGCGGCGCTACGCGCCCTGATCAGGATAATTTTTTTCGACATGGGTCTGGCCATCGACACCTATATCCATGCCGATCGCCGGGCCATCGAATCGCTGAAGGCGCATGCTGAGAACATCGTCGTCAGCCTGCCTCTGTGCTTGTTGGTGATTTCCACGGAACACCGCGTGGTCTCTGCCAACCTGCCGTGCGGGGCGCTGTTCGGCTTGAGCGCCGATCACCTGACCGGGAAACACCTTGAAGAGATTTTGCCAGAGACAGGCATTCAAGAGGCGGTGGATGAAGTGCTGGCAACGGGCAAGGCACGGCAGGGCATGGCCGTTAAAATCGCCAGTGAAGGAGAGACAAAATATCTGCGGATCTCCATTGCCCGGCTCGATTCCGCAGAAAAACAGCCCCCGGAAGCGGCGCAACTTCTCCTCGCCGTAGAAAACCTCACTAAAGAGGAGAAGTTGCGCGCTCGCGCCATAGAGGCCGCAGAGCACACCCGCGCCATCATGGACAACGTGATTGATAGCATCATCACCATCAATGAGCACGGCATTATCGAATCCTTCAACCGTTCCGCACAGCGAGTCTTCGGCTATGACGCGGATGAAGTAATCGGCCAGAACGTCAACATGCTGATGCCCGAACCCCATCACAGCCAGCATAACGGCTATGTAGCACGCTATCTGAGCACCCGCCAAGCCAGATGCCTTAACTTCGGTGTGCGCGAGATACAGGGCCTACGCAAGGACGGCTCGACCTTTCCCATGAATCTTGCCGTCAGCGATATGCAGCTTGGCGACCGGTTCTTGATAATCGGCATCGTGCGGGACATCACGGAGCACAAACAGGACAAGGAGCGGCTCCATTATCTCGTCAATTTTGACGAACTAACTGGCCTGCCCAACCGCAACCTGTTTCAAGACCGGCTGAGCCAGCGTCTGACCCATGCCTTCCGGCACGATAATCAACCGGTAGCCTTGCTGTTTCTC